>JAABYK010000100.1:0-189 GCA_011775825.1 Candidatus Zhuqueibacterota bacterium | reverse complement strand
GAGCCTTACAGGCAAAGCAGTTGAATAATTGAGTTGCGGCGTGTTTAGCTGTCCTGTAAGAAGGATTACCTGAGCAGGAGAAAATGATGGATGATTTAGAAAACTACATTGAGAAGCGCAAGAAGCAGAGCGGCGAATTTGCCAGGTCTTTCGAATCTGGATATGAGCATTTTAAGATCGGTGTGCTTT
>JAABYK010000242.1:1092-1268 GCA_011775825.1 Candidatus Zhuqueibacterota bacterium | reverse complement strand
TCAAGCATTGGCAATTTCGAACCGAAACAGGCCGTGCGGTTGTTGCGGAATGTGGCAGGTGCCCTGGGTCGTGGCGGTCATTTGCTCATTGGGGTTGATTTGCAGAAGGATCACACAGTACTGACCCGTGCCTATAATGATGAGGCTGGATTCACCGCAGCATTTAATCTCAATCT
>JAABYK010000242.1:0-926 GCA_011775825.1 Candidatus Zhuqueibacterota bacterium | reverse complement strand
CAGGTCAGGATCGGCAAGCGGTGCCTCTGCTTTTGTCGTGGCGATACCATACACACCGAAAACGCCTACAAGTACACCTATGACAGTTTCACCCAGCTGGCAGTGGCGGCCGGTTTCGAGCCGGTCAAGGTGTGGGTGGACGAGCGGCAATATTTCAGTGTGCATTGTGTGCGGGTGGTGTAAGAGTTAGTGGAGAAGGCCATCACGATAATGGCTACCATTCAAATGTGGGTCCCAAACTGATCTGTTCGATGTCTGTGCCGTCGATGTTCAAATACCGTCGCGCTTCAAATTTATATTTGATTAATGTGTTAGTAAATAAACTCTTGACTGAAAGATGAAATCCTAGAGTTAATCCTGGGCTGTAGCCGGAATTAATCTTGGTATGGTTATCGTATATACTCCATGAAAAGGCATCAGCGCGGAGATACGGTTGGAAATATTTGTTTGGCCACCATCTTCGTGTTGCACCGATACCGTAGCCTGATAGGGACGAAGAGCTGAAGAAGAATTCAGAATGCTGTGCAAAGAACAACCCGATACCATACTCTTTTTCCGGGAAGTAATCTAAGTCCGCACGAAAAAATGTTGAGTTGTGTTTTCCTCCTTTATCATCGCCCAATGCTAATCCAATGGAGGGCGAGAGCATAACCGATTGGTAAGCATTGGCTTGGGTGCCAGTGAGCACAAGTAAAATGAAGAATAAACGTTGCAACAAACGATTCATGCTAATTCCCTTTTGCAGTTTGGAGTCCTTCTGTCTTTGTATCAGGATCCCAGAGTTTTTTCCAACTGCCCGGCAATGACAATCAACCGCACCAGGGCGCGACGTTGCACCTGGGCCAGCGTATCGACGGTATCCTTGCCGCGGTCGAAATCGCCTTGCGGGGTGTCCTCCATGAGGGCATTTTGAAGCACGTATTTCA
>JAABYK010000021.1 GCA_011775825.1 Candidatus Zhuqueibacterota bacterium | reverse complement strand
CCGTAACACAATAGGCGTACGTTGTGTCTGAATGCTCCCGATGCATCCAGCTCCCTGCCCAGGGGGCGGGTTCGTCGAGGGGCCGCCATTCGAGTCCATTGATCTGGTATACTGAAAGCATCTCTGTGCCGGGCAGCCCATGCACTCTGCTGAAAACCGTCACAGTCTCACCATCTTGTGGACGCGTGGCGCCACTTTCCGGCTCATACCATGGCGGCCCGAAGCCAAGCTTATATTCGGGAATGGAATCGTTGTCTGTATCCAGAAAATATTGGTGGTAGAAGTAGGTGGTATCCACCATGGCCACGCCCGTCACCGTCAGGGTGTCACCCTGCGTGTCCCAGAAAGGGTCGCCATTCCAGCCATGCATGCCATACCCGACTGCCTCNNGTGTCACGATGATCGTCCCAGAAAGAGTCGCCATTCCAGCCATGCATGCCATACCCGACTGCCTCTCGCCAGGTGAGACCATCGATTTCGAAAACAACTAATGCCGGTGGGTCCATGTGGTCCAGAACGCTGCCAACGATGGTTACAGTCTCACCGCTATTGGGGCGGGACGCGCCGGTTTCAGGCTGGTACCACCAGGGGCCAAAGGAGAGATGATAATCGGCGTTGCTGTCCCCGTCTTCATCCAAAAAATAGAGGGGATGGAAAAACGTAGAATCGATCATCACCGTCCCGGTGACCGAGACCGTTTCAAGAGAATCAGGCCACAGACCATGTCCGCCCCCATGGTGGCTTCCCTGTGCTAAACCTGAGTCCGCTGTGAGTAAAGACAGACCCATTATAATTGTGAGTGACACCTTGTACATTTCAAACCTCCTTTTCGAACCATGCTTGTGGTTTCTTCATTTTCATGAGATTAGATGCAGTTTAAGTTGTTTCGATACATAATTGGACTAGAACTTCCGATTTGGATTTAGTCAGATTTATAATCTCATTGAGTCTCTCCAAAAATAAAATAGGTGACGAGACCTCCCAATAGGAGGACTATGAACGCGTAAACCACGAGCCGCTTAAAGCTCCCGCCGTTCGAATCTGCATGACCATTATCAAGATGTTGCTTCCTATGCTGAAAGTGCAGGACAACCATCCAGACAGCGACGCCGGCAAAAATGATATTCATCCAGAAAGTATAGTCCAGTTTGAATTGAGCCACCTCGGCGATAGCTTTGCCGCTTTCAGGCGTTATCTCGAGAATGGCAAACACCCCGTGGAGAACTATCGCCGTAACGATAATGCTCACATACATGATCCCGGCAATATACAAGGCCACGCGCCAACCGTAATATTTGGCGTTGATACGCACCAACGGCGGCACCATGAGATCGGAGTATATGAACCCCATGATGCCTGCAAAGACGATGCCGTTGGCGTTGAGTACCGTCGCCAGTGGAATGTTACCCATGGAGCCTATGAAAGTCAATGCCGCAACAAAAGGAGCCACGGCCGCATTCTCGAGGATCTTCAACCATTCCGGTAACACAATACCTGTATCCATGAGAAAAATCTTTTCCCAAACGTTCGTAGGAACAAACACTGCGACAAAACCCGCAATCGTAAAGCCAATGAGAATTTCCTCCCACACCATCTTCCAGTCCATGGCAAACTTATGACCGACGAGATGCCACCCCATGCGACTCTTAATGCGTTTCCGCCAGTCGAAAGACTCTTCCTCCTCCGCTGATTCTTCTTCCACTTTTTCGCGTGCTTCTTGCAGCCACTTTTGTGGATACGTTATCCGAATTAGGATGCTGCTGACCGAAATCAATAATAAACCACCAATGACTTCAGCGGCCAGAAATTGCCATCCTAAGAATATCAGAATAAGAATGCCAAGCTCAATGACCAGATTGGTCGAGGCGAACATAAACGCAACTGCCGCCACAAAATGTGCCCCTTTCAGTACTAGGGAACGAGCTGCTGCAAGGGCAGCAAAAGAGCAAGAGGAGGATGCAGCTCCGAAAATCGTTGCCAGCGAAACACTTTTCGCATCTGGTTGTCCCATGTACCGTGTTAGTCTCGTCTTTGGGACGAAGGCCTGAATCATACCACTTACAGCATATCCAAGCACAAAAGCCCATCCTGCTTTCCAGAAAAATCCTATAGCTGTTTTAGCTGCTTCACCGTATTGCTGCCAAAATGTAGGTTCACTCAAAATCTTCTCCTCCTAATATCGTTAAATTAAAACCGCCCTTTGTTTTCTAAAAATCCACTTTCACGCTCATATAGACCTGATCGGCCTGCTGCCAGTTCTCGAAAAACGTGTCCGCCTCGCCGTTAATAATCATGAAAGCTCCCAGCGACATCTCGAGGTTGTCGATTGCCTGGTAGGTCACTTCGGGGAAAACACCAGAACCGTAACTCGCACCGATATCGTTCCAGTCAGCAATTTCCAGAGCGCCGTCCAGTTTAACTTTGACTTCGTCGCGCAGAAAGCTCTTTTCCAGTTCCAGGAAAAAGTAGTCATGCAGGGCTTCCCTGCCGCGTTCGGTGAAAAAACCGTGCATCCACTGACCGTTGACATAGAAACCATTCGGGAACGTATAGTCGCCGCCAAGCGTGAATTTGAAATAAGGCTCGTCATCCAGTTCGACGTTTGTCTGCGTGACATTTCCAACCGTTGTTTGAGACACCACTTTTTCGGGGATGAAGAGGGCGCCTTCGCCCCAAAAACCGGCGCCGAAAAGCTCGGTTGCGAAATCTGCACCTATGACCTGCATTTTAGGAAAACCGAGATCGAGTTGTCCAGAACTGCCGACGTCGTCTGAAATGACCAGACGCCTTAAAACGGGAATGTCATCATACCCGTTAAAGTAACTCAGCGAATAGTCCCAGAGACCAAAACGGCTGTCGAGCTTGACGCCAAACATGCTGTTTTGGGGTCGCTGCGCCGGCAGGGTCAGGCTATTTTGAAAAGAACTGACCTGTTCACCGAGGAACAAAGAAGCACCGTTCCGCGGCAACAGGATGGGTGTGAGGGTCGGCAGCCAGACGCCGGTCAACGTCACATCGCCGAAGTAGTAGGTCCCTTTTACGGCCCAGGTTGGAATTTTGTCCGTGAAATTCACCAGGTCCGAGAAGTCGTCAGGATTGAGGTTGTCGGTGGGATTCAGCTTATCCGCTGTCCCCCAGGCCAAACGCTGCTTGCCCACCCGCAGGTCGAAATTGTCAGACAGGAAACCGTAGACATCGACGTAGGCCTCCCATAACGTCAGCTCAGTTGGGAATTCTTGGGTCGCATCTTCCAGCCCTTCCAGAGAACTCACCCGGGGCAGGTCATAGAACCGAAAATCTGCGCTGGAAAAAACGTACAGTTGCTGGCCGAGGGACGTGGTCGTCTCCAGGCGAAAACGGTTGTAAAAGTCGGCGATGGTCAGGCTGTCTCCGCCGACATTGACACGTTTATCCAGCCGCAGGAAGCCGCCAAATTCAGGCTGTGCTGCCAGTCCGATAGGCATCAAGAATGTCAATGCCAGAAGCAGTCTAGCGATGCCGTTCACCGCTCCGGCCTTTTCAAATTGCGTTCACTAAAAAAATTGTCAGACAATCCCTGATCGAATTTTATGTCTTTTAATTCGAGTACAGTACGATGATCATCCTTCAGACTCTGCATCTCCATGCGCCTGCCGATCCAGTAGCCGGCGATTTCCTCGACGTTATCTACGGTCAGCACTTTTTCCATTTTATCACGTTCGTTGAAGTATTCGATTTTGCGGATCACATAATTTGACTGGTCTGCAAAAAGAACAAGCTTGGCGTAGCTGACATCGGCGTCCGGTCGGGGTGTCAGTTCCAGCACGTATTGACCCTCTTTTTCATCGATGGAACTTGTTCTATAATCCTCAGCATATTCGGTTTGCGAAAGGTCCTCATAGGTAAAGTCGGTCCCCATAAAATCTTCATTTTTGACCGACGATGCGATGCGTCGCACCTTGCGAAACGCCGGCAGATACAGATACATGCGATCTTCAGCCAGCCGCAGGAAACCGACGCCGCGCACGTCGGCAGGTGTGAGAAAACGCACAAGGCGCATCTCGGTTCCCTTTTGATAGATCTTGGTGTCGCGCACCTTCTGCGAGCCGTCCTTATCGATCAGGGTCATTTTTTCCAACATGGTCATGTCTTTGAAAGCGTTCAAAGTTGAGTCGACCCTGCTAAGAAGGGTGCTGCCGTTTTGTGCCGCCACTGGCAAAGTGAGCGCTTGCAACGTGAAAAAGCTTATCCATAGTTTAAAATTGCGTCGTTTCATTTTCTAAGCCTCCTTTTTCTCAGGCGTTAATATTTCCGAAGGCTGCGGATCGCGGATGTCAGTTTTCGTTTCCGAACTCGGGCTTCCGTCCGTTTCTTGTCTCAAAAACTCGGGCTGCAGCCACAGAAACAGCGATGGCAGAACCGTCAAAGTAAACACCGCACTCAACAGGATGGCCAGAGCGGTCAGTCCCCCGAAGCGGCGAATGTGCTGACCGCCGGCAGCCAGCAACACGACAAATCCCAGTCCCACGGCCACGGCATTGATGATGATGGACACGCCGGTGGTGCTGAGGGTCCTTTTTAGTGCCTCTAATTGGCTGCCAACACGTTGCAATTCATCGCGAAGCCGGGACACAAAGTGAATATCCGTGTCGATACCGAGACCGATGGCCAACGATGCAATCATGGCAGTGAAGGCATCCAGACCGATACCGAGGATGCCCATCACGGCAAAATTCACCAGAATGGTCAGGGTAATGGGAATGACCGCCAGCAGACCGCCCAGCAAAGACCGGTGAATCATCGCCAGCAGGATAATGACAAAGATAAGGGAAGTAAGAAGACTCTCAACCTGCGTCGGCGTGAGCTCTTCCTCCATCTGGTTCAACACCGGTGGCAGGCCGGTCTGCTCGAACTGCCAGGCGACTTCCCGCATAGCGGGATTATCGTCGGGCAGTATATAGGCTGCCAGAGCGGCATCAACATAAAGATGGTTTTCATTGGCCTGCCACAATGTGCCCTTGACATCACGTAGCAGGTTCTTGTTATGAAGTGATGATTGGGGCAGTGCCTGTCGCAGCGCTGCGATGGCGGGCGCGATCCGGGCTTTACCCAGTTGCACGCGGATCACCTCCACAAGCGACTGGGCCAGCCAGTCAGCATCGTCTTGATTTACTCCTGATGCTGTCTCGAGAACAATTTTTTTGATCCATTCCGGGTTATCGGGCAGGCTTTGACTGAGATTCTGATTAATGAGTGTACTGACCCGATTCATGGCCCCCTCGGATAACGCCGCTTCTGCCTCCGGACTGCGCAGGTAGTCGGTTACGGCAGCCGCAATATTTTGTCGCGTATCTGCCTTGAGTTGAAAATTCAGGGCTACGTCTGTCACACGTTGCAGGACGTCCGCACCCAGGTCAATGTCATACTTTTGCAGATCCTGTCGCAGGTTACGTAGTATTTTCCCTTTTCGTAGCAGAAGCCATTCACGTTTCGCAGATGACGGTATCTTGTTTAGATCGATCTCTGCAATCTTTGTAGGAAGGGTGGCCAGATAGGCGTTGATGGAGTCCACTGCTGCCACGAGTGATCCTGTGTGCCAGGTGCTGAGTTTCGCCTGCAACAGGGCTTCCTTGTCTTCGTTCGCCACCATTTGCTCCATCATGTCCTCGCCTTCCACCAGAAACCAGAGATTGGCCACCCCTTGATGACGTTCCGGCACCACGTAGCGGTCGTTCATCACATCATTCATTTCGGCAATGATACTGGCGATGGATTGCGACTTGCTCACCAGCGGGACCGTCTCCAGACGGCGTTCGATGTTTCGCATCATGGTCAGTACCGCCGGGTCTTTCAGATCGCCCTTAATGAGCACCTGAATGGGGAGTGAACCGCCAAATTTTTCCCGCAGCAACATTTCGGCATGAAACGGCGCACTGCCTTTTTGCAGGCACAAAGACCAGTCGACGTCTTTTACGATTCTGGGTATCGCCACCACAGCCAGAATCACAACAGCAGCGGCGCCAATAAGCACACCATACTTGTGTCGGTAAACAAACACGGCCAGCCAATCGAGTCCATGTGTGCGTTTGGCTTTCTTCATCTTGACCGGTTTCGGTGTGACGCCAAAGGAAAGCAACGCCGGCAAAAGCGTCAGGGTCACGACCAGCGCCAGCAGAACGCCCAGGGCGGTGAGCAGGCCAAATTGCTTGATGACCGAAAAATCCGAAATGACCAGGGACGCAAAGCCGACCATGGTCGTGACGGTGGTCAACGCGATGGGAATGCCCATTTCCTTAAACACCCGCCGTGAGGCATCATGCGCCGATTCGCCCAAACGCCTGCGCTCAAAATAGCGCTTCAGTAGATGAATGGCGTCGGCACTGCCCAGAGCCAGCAGCACCACCGGCATGATGCCGCTGAGCAAATCAAACTTCAAGCCGAACATCCCCATCAGACCGATCACCCAGATGTCGGTCACCAGCACCACGAGTAACGGAAACAGCACACCGGCCCAGTGCCGAAAGCCCAGGTAGAGAATCCCCAACAATACCAGCACCATCAGCGGCACGAGAATCATCAGGTTGTCGGTGATGAGCAGGGTCATGTTGAAAATGAGGAAGGGCATGCCGCCGTAATAGATGTTCGTGCCCGTGGGTAGCTTTTCAGGTGGTATGACAATATCGGTGGCAGCTTTGACCCGCATGGCTGTGGCAAACTGACTGATAGCCTTATTGTCGCCGCCGGCGAACCGCAAAACGATAGCGGTGGTGCTGCCATCTTCAGTAACCAGATTGCCCTCGTAGCGGTCCTTGTTTAGGACGTATGATTTGAGCGCCGACAATTCCTCTGGCGTTTGAGGAATTTCACCGTGATTGAGCAGCTTGCCTACTTCCAATCCCCAGTCGGTTCTGCGAAAGTCGATAACGTTGGTCAGGCTGGTAACATAGGAGATGCCGTCCACGTCTTCGTAAGCATCCGTCAACTTTTTCACCAGGTTCAGATTCTCTTTGCTGAAGACTTCGTCGGTCGTCACCAGCACATAGCCCATAGCGTTGCCGCCAAAGACATCCCCGACGCGGTTGTACTCCTGCACCAACGGGTCATCCTGGCGCAGATAGGTGGAAAAGTCGGCATTGAGGCCGACTTTGGACGCCTGCCAGCCGAACAAGACGGTGAGCGCCACAACAGATGCGATAATCCCCCAACGGTGTCGGATAACAAAGTCCGCGAGTTTAAGCATTTTTGCACCCTCCAAATGTCGAACCTACAGCTTGAGACCGTTAAAAGGTCACCACCCTTTATAAGCTTGCCTGTTTCTTCGCAAGTTGTGTACCAATAAAAGGCTTGATTTCCTAATCCCTGTAAAATCAAACGAATTTGCACAGTCCTAGGCCCACATCTCAACTTACCCTCAGTCACACAAATGAAGAATAATCTACTGTATGTGTAGAATAGTCTACAAGGTGCCGGCAACTAAGCCCTCTCTTATCAGTTACCCCTCAATCAAGCTCCAAATCGAAATAGCTGCCATCCGCTGCTCTCGCCACTTGACGCACCAGGCCCTCATCCACGCCTACGACTTCCTCAAGCTCGTTAGACGAACAATGATTCAATCGCGCTACTGAGCCTCATTCGAAGAAATTTTGGATTGTTCGACAAACTGCCGCCATTTTCCCTTCAACGGGATGAACATCGGCACCTGTTGCATATACGCGAGATAGCTCTCCCCGAACTGCTCAATCACCTTCTGCTCTTCCTTGCGAGCAAGAAGGGTGTAGGCAACCACGATAATCGGGAACAGTCCCACTGAGAAGACTGTCGGCCAATGCACGACCCCCTCCCCAAAAAGTGCAATGAACAATCCCGTGTATTGCGGGTGTCGAACAAAGCTGTACAATCCCTCGGTCGCAAGCTGGTCCTCCTGGCGCGCCCGGTAAAGTTCGCGCCAGCCTTGCAGGAAAATGCCAAGGCCGCCAAACAGCAATACATAGCCCACAATCATCGAGATCATCATGCCCGTCTGACCAATGCCAAGCAGAGTAGACCAAAGATTTGCATCGATGTAGCCACGATCCAATCCAAAAAATCGAACGAGCAAGTAGATTGTAAGCGGGAAGCCATACATCTCCGCGTATAAAGCAATGATAAATGCCTGCACCAGTCCGGCACTGGCCCACTCGCGCCAGGTTTTCGGAGCGAGATAACGATAAAGCAGCCATGACGCAATGACGATGACGATCAGAGCTATGCCCCAGGCCCCGGCATGTTCAATGCCTCTGTCCATCTTATAAACCCCTTTCTATCTTGTATTCGTTGTGCGCGATTCTTATACGTTGTTTTAAGTTGTGACTGAGTTAAGCTAAAGCTTCAGCCATCGACTATGAAAGAAATTGTAGATCGGCACAAACACCAAACCAGTATAAACACCATAAAGAAAGCTTTCAGCCAATCCCAAAAGGAATCCCCACCAGGTGAGCCACTTGAAGGCCGGGAGCACGATTTCCAGGAAGTTATGCATGTGGATACTCTGTGGGGTAACCAGGCCGTAAAAGACGCAAACGACAAAACTAAAAGCTGTAAACAATCCCAAGGACCAGGTGACAACTTTCATGTTTAACATCTCTGTCCCTCCTTTGCTATTTTACATTTTACAAGTTATCAATCGAAAACCAAATTCATCCGTCTAATGATGTCGATGTTCATGTTTTTCAGGTTTTTCTTCATCGGTGTGTCTACCATGTTCATGGCCACCGTGCATTCCATGTCCGCCATGGCCAAACATGTGCTGTACGACGAATAAAACTAAAATGAGTACCCAGAACCAGTTTTCAGCAAGCCAGTCCATCTTGCACTCACCTCCTTTCCAGGCACTTTTTTTCCTACTCATGGGTAGAATTCATGAATACCAAAAAACTTTACTAAACTTCAAAAGTTTAGTAAAGTTACATCCCTGTAAATCCCCTTTAAGTCGCCGATGATTGACTTGTTAATTCCGCGACTTTCTCAAGCAACACATCCAAATCCAGCGGCTTGGTAAAATATTCATCGGCTCCCGACCAGAAACCGCGTTCTATGTCAGGTCGCTGGCTCCTTGCAGAAATCATGATGATCGGACAATCATTAAATTTCTTTTTGAGTGTATAGCATATATCATAGCCAGACATCCAAGGCAACATGATATCCAGGAGAATAAGGTCTGGCTCCCCGTGAGGAAAGTTGGTCAACAATTGCACCGCACTTTCGGCGGTTATCACGCGATATCCTTCCTTTTCCAGTGCCAGCCTTAATGTCGACAGAATGTCTGGATCATCGTCCACTACGACAACCATTTTCTTTTTACTGTTGGTAGACATTTGAATACACCTCCTTTAAGGTTCAAATAGGGTTCGATACAGTTTGAGCAGTTTCGTGCGAACCAACGCGTTCAGAGTTGAAGCAGGTAAGGCAAATGGTAAAGACCGTGCCCTGATCCAATTTACTTTTCACTGCTATGGTGCCCTGGTGCGCTTCCACAATGGCTTTGGCGATGAACAGGCCGAGTCCCACATTCGTGCTCGTATTTTCTGAATCCTCTGTGTGATGATACAGGTCAAAAATGCGTGGCAGACGCTCCGGGCTGATGCCGCAGCCCGTGTCTTCCACACGCAAATATAGTTTGTCACCTTTCTGATACCTTTGCACACGGATGTTCCCACCATTCGAAGTGAATTTTAGGCTGTTCGCGATGAGATTGTACAAAAGCTGCCGCAAGCGTTCGGCATCTCCCTTAATCATTGTGGGTTTATCCGGCTTATGCAATTCAAGCGAAATATTTTTTTCTTCTGCCAACGGCTGCATCTCCTGCACGGTCTCTTGCAGCAGATCATTTATTGCACATGGCCGCATGCGGTATTCCAGGGTTCCCAGTTGAATGCGCGCCACATCCAGAAGTTCTCCGACGAGCACCGCCAGGTTTTTCGAACGCCTACAAATGAGTTCAGCCATAGCCGTTTGCTCGCTCCGGGTCAGATTCTTTCGGCGTAACAACGCCGCTGCCGAGTTAATGGCGGAAAGCGGTGTACGCAGCTCGTGTGAAGCCAGGGAAAGAAATCGGTTCTTGAGTTTATCCTGTCGCTGCAGTTCGGCATTTGCCTGTTCGACCTCATCCAGAAGCATTCTTTTTTCTGTGATGATGCGATCGTGCATGAAGGCCAGGTACACAACATACCCAAAGGTCGAGAAAAGGCGCTCGCCAAAGTGGATGGGGAACCAACTTAACGTCACCCCTAAAAAGTAACCTAGGTGGAACATCTGGGAGAGAATTAAAAAAGCCAGCGACAGAAGTATCTGGACTCTATACTTGTTGCCCATCCGCAACACCGTATAAAGCGCCCAACCCAAAAAGGAACTTGCATAAAAGCTCAACACCGCGTTTGAATAATGCGGAACGCTGTCTAAAATTAATGATATAAACTGCAGCATGGGCAGCGCTAGGAGCGCTGGCAAAACAAGCAGCGCGCTCCAGAGCTCAAGCGATTTCCAATGCGGCCGTCGCGAACTGTTGGAAGCCAGATAGGGCGTGACCAGTGCCAGCACAACCAACGACAGACTTTGCAGGAAATCGCCCCAGAATGGGTGTTGACTCACGGGTCTTTTCAGGTGCTGCAGAATTCCGGAGGTGTAAAAATAGGTCATGAAAAGCTCGGCGAAAACCAGGCTGGCGAAGGAAAGAAGGGCCACAAGATAGTCTGGTCTGCGTCGTTCGCGCCACTGCCGCCACTGCATGTATAACACTACCAGCAGCACCACAAGCCTGATGAGGTGAAAGACTGTGTTTACACCCAAAACGTCGAAATTTGTTGTGAAGATTTCCATCATCATTTCGCTTTTCACTCAATTGTACTGACAACCGCCTTTCAAAAAACGAGTGGACACAGCCTGACTCATCTTAGCTATCCTTCTGTGCTCGCTGTTTTACTTAAAGAATGCTGCCTGTTCATCTGTTCGCGCAGTTCCGGCAACATTTGCTCCGCTGCCTGCTCTCCGGCTTCGATGCATAGCTCGGCTTTTGAAAAGTCCAGCGGTTTCACGGCCTGGTCAAAATCCGGCCGTATCACCAGATCCGCTGACTCGAGATGGTGACGCTTATGATGGCGGGCACAGAGGTCGACAGCGCGCAAAAATGCCTCCAGACCGTTATGCACTTCCACCCGCAGACCTTCCTGGTCCACGTCCACCGCGATGACAAAATCAGCCCCCAAATCACGAACCACCGTGGTCGGAATCAGATCGATGAAAGCGCCATCGGCCAGTAGGCGATCCTGGTCGTCCACCGGCGGCAGAAATCCGGGTAAAGCCGAACTCGCCTGGATGGCAAAATCAGCAGGCCCCTCTCTGAACACGATTTTATCGCCACTAAGCAGGTCCGTAGCGACCACGGCAATTGCAATTTGGGTTTCTTCAAGTCGCTTACCCAACATCAGGCGGCGTAGCGATTCCAAAATCCTGGTCTCCGGCAAAATCCCCCAGCCCAGCATGGCATCCACGATAAACCTTTCTGTGTCTATAAATTGGCGTATCTTTTGCACAAATGATTCTTTGTCCCTCCCATTCTCCAACAGCCCGCCCTGCACGGAGAGGCCCAAATCAGCCATTTGCTTTGCCATAAATTCCTTGGAAAAATCGGGATTCAAAGCGTAAGCCACGCCAACGATGGCGCCCATGCTGCTTCCGGCAATGGCTTTAACCGGGATGGCCGCACGCTGAAAAACGCTTAACACGCCGACGTGCGCCAATCCTCTCACGCCACCGCCACCAAGCGCCAAACCAACAACAGCTTGGCGTGAAGCTTTTCTGCCCAAACTTTTGACTTTTCTCAACAGGTTTGTCATTTGACCCCTCCGGTGACTTTTTCCATATCCCAGGTTTCTGAAAGAAGACAGGGCGCTGCTTCGTCTTCCACCGAGCAGCACTTTCGCAGCACGACCACGGTCATCAGGCCGTTGCCAAAGGACGTTAGACTGGAATGCTGGCAATCATGGTACGGCCTTTCCTTTCCGGGCAAAAACCGCCAATCGAACGTTTTGCCCAGAAACTTTTCCAGCATGAAAGAATAAAGCCGCGCTGCACCGAACTTGGGCATACTGGAAAATACATATAACACATAACCATCCTCTTTGATCACACGCAGGAATTCCCGCACCGCCGCTTTGGGGTCGGACAGGGTTTCGATCGCCCAGGTACTGACCACGGCATCGAAAGAGCTGTCAGCAAAGGGAAGCCGACGCATGTCAGCTTTCCTCAATTCGACCCTCGGATCGAGCAGTTTTTCACGCGCGACATTCAGCATGCCGGAGGAGACGTCGATTCCCACAATCCGCCTCGGTTTCGCTAAACGCAAGACGGTTCTGGTGGATTCACCTGTACCTGCTCCTGCATCCAAGATCACGGCATGCTTGGGAATGACTTCCTTTACCAAACTCTCAAAATGGCTCCAGGCAGATTTGGCAAAGACCTGCTTCCAGAGAAAATCGCCGGCATCATATTGGCGAGCGATACGGTCATACGTGGCTTCCACTTCATTTTGTGGCGTTTTGAGAGGATTGAGGAACTCAAAGACTCCGAATTTCACATCCTTTTTCATCTGACGCCAATAATCACTGTAACTCAGCGAGCCTTGCAGAACCTGCATTAAAGCCTCACCGACGGCAGGCTTAAATTTGAATAAAGCAAACGCCAGACGCGGGAAGCGGTGGCTCAACTGCGCGATCTTGTGGGCTGGTTCGAACTCGGGAAAAAACTCTTGCCCCACGCGTTGCTGGTATTCAGGAAATTCTGGGGCGTCCGTTTCGATTGCGGCATCGATGGTCTCGGCGGCTATCCGGCCACTGCGGATGGCATAGTAGATGCCCTCGCCCAAAAAGGGATCGACCAGAGCCGCAGCATCGCCGACCAGAAGCGAGCGCCCTTTGGTAAGCCGGGACTTCGAGCTGGCAAACAGGGGGATGCGATAGCCGCGAAGCTTCTCTTCCTGCCTGATCTCGTCGACACCCTGCTCTTCAAGGAAACCCGAGTAGAAGTCTTTTGGATGCTTGTTCAGCTCCTTTACCGAACCCACGCCCAGAGACCAGTGGTCCTGTTTCGGGAAAATCCAGCCGTAGCCGTAAGGGATGGCGCCAACATCCAATCGCACCGTACCGTTGAGCTGTTTGAGCGAGCGCTCCTCAACTTTCACCTCTCCTTCGAGCGCCACAGCGATGTTTCTTCTGGAAGCATAACCCAGAAGTCGACTGGTTACACCATTGACGCCATCGGCACCGATAAGAAAACGGCAGCGATAGCGCGCATTCTGCGTGTTGACAACGTAGCCTTCGTCGTCCTGCTCGATGTCCGTCACCGGCTCGCCATCGTGGACTTCGGCGCCGGCAGATTCGGCTTTCTTATATAGGTGATAGTCGAATTTTTCCCGACTGACCATATAGGCGATGGGTTCTTGCGATTCGACTCTGATGTCACCCTCTCCGTGAAAGGTAAGGATAACCCGGGTGATGGTCTCTTCAGCGAGCGCTTCGAGAGTCTCATCAAGAACGGTCTGGATTTTCGCCGACAGGCAGCCGCCACATGGCTTGACGCGCGGCATCTTGACCTTTTCGAGTCCAAGGACGCTGTGACCCTTAAGCGCCAGTTCACGGGCAGCGGTGCTGCCGCCGGGTCCCAATCCGATGACTATCACATCATAAGTTTCCATTTTACGCTCCACAATTGCCCAAAAAGCTTAGCGTTCCCCATTTGAATTCTTCAAATACTTCTCCGGATCATTTTGAAAAGTCACCATGCACAACGGCGTGCAGAAGTAGTACATTTTTGCTTTGTATTCGCATTTGTTTTGAGTGGTTTGGACATCGACTTCCATTCCACAAACTGGGTCTTTTGCCATAAGACTCACCTCTTTAGAAATTTGAAAGTTTCTCGCTATTATAGATTCAAAACAAACAAATGACAGATCATTTCGACCTGGCTAGAAAGTCATTCAAGACCATCTCACCCAGCATTGGTGGTGCCGAAATCCAGATGTTTTTTCTGCCATCCCGGAAAAAGTAGTGGGACTCGCCTGCGCCAGCCGCCGAATGAATGACTTTCCCTTCCCGTTCAAATTCCTTCGTATATGAAAATTCCGATGATTTTTGCGCCTTAAGATTTTTCACCATTCTTGACATCATCTGGGCCGATTTTTCGTCATCGTCAAAAATGGTCAGATACACAGTGGCTGCATTTTCTCCTTCTCGGTACGTGCCAATTACGCTCTCGTACTCGGCAAAATCAACGCCGTGGTGCATCCGGCTCAGCTTGCTTTTTGCCACCTCATCTTTTTCCATGCGCGCCAAATGCAAATCGGCGAGTTGGTCGGGTAATTGGGTTGTGGACGGCTTCTCACTGCATGCCATGAATGCCCATGTTGAAATGATGAACAACGGTAGATATTTCCTTAGACAGCACATGTTCGACTTCCTTCCTTCTTTTACTGAATGATTATTGGTGGGTCAAAACCCTGACGAGGGTTCCGAACCCTCGTCAGGGTTAGGCGCTCTAAGCCTGGCCTACTTATGCATGTATTGGTGCGGACCGCTTTCGAACTCTTTTTTGCACGACTCCGAGCAGAAGTAGTAGGTCTTGCCCATGTGCTCCATTTTTGCGGCGGCGTTCTTTTCATCTATTTGCATGCCGCAGACAGGGTCTTTTGTCATGCCAATCACCTCCTTTTCCATCGGTTCATTCTTGTGTAAAGTGATGGTTATCCTAAGGAATATACCCATGTTCCAGATTCAACAGCGAGTCCCGGTCGTCAAACTGGTTGTTCCACAACTGGTCGATAGAGTAAATCAAGGCAAATTGGATGCGCGCTTCATTACTTCCTAAGATTCCTCTTAAATCGCCGTTGAACTTTTGATATTGAAACTGCAAGCCTACATCAAAATTTTCACCTAATCGATAAAAGCCATTGGCGACAACCTGGAATTGTTCAGTCGCATTTGCCAGATCAGGAAAGGTCTTGTAGCCGAAAGAAAGCGCCAATTGCATCGTGGGGCGCTCTAAACTGCGATAAAGGTAGCGCAGCGAGGTGAACGTCCCAATTGCTTTAGTACGCGCCAGATCAGCGTATTCGTTCAGTTCGGTGAATTCACCGAAGCCCACATTGTAAATCGTTTGATGCCGTACATCCAAGAAGTGCATGGGATTGGGTTTTACATTTACAACAGTCGAAACAATAATGTTCTTCAAGGCTTGCTCAAATTCACTGAAATCTCCGGGACGATTGGTCAAAAAATTGTTGAAGCTGATACCAACCTGGTCAAGAATCGGACGATTCCATCTCTGGCTTGCGGGCACGCGGTATGCAAAAGAGAGCCCGATGGCGTTCAGGCTGAAATCCGTTTCCGCAGCGCCCGGCGCGGTGGGCGTTTCTGTGAAATGCTCGCCGTGCAGCCGCAGCCAGTAACGCTGGCCAAATATGTGCGTCCCTTCCAACACGTTGCCATACTGGTTATCTTCGCTGTTCTCGCCTGCGGAAAAGGGATTCAAAACATCGGTAAAATGCAGCGCATCGTCATCCCGCAAAGTAGGGAATTCAATAAGGGCTGTTCTGACACGGGAGCGACCCATTTTTAGAATATTGGATTGGTCTTCGATTTTTAGAAATACCTGATGAAAGAAGAGTTGCCCTAAGTCGGAGTCGGCATCCGGGAATTGAAATCCGATTACAAGCTGTCCACGAAAATTGTTATAGAGCTTCTGGCGAAAACCGACAAGCGGTCCGCTGTCGGAAAAATCATTAACCGCGGAAGCGGTCTCGCCCGAAGCGCGATCCACATTGAAAGACATGACCCCTCTCGCACCCAACTGAATTTCCGGAGTGACCTGAGGGTAGGCCGGATACTTCAGCGCAAACATGATTACAGCGCTAAACAAGCTTAGAAATAATTTTTGCTTAAACATCTCACAAGCCTCCTTTTTAGTTTTCATCAATCCCGAAATTTAAATATTACTCATCCAGCGCCACAATCGGTAACGATTTCAGACCCATTTTCTTGGCCATCATATCTAACTCGGCTTCCTCGGGCGGCATATCTTCGTAGACCAGCGCCATCAGAGTCCCCCCTGGGTACAAACCATTATTCGTAACCCGGCTGGTATCGTGATCATGGAAAGTCCAAATGCCCCGATTTTTGCCCTCAATGATAATGTCAAGCGTCTTGCCGGGACTCAGGCGAGCTGTATTCTGCTGCCAGGGTTGCGGAACCGGAAGTCCGTCGTCGCAGACCAGCCAGAAATCATGGCCATGCAGATGTAGAGAATGCTCCAACTGACCGGCGTTGATCAAGCGCACGCGGATATTTTCACCTTCGTTGATATAGAGCGTTGGCGTCATGGGATAACTTTTGCCGTTTACGGTAAACCACTGCGGCTGCGGGAGTTCCGAGGGCGCTCTGCGGTTTATCGTATAAGGTGGGCTGTAACCATTTTTAATGGCTTCCAGAAACTGCTCTTTGGTATCAAACGTGGCAAAGCGTTCTTTATCGAACCGGCCATTTTTCATTAGATACATCCGCTCCTTCATGCGATCCAACATGTAGTTCAATTCTCCGCGAATGAAATTGGTATCGTGGGCGGAATAAATCAGGGTGTATTCACGCTCGTAAGGGAATTTCTTCTTGATGGGATCGTCCTTCGGTTCTTCGATGATGATGCTGCCAAACATGCCCGACTGCATGTGCAGCAACGTACCCCAGTGGCAGTGGTAGAAGTGGGTGCCATACGGTTCGGCCACAAATTCGTAGACAAACTCCTGTTGCGACATTACCGGCATTTGAGTCACATAGGGTACGCCGTCCATGCGCCAGGGCACATGCAAACCATGCCAGTGGATGGTGTGGTTCAATTCGGTTTTGTTCTTGAATTTGACCCGCACCTTGTCGCCCCGATTTACTCGGATTTCCGGGCCGGGTATCTGATTGTTAAAAGACAAGGTGTGGAACTCAAACTCCGGCACCGGCTCCTGCTGGGCGATGTCGATGAACAGTTCAAATTCTTTCGTGTCCCCAACCATCTGAAATTCCAAGGGTTTCGGAAACTTCTTTTCATTTTCTTGCTTCACAGCTTCAGAAAGCAGAGTCCCTGGCAACAGCCCCGCTGCCGTCAAAGCTGCACTGGTGGCTAAAAATTCTCTTCGCTTCATAATTAACCCTCCTCAAAAAAATTGTAATCAAGCACATTCTCCAAACAACTGTAGACTATCGTGCGAGATTTGCAGCTTATTCTCATTTTCTCACTATTCTGGCTATCCTTGCTGTTCATGTCTGGCATGTTGTTCTTTCCTTTGTTGACTGGTACTGCGTATGATAGCGATGCTCAAGGCCGATAGAATTAGCCAAATAATAGTCATTGTGGTCACCCATTTCAGTTTTTTCAAGCGCTTCATTTTTTCAACTCCTTTTCATAAGAAAAATTTTTCAAAATGAATCTGGCTCTCTGGCACACCCAGATTCCGCAGGTCTGGGATGAGCTGCCGCATCATCTGCTGAGGCCCGCACAGATAGAATTCCTTGTCTGCTAGACCGTTGCCGCAATAACGCTGAATCTTTTTGCCATTCAGATAACCGATTTCTCCGCCCCAATCTGTATCCGGCCGACTCAAGACATAAATAACCTCTAAATTCAGAGACCCCGCCTTTTCAATTTCATGAAGTTCGTCGTGGAAGATAATATCTCGTCGGGTTTTGTTGACATAAAACAATAACACTCGTCTGTCTTCCCCGGCGTCCTGCATATAGCGCAACATGCTCATTAGCGGTGTAATGCCAACGCCGCCGGCGATAAAGACCATATCTCGTTTCTGAGGATGTAAAAGATAGCAAAACCTCCCGAATGGACCCTGTACACGCGCTAAATCGCCTGGCATCGTGTACTGGATTGTTGTGGTGAAATCACCTGACGTCTTTATTGTAGAGGCGAGGATCCCTTGCTGCGTTGGTGAGGAAGATATGGTGAATGGATGCTCCTCTACAGGTAAATTTTTGCCACGATAGAGCTTAATAAAGTGGAATTGTCCCGGCAAATAATCAAAAGAATCAACTTCCTCCTGTGGTGCCATTTTAATCGTCCCAAACATTGTGGGTCTCCTGGAGCACATCAATGATGCGAAACCTCCTCTTTTGACCCCACCAGCGGTGTTCGAGGAAAATCCCGATTGCCAGAGCCAGCAGCCCCACCCATAGAATCTGTATAGGCAAGAGCCTCAGGTCGCCGCCAGCAAACCAACTGTGCAGGAACCCGCCTGCGATAAGAATGACTGCCAGGATGTTGTGGAGAGATCGCCAATTTTCGAAGTCGAGTCGTAGCAAGCTTCGAAAGGCACTCACAACAACATGAAAGAGTATCAGCAGTAAAACTACCCTGCCTGTCCAAATGAACCAGGAAACATCAAAATCATACAATAATATCCAGCGCTTCTCACTTAGTGCCAGGAGCAGCGGATGCAGAAGAAACAACACTACAACAACAACGCCCATCATCCGATGAAACTGTAACACGATATCCAACCCGAATGGTTTTTCAATCCACTTCAAGCGGGCTGACAACACAAACTGCAGAATGAGGGCAGTATAGCCCAGTACAGCGAAGTTCTTGCCTAGCTCATAAATAAAAAGGTGGTCGGTTTGAGGTCTGAACACGGTCGTCAGAATCAAGGGCATGACCAGCAACAGAAAATACAGCGCGATGAGAACCGCCGCATTCCAAACTAACCCCTTTTCCTGCCTGAGCGCCGCCTTACGTCCTCCGGCACTTTGAATGAAATGTAATTCATTTTTGTTCTTGTGAGTAAGCATGACTCGCTAACTTTACCGTTTAGTAAAAGGCCCAGCAATCCGTTTATCTAATTCACATGCCCCTCATCCGCGTGCCCTGATGATTCTTGGCTTGAATCGGGAACGGACGCCGAATGTCCCGAATTCTGTTCAGTCGTCTCCTCTCCAGGTTCATGGCCTTCCGTTTCTTCATGAGGCGCTTCGGACACTGCTCTCACACCCGTGCCGTATTCGAACACCAGACGTCCGCCTTTATCAGCGCCATTAATCAGCAGCCCACTAATGACAAGCAGCGGCAAAATGAACAAGCGGCGCCATTGGCCTTCACGAAAGGCACGCACGAAGAGCACCAGCAATGTGGCGGCAACCAGCAATCCGCTCATCCAGAGCATGACATCCCGGTGCTCGTGCACGAACTCATGCCCTGGCGCATCGTGCCCCAGGCCGTTCGATGCGAGGTAACCAGTGATGACCGCTGCCACAGCCGAAAGAGCGCCCAAATAGAGCAAATAGGTCGCTGTTTTCCTAAATGATTCTCTTTTGGTGAACCACCACATCGTTTCGAAAAGAAGCGTCACCAATACCAAAGCAATGGGAAAATGCACAAACAAAGGATGAATGTTTTCTACGTTTTGCAATCCTGATAAAATATCCATAGTGGTCCTTAAATTCTGTTTATTTTATTTTTAAATGCTGTGTCAAGTCTTAACTTAACGCCAAGTCTATATTTCTGTAACCAGGTTATTCTGACGGTTCACGTCTCAAGAGGCCTCGCTAGAAAGGCTTTAGAATGTAGAATATTCGTCAGACAAACTGCGGACTATTGTGTGAAGGACTAAGTGGAATATCGTTTGCCTGAAAGCCTCCCGCAGGTTTTGAACCCGCGGGAGGTTGGTCACTCACTTCTCCTGCGTCTTGTAGGTTTGATTCGGCTCGGCATACTCCACAAACGGTTCCTGTTTGCAGTGTTCGATGACCTCGTCCAGGCTTTTGTCCGAGGTGATTTTGAACACGCGTAGGTTCAGCGCCTTGATCTCTTTCACTTGCTGCATGCCGATGTCCTCAGACATGGCCTTGATTTGTACCGCTTTGGCATCTGGCTTGAACCTGATGAGCACTTCGCGTCCACTGTCAGAGGTTTGTGTCTCGCTTCCCTGTCCTTGATGATGCTGTTCATGACCTTCTTTTTCGTCCTGTTTCTGCATCGATTCCGGCTCCATCATGCCCATGTCGCCTTTCATCATCTTCATCATCATGGAATGCATGTCTTGATCCGCGATCATGGCCTTACATATCTCCATCATCTCGGCCTCATCACCTTTGACAGACTGCATCATCTTATGCATCATCATGTTGCGCATGTGGTCGTCTTTGGCGATGTGCTCCATCATCATGCTCATCATGGTGGAGTCTTGCATCATCTCCATCGTCTGTTTTTGTTTGGTGGGGTCCGTTGGCTTTTTCTGCGCCATTGAGACCTGAGAAATAGACAAAAGGCTTACAGCCATAATTAGGAAAGTCAGTTGTTTCATGATGACATCCTCCTTTCGAGGTTAGGTAAGTTCTATGATTCGTCAGTGTCTTTCTTCAAAACTTGTTCGAACGAAGTTGGTTTGTTTTGCTAAAGACATAACTCATTCCTGTTTTCTCCTTTCCTTTGGGTTTTTGTGTTCTGATTTGTGTTTGCAGTTGGCATGCGCCTGAGAAAAAACCGAAACAGCCAGCCCAATAGCCATCCCGCAACAGCACCGTCGAGCGCAGCAAATAACAACGCCTGCATGACAGAGAGATTCGTCTTTGTTATTTGGAGTAACGATGCAAATATTAAAGGGAACTCTCCCTCGTACATATTCCACATGCCGTGCAATTGGCCTAAGAACCAAAACACGCATCCCCAAAAAGTGGCAGTAGCCAGACTAAGAATCCAGGGCACTTTCGTGTATCTTTTATTTTGTCTGTCAGTAATCTCTAAAGACGACATCCTGAATCCCTTAACCCTTTCTTTTTCTTAAACCTAAGGTCACTGAATACCTAATGTCTGGCAGAACGCATGCGGCACAGGGGCCAGCATCAGGAACGATAAGACAAAAGGTCAAAGTGCCAACGGTCACTCGACTGTTGTGGAGTTTGGTGACAGCATTTAGTGATGGTACTCTTTGGTTGAACGCTAAAGTATTCATGTTAATGATGAGGAAAATGCTGCTCTGACTCCTGTTCTGCTCCTTCTTTCTTGTCTTCTTTGGGCTTGTCATGCCCATGATGTGAATGTCCGCCATGACACCCCATCCCGCCACCATGCCCGCGATGCATAAAGAACATAAGAAGGGCAAAAAGGATAATATAAATGACTGTCTCCGACATGACTGGTTTTCCTTCTCTTAGAAACTCGTTCATTTCAGCTCAGGCAGTTTTTCAACCCGGAAGAAGTTGTAAATCGGTACAAACACTGCCGAGATATAAATGCCGTAGCCGATCACTCCCAGCAGGCCGATGAAAAAGCTCGCCCAGTTCAGGCCTGTGAATCCTGGCAAGAGAATGTTCCAGATTTCCGTCATGGCCCATTGTGGAAAGATAAGGTCGAAAATAAAGCACAATACATAAGTCAGTATACCAAAGCCGGTTACGGCAAACAGTACCGGTTTAAATCGAAGTGGTCGCATGGGATTGCCTCCTTTATTTGTATCGAATTTCTTGTCAACATAATTGAAAAGCGGGATCAGAGTGTACGCGACGAAAAAGCCGCCCACAAAGATCTCAAGTATCCCGAGCAACAAACTCATGGCGGTGAGCCAGGTAAATCCGATAAGGGTCATTTCCCAGAAGCGATACATCTGCCAGCCTGATTCCGGCAGCAGATAATGCAGCCCGACGCATACCAGATACAAGACCAGAAAGATAAAGCTCAGCGCCACTGCGACGGGATAAGGCTGCAAACGTTTCATGATTCTCACCTCGCTTTTATTTTTATCAAGTTCTGCCTACCTCGCAAATTTCGGGATAAAGGCCGGTACCTTGCGCTTATACTGGCGATAGCCTTCCCCAAATGTCTCCTCGACATCACGCTCTTCGCGCAGTGCCAGTCGGTAGTAGGCATACATCAAAATCGGCCACATCAGTAGGGTAATGATAGTCGGCCACTGGATGAGCATACCGATGGTAATCAGGAACAGCCCCGAATACTGCGGGTGACGCACGTATGCATAGATGCCATCGGTCACCAGTTTGCCCTCCGCCTCGTGAATCTGCTTCCACCCCTTGCTCATGATGATGAGGCCAATGAGCATGACAAATGCGCCCAGTTGACAAATGACTAACTTCACCCATTCGGGCGCGCCGAAGAGCGTTCCCAGTAAGTGACCACTGACATGTTCAAACGGGTCGGTGAGCCCTACTTTGGTGCCAAAAAGCGAGAGCAAAACGTAGATGGTCAAAGGGAAGCCGTACATCTCCGTGAACAGTGCCACAATGAACGCGGCAAACACACCGAGCGTGCGCCACTCGTATTTCTTTTTTGGACGCAGGAACCCAATCACAAACGCCCCAAAAATGATCACATTGAAAATGACCATGGACCAGATGCCATAATCGTAAGATTCGTGCATATCTTTCTCCTTTTCAGTAAGAATGCCTTCTCCTCCTCAATAACCACAATAAGCATGCCATGAACGCTGATAGGCAGTCATCTTTAAATATATCAAAAAGTTACAGCCTTAGTTAACCTCCACGGAAACGCGTTTAAGATTCGGAGTTGCAGGATATTCTACAACATTCTGCCAACTATTGCACAATCTGTCGCTGCAAAAGAAATAGCGAGGCCCGCGATAGTTAAATAGAGAATTGCGCCCGTGTAAAGTGCAAATGAAAAGCCAACCAGAATGCCGATAATCATGGTCAGCGCTGAGCCGAGCACTGAGGCCACGCCGTTCACTCCCCACATCCAGTGCACCAGCTCGCCAAAGCCGTACATTTTCATCAGGCGCAGCGATAGAGGGAACGGAAATCCCATGACAAATCCCAGTGGAACCAGAAGCACAGCCGCCGTAATTTTTCGGTCGAAGCCCAGGCTGAAGAAAATGTCGAGAAATAACGCATAAGTCAAAGTCAAGATTGCGGCTGCAAATGCGGCACTCATGATCACCCGACCCAGATTCTTACGGAACAACGAACTGGTCAAACTCCCAACACTGCCTCCCAGAAGCAAGGAGAAAAGGAGCACCGTCAGCGCCAGGACAGGCTGGCCAACGAACAGCATGAGTTTTTGAAATAACGCGATCTCCACCAGCATAAAACCCACTCCCAGAGAAAAGAAGATAACCATTAACCTCTTCAACACTGGATATTGGGCAAGCCGCCTCATAAATTCCACCCTGGACGCACGCCAGGCTTTCGGGATCGCCACCAGCCCGATCACCAGCCCGATTGCCACGACAATCAAGAGCGAGAATGTCCCGAACGGTTTGGGCAAGCCGGGTTCGAATTTGTAGAAAAATGGCCGATCGTCGGTCACCGGTCCGATGTCGAGAATAGCGGCTTGCAGCAGTTGCTCCAGGGCCAACTTGCCAGTGGAGATGTCCACCAGAATCTGGTCAAACATGCGCCATTCGAAATCGAGGCCGAGGTCTTCGTTGGGAGCGAGCACAATCTGTTGTTCATACGGTACGAAAAAGCTGCCTTTATCAAAGCCCAATTGATGCAGGGCGGCATGCCTTTCTTCGATTTCCTCTGGCTCGAACGGTTGCTTTTTGACGACGATGGCCGGCATCATGCCTGAGGCAATCGTGTAGATATGCTTCATGGCTCCCGGCTGCGAGATGCCGCGCCGCGCAAACGCCGTGAGCGCAAGCGAAACCAGACGGTAAACCTCTGGCTCGTCGTGCGCCACGATGATAATGCGCCCCTCCGATGTCAGGTGGTCAAGGTAATCGCCCATCGACTCCACCGTAAAGAGGTAGTTCTCAGTCAGGGCATAGCCTTCAACGCTGCGACTGCTCTTTGTGATGGGGACGGCAAGCATGATGATATCGTACTTCCCATGTGTGGTGCGGATGAAGTTACGGCCTTCAGCCACGACAGCGCGGATATTCGGTTTTTTCGTATAAATCCCTCCGTTGAAGGCTTCGTAATCTTTCACAATCTGTACAACTTCTGGATTAACCTCGACGGCGGTAATCGATTTCGCTTCACCAAGTAAAGCCACCACCACGTCACGTCCTCCCCCCGCACCAATGATCAGTGCGCTGTCTTTCTCACTCTCTTTCAGGAAAAGAAAGGGGAAATATCCTCCGTAGTGCATCATCAGGTGCCCTTTTCGTTCCGGCTTATTGAGAAGGGAATCGAGGTTGTACATCACAGAGCCAGCGGCGCCATCTACGAATATGGTCATGTCATTGGGTTCACGAGCACTGCGCACCAAATCCGTGCGGCCGAAAGCACTCCACCGGCTTTCCACAACTTCTGCTGCTATCAGTGGATTCGCCAACATGCGGTACATGTCTTTGTTGAGAACTTTACCCACGGGCACTGTGCTGTCGACGCCAAACCAGCCAAGCATAACGAGCGCCAAAGCTGCACCCGACAACGACACCACGCCAGCGGAAAAGCCCTTGCTCGTTACGGCCATCAGGACAACTGCTGCAACAGCCGCAACGATAGCGACAAACAGAGCCGCGTTCACGCCGCCAAACCCATTGAGCAGCGGTACGACGGTTAAGGCCCCGACCGTGGCGCCGAGGAGATCGGCGCCGTACAGGATCGAGCTGCGTTCGGAAAACTCCTCGAAAATACCGGCGAGTGTCAGACCGGCAAAGAAAAACGGCAGCATAGCGATGAGAATGTAGATCCAAAACCCGAAATCTGCCAGGACATCGCTTTCGTAAACCGGCAGTTTGGTGATACCGATGACCGATGTGGCAATCATGAGCGCAAATAGCACCGCGCTTGTCGAGTGACTCATTCGGGGCAGCCAGCGCGACCACAGTCCTCGCAACATGCCTCCTAAGCCGAGACCGAGGAGGGCAAATGAAATCACGGCAAAGACATAATGATAGCTCAGCATTACCGAAAAGATTCGCGTCAACACAATCTCAAACGTGAGTACGCCATAAGAGATCAGGGCTGTCGACAGCGTCACCAACCAAAGACGCGCACGTCGAGGCACGCCTAATGAAATCATCTAAATACTCCTCCTTTGTACGAACTGTCTGAAACGACAGAAAATCGGTTTTTCTGTACCTCTCGGACAGACTTCTAACTCAAAGTAATTGGGGATAGAATCAGAAGATTACATTAATACTACAGTGAAACTTTTCAATTAGAGCCAAAGTTCGAACTCAAACTTTACAGGTTTCTAAAACCTACAAAGTCATATTTCTCCTCGAAACAAGCTACTGTGGAAAAAACTTTCGCTGTAGTATTAATCAGAGGGCGGCGCGTGCAACAGGCAGGCGAGGGCGTACTTATCCCTCGTACGTAGCGGGGCAGGTTGCCTGAAGCGGTGCAGAGAGTTGGAATGCTGAAGAGAGTTTTCTACCCCAACTAAATCAGCAATTGTGTCGAAGATTAGGTTAGAATTTTCACAGGTATCTTTTTGTGGCAACGCCTTAATTCTGGCGACAATATAGAGATTGAGTGGGTTATCACAGCAAAATTCGGTTTCCTGGCCCTGATTGTCATGTTTATGTGACGGGACCGACTCGTGAGGATCGTGAGCTTCACTGCCATGATGCCCGGTTGGAATAGCATCGGCCAACCGAGCAATCATGTGCTCGACAAGACATGCGTTTGGACTCACTGGCAGAATAGAAACCAGCAGAGCCAAATATGATTTGGGTTGCACAATTCTCACGCCAAAAAGGTTTTATTCCCTGCGAAAAAAAACTTCAAGCCTGTAAAATCTGCTCCCCTTCTTCACACGTGCGTATTTTCACCGCACGCTCTACAGGGGCCACGAAAATGATGCCGTCGCCAGGCTGATGTGTGCAGGCATTTTTCTGTATCGTCTCAACGACTTGATCCACGTCACGGTCCTTGCACGCCAGTTCGATTTTCGCCATCTTTGAATGCTTTTCCACAAATTCGATAGAATACTTCGCTTCTTTTTCATCCGCCAGCTTACCCAGTGCTGAAACATCTATGATGGTCATACGGTCAAAGCCGGCTTCTTCCAACGCTCGTACCACCTGGTCTACCATCCTGATGCGGACATACGCCTTTACTTCTTTCATGTTAATCAACTCCTTTCTTCGGGTAAATATCTCTCAGATTCTTTGTCAAAAACTTTCTTGCATCCCTTGGCACAAAATAGTCTAAAAGTCGGGTACAGAGACCGAAAAGCTGTCATAACCTTCCCCGTTTGCCCTTAGAAACCGGAGTGCCAGACCAAGTTGTAGCAAAGGCACTCTGGGAAATATTAACAGGCCTGAAACCGAGCCTTTTATTGGGCTCTCTTTCACTGATCCGAGCTTCAACCAATTCGCGGGTTTAACAAACCGACCTTCTGAATCAACCAGACAAACCTGGGAAAGCCAATCATATTCGCCATTATCATAGACATCCGAAGAAAAAGCGACCTGAATGACATGGCACTGGTCGAGATCAAGCTCTTGCGGTAGCTCCTCTCTGTGCTGGTCACAGAGCAGGCGGGCTTCATCACTCGTAAGACATTTCAGACGCAAGTGTGAAAACTCTGGAATTGAGAACTCAACGCCGGGCCTGAACGATTTCATGGGTTCTGTAGAGTCCATGTTTTTCGGACCATCCATAATCGAAATGTTAAAATTCCCCAATTCCTCAAGAGCCGAGACGATCTGTTTCAAGTCGATATGCGAAGGTTGATATCGCACCACCATTTCCAGCGTTTTGTAGTTGACACCGACGTAACGGACGCCACGCCACTTCTGAAGCAGCAGAATTGGCGCGCTTTCTAAACCTCTCAACTCTTTGCCGGTTTTGTGGATTTTGAACGTGACCTCACGCAACGCCAGCTTACTCCCCGTCGTTTGCATGTTTGCAGACGTGTTCCCATTGTCGTCCAGCGCCAAAGCACCTCCTGTAAATACGCAGAGACCCAGAAGACCCGCACTTAATGTGCTTCTAAACTTCTTCAGGCAATTCATGGTTACAATCCTCATCTGCTTTTTAATCTTCCAAAAGGAAGCGGTAAGCATTCTTGATGCTCCCAAATTTTTTGTAAACCTCTCTGACGACGTCGGGTTCTGAAAGTCCTTCAGCCAGTTTCATTGATATGTAGTCCAATTCGTGGGTGCCGCCCGCGGAGTTACCACATTTACACCTAACCAGTTCCAACTGGCATTCCTGGCAGCCGCAGAGAAACTTTCCTGCGACGACAAATGTGGCCGGATGATATTGGGAAGGCTGTTTGTTCACCTGCGGGTGATTCACATCAGTGGCGATAAAAATCACTATTCCTCCTATCACCAACCCCGCCAGGGTGCCTAATAGCAGGAACCTCATTTTTGCGTCAAACAGAGCTCTAGTGTGGAGTCCGTTTTTCACGGTTTTTTTCTTGGACATTTTGTTCACCACAAGATTGGTCAATTTCCAACTTCCGTCATGGAGTGCGGTTGAGGAGACATCATGTTTCCTATCTGTTTTAGTTTCCAGCGTTTATCGAATACAAGTCTGAGCCAGCCATTCCGCTCATACCACCAGATAGTCTGCATGTAGCCCTCGGCTTGCTTTTGCTCAGTACGCACAGGGCTGCCGAACGCAACACGCACCTGGCTCATAGTCATCCCTTCTTCGACCTTACCACTTTTCGCCAGTTCGTCCAATCGTAAAAGTTTCAGTGCTTTAGCCTGAGCGATTACCGCTTTCTGAGGGTA
The DNA here is from genome assembly GCA_011775825.1 of Candidatus Zhuqueibacterota bacterium. Lineage (GTDB taxonomy): Bacteria > Zhuqueibacterota > Zhuqueibacteria > Oceanimicrobiales > Oceanimicrobiaceae > JAABYK01. The sequence goes on along the minus strand of JAABYK010000021.1, from coordinate 427 downwards.
GTGCTCCGACTCGTCATTTCGTCCTGGGGATATCTGAAGGGTTTGATAGAATGCCCAGCCGATCAGCAGTAAGAGGAAGACTGAACAGACCACGGTGGCGATAATCATTTTATTTTGCTGCATGGTTTACCTCCCGTGTTTCTACGGCCTCGGCGGCAGAACTTTCCCCATTGCTTCCCTCAAGTGCCAGGACTTCCTTTTTCAATTTTTCTCGGCTCATCAAATAGTCTGTCTCGCCGACATTGCCGGCTGCAAAGGCGTCATCGAGTTGTAAGATTTCATGGAGGAGTCGCTGTCTTTCTGCTTTTTTATGTGAAGCAGGGGCTGTTTTGCTTTCTTTCCTTTTCTGATATCTTCGCAGAAAAAAGCCTCCAATGACCAAAACTGCCAAAATTAGTGGGGCCAGCCACCGCAGATCAACAGGTGC
>JAABYK010000092.1:994-1251 GCA_011775825.1 Candidatus Zhuqueibacterota bacterium | reverse complement strand
GTTTTTTAAGGGCAACTGCACTGCCATACCTCCATACGAAGGGAAGTATAACAGATTATGGCGAAATTATAATGTCTCACGCAAAGGGTTGCATGGGATGCGGTGATAAGACGCAAAGGGGATGAGGTTACCAACCTTGGGCGGCGCGTTTGGCTTCCATTTCGATGGTGTCGTTGTACCATTGGTCGCCGTAGAAGGAAATGGGGGTGTAGTTGTACCAGGACTGAACGGTTTGAAATGCCTGGCGGGTCCAGATC
>JAABYK010000092.1:665-939 GCA_011775825.1 Candidatus Zhuqueibacterota bacterium | reverse complement strand
CATCTATTTCGTTGCAGGCGCGGTTTGTGAGAGCAGTGCCGTTCTCACAGACCAGGGTATCGCCAACCCAATTTGCGTCATAAGGATAATTTGGCCCCCAACCAAAGGTAAACATATGGGGAGCTAATTCGTCGGCAATATTGGGGTCGGTTTTGGTTACAAGTGCCTGGTGAGTTAAGTATCTAAAAGAGATTTGGTCGGCGTCGCAACCCAAATGTTCGCTCCATTGGGCTTCAGCGAATTTAGCCCAATCTCGACCAAGATTAATGTCAAT
>JAABYK010000092.1:0-582 GCA_011775825.1 Candidatus Zhuqueibacterota bacterium | reverse complement strand
TTCATCAATTGAAGAAGTGCTAAAAACACCTGGTGGTGACTGAAGGTTTGAGGGCAAGTTGCGATCTTGTAGTAGTTCGCTCACAAATTTTGTACGGTCAAAGGCGGCGCTTAAAGCGCGACGGACATGAACATTATCAAATGGGGGTTTGGTCATTCGAAAAGAGATGTAGTAGACGGAAATAGATGGAATCTGGAAGGTTTGATCGGGGAATTCGGCCAGATGTGATTCGAGTTCTTCAAAGGGAATCGTGGCGAGATCGAAATGATTGTCTAGCCAAGAGTCGTATCCGGTGTCATTGTCCGGTACTACGTGGGTCATATGTAGTACGATGTTGCCCGATCCGCCCATGTCCATGGGCATTATTGGATTGCGAATCAATTCGGTATAGACGTTGTGAATCCACGCATTGAGGACGTAACGGCCGTTAGTAACAATTTTTAAGTGCTCAGTCCAGGTTTCGCCATGTTCCTCGATAGTCCAGGAGGGGGTGGCAGACATTATGGCCATCGGGGTCATGGAGAGGAAGTGGCTGGCGGGGGCGTTTAACTCGATAGTCAAGGTAGCTTCGTCAATGGCGTT
>JAABYK010000339.1:8280-21175 GCA_011775825.1 Candidatus Zhuqueibacterota bacterium | reverse complement strand
GCCAAAGTAGTCGCTGATCTTGAAAAAAAGATCGGCAAAACAACACCCGTTGAATTTGTTCAGAATTAAAGCGGAGGAAAAGAAATGGAGTCAAAGCAGATCTTCTTATACTTTTTCGTTTTATTTTATCTATTTATGAGTGTGCCGATTTGGGGACAGGAGCGGATCGCCAGGAGCGTTTTTGGTAACGGCGGCACAGGGGTTTCGAGCAGCGAGAATCGAATCGTCGGCACGTTGGGTCAACCACTGATTGGCACGAGCAGCAGCACCGATAACATTCAGCAAGCCGGATTCTGGTACACGACCTTCGGTCTTATCACGAGTGTGGAGCAAGTCGAGGAGGCGCAGTTGCCCACTGAATTCCGTCTGGAACAAAACTATCCAAATCCGTTCAATCCGACGACCACGATTCAATTTTCCGTGCCGAAGACCTCAAGCGTGAGCATCAAGCTTTATGATATTCTCGGACGGCGCGTCGCGACGCTTGTGGATGACGAATATCAAGTCGGCATCTACAACATCTCGTTCGATGCCAGCGATCTGGCCAGCGGCGTGTACGTGTATCGCATTCAGGCAGACGGGTTTGTAGCGACCCGCAAACTCATGCTGTTGAAATAGGTAAATGGTGGTTTCAGATACTGATCCTGTCTCCCGTGCGTACCAGGTTAAGGCGATTGGCGATGATCTTCTCGAGTTGAGATCATAACCACCCTGCACTCAAAATGTAATGAAGCGCTTCACAAAATTATCGCTTCTTAACCAACTCTAAAAATGGAGCCCAAAATCCAAAGAAGCACTTAATATTGCATTCAACAAATTCGTTGCATTTTACTGAGTGAGACGATACATTAACATATCCGATTTGAAAAACGTGGTAAGATTTAGGGGGGGTGAGTTCGAACTTGCATCTTGCAATGGCAAACCTACTTGAAAGTGCAGGATCATGTCCCACAAAAATCGCAACAATTTGAAACTGTCTTTCTATCCTCTGACGGTTGAAAACTGGCCGGATCTGGAATCGCTATTTGGCCCAAAAGGAGCATGCGGGGGATGCTGGTGCATGTGGTGGCGACTCACCCGGTCGCAATTTGAGCAGCAAAAAGGGGAGCCAAACCGGCAGGCCCTGAAAGCCATCGTAGACTCCGGCAAGACTCCCGGAATATTGGCTTATCAGGAAGATCAGCCCGTCGCCTGGTGTGCCATCGCCCCGAGAGAAGAATATCCGGTGTTAGCTCGCTCGCGCATCCTTAAGCCCATCGATAACAAATCAGTGTGGTCGCTTGTCTGTCTGTTTGTGCCCAAACCATTCCGCCGAAAGGGCCTGAGCGCTCGACTCATTCAAGCGGCGGTCGACTTCGCCAAAGAGCAGGGCGCCAGCATTATCGAAGGCTACCCCATCGATACGGACAAAGACCGTTATCCCGATGCCTTTGCGTATACTGGCTTCTATCCAGTATTCAAAGAATTAGGTTTTGAGGAATGTATTCGTCGATCTGAAACGAGGCCGATCATGCGCCTCACGGTTCAGAAAAAATAGAAGCGGCGATTCATTCTCTCTTGTATTAAATCCAAAATTACAAACAATGAAAATCTACTGTCCCAAATGCAAATGGGAACCCTCCCCCGATGATCGTTGGTTGTGTGGTGTGGCCGACTGCGCACACGTCTGGAACACCTTTGAGACCATGGGACGCTGTCCCAATTGCGGCAAAATCTGGCAAGACACCCAATGCTTGAGATGCCATCGCTGGTCCAAACACATGGACTGGTATCACTTTGATCCGCCAACCGACGAAGAGCTCGCAGAAGAAGAGTTCGACGAACTTCAGACCGTGAACGAGTAGCAGAAGACATCCACGAGTGTCCACAAATTATCCAGTCGCAAATGAAACGCGAACCACAGGTATCGCACCGAGCGAGTTCTCACCGTCTTCTTCAAGTCGGGTGTTGCTCACTGCATCGGATAATCCACCACTCTATGAGAGCGAGCAAAAAACCCGATATTTCGTGTCCTCCCTGAAATATCACGCATAACGTCTCCTCTCTTTAAACCAAACCTCATATTTCAAAAATCCCACAAGTGCAATATTAATAGCTATCTGGAATCTCCTCCGGGTGGCTTTTTTAGTTTTGGCATGCGTCTTGTCTATGGTGTTGGACGTCGACAAAGTCAAGATAGGCTAATTAGTCTCATATTATATGAACATAAAACGAAAGGAGATGAGGCATGAAAAAACTTCCTCTATTCTTTGCTCTAACTTTGACGGCCATAAGCTTGGCTTTAACCAACGCGGTGGTTACCGGGGAGAAAAACACATCGGAAGAGCGCAGCAACATCGAAGCTTACAACCTCGATGATACCCGCATCGCGTTGCGTGGCTACAGCCCGGTTTCCTACTTCGAAAAAGGCGGAGCCGAACGGGGCAAGAAGGAATACATGGTCGATTATCGCGGCATCAAATACTATTTCGCCAGCGAAGCCCAGCGACAGAAATTCCTGAAAAACCCCGAAAAATACGAGCCTGCTTTCGGCGGGTGGTGCGCCTTCGGCATGTCCGTCGAGGGTCGCTTCCGCATCGACCCTGAGAAGTTTAAAATCGTCAACGGCAGATTGTACGTTTTCCTGAACGACATCGAAGTGGATGCGAAAGCGCTGTGGGAAAAAGACGGCGACGATGACAAACTGACTCGCAAGGCGGCTGCCTTCTGGAAAAAAGTAAGCGGTGAAAATTTCCCCTCATCATAAATATGAGTTGAGAGCAGTGGCCTTGAAGAAGGCTCTGCTCTCATCAATTTAAAAACAGAAAGGAGAACTCATGGCACATACACAACAGCCAATCATTTCACCTCCAGGTGGCGGAGACGAGTTGATCCTCGCCGGAAATCAGGTTTTCCATCGGGCAAAAAGCGGCGAGACCGATGGCGTTTTCTCCGTGGTAGAGTTGGTTTCAAAGCCCGGCACCGGAGTCTCGGTTCACGTCCACGATAACGAAGACGAACTGGTCTACGTCGTCGAAGGCGAAATCGAGGTGACGCTGGGTGACCAGAGCATGAAGGCCACCAAAGGAGTCATGGCGTTACTGCCGAGAGGCATCCCCCACGGCTACACGAACGTCGGGGACACACCGAGCCGCGTGCTGGACGTCATTTTGCCGGGTAAGTTTGACAACTACTTCGTGAAGATGCACAACCTCTACCTGGAAGATGACGGCGACTCGGAAAAGGCCGATGAACTCGCCAGGGAATACGGCATTCGTTATCTGTAATTTACCCGCATAGACCTCCTTAATGCCAGGCAATTATGGAAAGAAATCTTTCCTATTGCCTGGCTCTTCCTAAAATAGGAGACATTGAAATGAAAGTAGATTCGAAACGTGTCATTGTTTGGCCAGCCGTTATGCTATTATTGGTGGTTACCTCATTCGTGATGGTTGCTGCGCAATCCGGCAATTCCAACACCTTCTCGCCGTACGTGGACAACCTGGGGCAAATCAGCGTGCCGCCGAATTACCGTACCGAGATGACATTCATCGGTACCTGGTCGATTGCGGAAGAAGATGTCGAAACTAGCGCTGCCGCCAGCGGCCACGGCGCTGCTTCTCTGCACAATGTGTACACTCAGCCTGGTACGATTGAAGCCTATCGCAAGACGGGCAAATTTCCCGACGGCGCAGTACTCGTGAAAGAGCTCCTGAAGACCAAAACCGAGCGGTTGACTACAGGGAGAGCGAGCTGGGGATATGACCTGGAAGGCTGGTTTGTGATGATCAAAGACACCGCCGGCCGATTCCCGGACAACCCCCTCTGGGGCGAAGGCTGGGGCTGGGCGCTGTTCAACATGGATGACCCGCCGAAACTGACCACCACCAATTTCAGGACGGACTGCCTGGGTTGCCACATCCCGGCAAAAGCCACGGATTATGTCTTCATAAACGGCTATCCGACGCTCAAGTACCAAAAGATAGGTGGATAGTTCGTAGGGCAAGCATTGGCTTGTATTTGGCAGCCTAAAGGCTGTACTACGAACCTAACTACGAACTTAACTGAATCATTTTTTAACCAAAACTCAAAGGAGACAGAACAATGGTCAAGAAAACATCATTCATCATTCTTTTCGTAGTCGTTGCGACCATCGCACTGGCAGTGGTCGCCATGTCGNNCCGAGGAGTTTCGGGAGTGGACTTTAGTTGGTGTTCCACTCACGCCCAACGATATGAATGCAGGCAAAGCGCCCTTTCCGGAGTTTCACAACGTTTACATCGATCCTCCGAGTTGGGAACACTACAAACAGACCGGTGAGTTCCGCGATGGCACGATGCTGGTCAAAGAACTGGTGAGCGTGGGCTCGAAAAGCGCATCGAGTGGAAACGGGTATTTCATGGGTGAGTTCATCGGGCTCGAAGTCGCGCTCAAAGACACCCGGAGGTTCCCGAATGAGCCCGGTAACTGGGCGTACTTCAGCTTCGGGCACGAATATCCGCTGGCGAAAACCGCCGAAGCCCAGCCAACATCCGTCTGTGGCGGCTGCCATCTGGCGAATTCAGAAGAGGATTTTGTGTTTACGCAGTACTATCCTGTGTTGCGAGCCGCCAAGCCGAATAAATAACCGATGACTACAAGCCATCGCTGTTCCCAATCTTTTGGCAAAAGGGGTTGCAGGCGGCTGTTCGCTTGCAACCCTTGATTTTAATCCAACCGCAAGATTTTGAAAGTGGCTAATCGTGGTCAAGCCTCACTCGATGCGCGAGGAGTGTAAAAATCAGTGAGCGTAGCGAACGTATTGTTACCGGTAGCTTCCAAAATGCAAAAATACGCTTCGCTGATTTTTGCACTCCAATTGCAACGTAACTTTCGTTTAAACATACGATTAACAAAGTGAGAAATGTTGTTCAATTATTCTGACTGAATCATTCATGCACGGAGAATTTGAAGGAGATTGTCAAACAAGAATTTTGTTTGTTGAAAAGTTTTTTTACTTGCCAATGTTGTTATATTTTCATATTGATAGACGACCCCTTGCTTCCCCTTTGCTTTTCAACACCGGAATGCAATCGGCCAAATCACCGAAACCTAATGAGAGGATGAGTCATGCATTCAATCAACTCAGCTAATCACGCGAAAACATTAGAAAAGATTAAGAAATTTTACATCTTTCTATTCGCCTTCATTTTTGTCGTGTCCCAACTTTTTTTAAATGTTTACGCGATCAACTATTTTGAAGACCGGTTAATTAAGCAACGACTTGAACAGAATCAGCAGATGGTGGAAATGGCGTTCGATGCCTTCAAGAACGCCGCTCTGGGGTCTCATGATTATGAAACAATTGTGCCGCTCTTGAAGGAGATGACTTCAAAAAAATATCTTAACAGCGAATCCTTTATTTGCGCCATCGATTCAAGTGGCTACATTATCGCTCACCCCGACTCAAACAGGATCGGCCTATATAGAGGAGATGAACAGATAGCAACCGCATCGGGATGGCGTCGCTTCGTTGGTGAAGCTTATTTGGTTGAAGGAATCTGGGAAAACCGGGATTTTGCAACCGTTGAAATCGTATCGACGCTCTACGATGAGGAGACCCAAATTACTCTCGCGGCGCATCAAAATAAATCCCTGGTGGCCGAGAAACTACTGGGCATCCGTCTGTATTTTATATCTTTCAGCGTTCTGATTTTGGGAGCTCTCTTCGGTGTCGGTTGGTTGCTTACCCGCAATGTGGTAGGCAAATGTCTCGCTCAAATCGAACAATATGAACATAAACTGCAGGCCTTTAATACCGAACTCGAGCAAAGAGTCGAAGAGCGCACCGAGCAATTAGCAAGGACCAATGCCACCCTGAAGCAACAAATTAAGGAGCGCAAGCAGATTGAAGAAGCGCTGCGAGCCGTGACCGAGGGGACGGCCGGCGTGACCGGTGGCGATTTTTTCCGCTCCCTGGTCCAGCATCTCGCCACTACACTTCAGGCGAGATTGGTTTTTGTGACCGAATGTACCGATGCATCCAAAACACGGTTGCGCACGCTGGCCTTTGTCGAGGGCGGAAAATTCAAAGAGAACATCGAGTATGACGTGGCTGAAACGGCTTGCGAAAAGGTGATCGAGGGCAGAGTATCCTTCTACCCCGAAAACCTGGAAAAGCTGTTTCCGAAGGAAAAGGGCTTTGAGTCCTACGTGGGCGTGCCACTGCGCGATTCCTCAGGTCAATTAGTCGGTCATCTGGCCGTCCTCGATGACAAACCCATGGGTGAAAAGACCTACTACACCTCTATTCTGGAAATCTTTGCCGCACGTGCTGGCGCCGAGTTGGAACGCAAACGGACTGAAGAAGCCCTGCAGGAGAGCGAAGAACGATTTCGCAGCGGTTTCGAACATGCTTCCATTGGCATGGCCATGACCGCTGGGGACGGTCACTTTATCTCGGTCAACAACTCCTTTTGCAGCATGCTCGGATACTCCGAGGCCGAGTTGCTGGCCAAGAATTTTCAGGAAATCACGTTCCTGGATGATTTGGAGAAAAGCGTCGACAATTTTCAGAAAGTCCGACGCGGTGAAATCGACTCGTTTCAAACGGAAAAGCGCTACCTTCACAAACACGGGCACCTGATTTGGGCGATTACCAGCGCGTCTGCCGTGCACGATTTGGAGGGCAAACCGTGGTATCTGTTCGCGCAAATTCAGGACATTACCGAGCGCAAACAAGCCGAAGCCGCCTTAAAAAAAGCCCACGACGAATTGGAGCTGCGGGTACAGGAGAGGACCGCCGAGCTTTCGGAAGCCAACGAACTTCTGGCCAGCAAAAATGAAGAACTCGAGACCTTTGCCTACTCTGTCTCACACGATCTGCGGGCGCCATTGCGCAGCATCGATGGCTTTAGCCAGGCCCTCCTGGAAGATTGCACCGACAGGTTAAACGAGTGCGGGAAGGACTACCTCAATCGGGTGCGTACGGCCAGTCAGCGCATGGGGCACCTGATCGACGATATGCTGTATCTATCCCGTGTTTCCAGACGAGAAATGACGCGCGAGGAGGTTGATTTGAGCTCCATGGCTGAGACCATTGCGGAAAAGCTCCAGCAAGAACAACCGGAACGCCAGGTGGCGTTTGAGATCGAGCCCGAAGTCAAAGTTTGTGGAGATGCCCATCTTTTGCGGATTGCACTTGAGAATCTGCTTGAAAATGCGTGGAAATACACCAGCAAGCATCCCCGCGCCAAGATCGAATTTGGAGTTGCCGACCATGACGGTACGAAGACGTATTTTGTGCGAGACGACGGCGCCGGTTTCGATGCCAAGTTTGTTGGCAAGCTTTTTGGTCCGTTTCAAAGGCTTCACAGAAGCAATGACTTTGAAGGCAATGGCATCGGTCTGGCAACCGTGCAACGCATCATTCATCGTCACGGAGGTCGTGTGTGGACTGAGAGCGCCGTGGAGAAAGGTGCGACCTTTTACTTTACGCTTTCATAAGGTCGTGTCACAAATGTTAAAACCATAGAACGCGGATGACACGGATGCAACGGATGTCAAAAAGATTGGGGCTTAAGGATTGCGTTGGAAATTTTCGAGAAATGTGTGCAGTTTCCGCGTCTTCGTGAACTTCGTGGCTTTATGAGTTTTCAGGATAAATAAGCATCAACGAAAGAGAACTGAATGAAAGAAAAAATCATCCTTTTGGTCGAAGACGAACCCGATGACGAAGCCCTCACTCTGAGGGCGCTCAAACAAAATAATATCAAGGGCAAAGTCGTGGTCGCGCATGATGGTGTCGAAGCGTTGAACTATCTCTGGGGCAGAAGCCACTACGCGGATCGCGACACCAGCATTATGCCACAGATCATTTTCCTCGATTTGAAGCTCCCCAGAATGAACGGTCTGGAATTTTTACGGCACATTCGCTCGGATAAACGAACCCGGCTGTTGCCCGTTGTCATTTTGACCAGTTCAAAAGAGGAAGAAGACATCCTCAACGCCTATGCACAGGGGGCAAACAGCTACATTCGCAAACCAGTCGATTTTAAGGAGTTTGGTGAAACAGTACGACAATTGGCGTCATATTGGTTGCTCTTAAATGAAGCACCGACAAACGTAATTCGGGAGGAATAGATGAGCAAACCCATTCGGGTTTTGATCGTCGAAGATTCGGAAGACGATGTGCTTATTTTGCTGCGACATCTGCGGCGCAATGGATTTTCCCCAATTTACGAGGTGGTGGAAACCGCAGAAGCCATGCGGGCAGCTTTGAAAAAACAGCAATGCGACGTCATCATTTCCGATTATTCCATGCCGAACTTCGACGGTCTGACCGCATTGCAGACGTTGAAAGAAACCGGACTCGATCTGCCATTTATCATCGTGTCTGGCGTGATCGGTGAAGAGGTGGCGGTGTCCGCCATGAGAGCCGGCGCCCATGATTATCTGATGAAAAACAATCTCACCCGACTCATCCCGGCCATCGAACGTGAATTGCAGGAAGCAACGGAGCGCCGGCAGCGCAGGCTGGCTGAGCAAGCATTGCGCGAAAGCGAAAAGCGCTATAAAATGGCGACCGAGGCCGGCAACGTGGGGGTCTGGGACTGGAACCTCGAGACCGATGAACTTCATCTCGATCCGAAATTAAAGGCCATGCTCGGTTACGAGGCGCATGAAATCCAAAATCACATGGATGCCTGGCTTGAGTTGGTGCATCCAGACGACCGGTCCAAAGTAACCAATCAAGCCCAAAAACATCTCGAGGGCGCGTTGCCAATTTATGAAATCGAGCACCGGATAGTGCATAAAGATGGAAGTGTCCGCTGGTTTCTGGCTCGGGGTACCGCACTCCGGAACGCAAGCGGCGAGCCGTATCGCATGATTGGCACCGACACCGACATTACCGACCGTAAGGGTGCTGAAGAGGCGCTACACAAAGCCCTCTCCGAAGTCAAACAGTTAAAAAACCAACTCCAGGCAGAGAACATTTACTTGCAAGAAGAAATAAAAACCCAGTACAATTTCGAGGAAATCATCGGTACCTCTCCTGCTCTGCAAAAAGTCTTTCAGAAAATTGAACAGGTCGCCAGCACCGATGCCAGCGTCCTCATCACAGGGGAAACCGGCAGCGGCAAGGAGTTGATCGCCCGGGCCGTACACAACCGCAGTAAGCGTGCGGACAAAGTGCTGGTCAAAGTCAACTGCGCGGCTTTGCCGGAAAACTTGATCGAAAGCGAACTCTTCGGACACGAAAAAGGCGCCTTCACGGGCGCGCTTGCGCGAAACATTGGTCGCTTCGAACTGGCAGACCAGGGCACGATTTTTTTGGATGAAATTGGCGACTTGCCATTGGGTTTGCAAACCAAACTGTTGCGCGTTCTCCAGGAAGGTGAGTTTGAACGTGTGGGAGGGTCAAAAACCTTGCGGGTGGATGTCAGAGTGATTGCCGCAACCAACCGCGATCTGGAAAATGCGGTCAGAAATGGTGACTTTCGCGAAGACCTGTATTACCGGCTGAATGTGTTTCCCATTCACAGCCCGCCGCTTCGGGAACGCAAAGAAGATATCCCCATTCTCGCGAAACACTTTTGTGACAAATCCCGGGCCAAGATCGGCAAAAACGTAGATTCGGTTGACCAAAAGGTAATGGATGCCCTGCTTGCTTATGATTGGCCGGGCAATGTGCGCGAATTGGAAAACACCATCGAACGCGCTTTGATCCTCACCCAGGGGAATCGCTTAAAACTGGGCGACTGGTTGCCGCAGCGCTCTCTTTTAAAAAGCCCGACGTCCTCACAAAGCGGTGCGTCGCACATCCCCACGATATGGGAAAACGAAAAGGAGTACATCACCAGAGTCCTGGAGATGACCAATTGGCGTGTCCGGGGAGAAAAGGGAGCCGCAAAAATTTTAGACCTCCACCCTTCCACGTTGGAGTCAAGAATGAAGAAGTTGAACATCAAGCGCAAAAGTTAGGCTGCAAACTGAAAAGAGCACAATTATGTTGACTTCTGTTATTTTGACTCTTTGATTTTGAGACCCCCGCCAAAGCCCGACATTTCGTGTCACCCCTGAAATATCACGCCTCACGTCCTCTCTCGTTTAAATCGACCCCCAGATTAGTATCCATTCAAACCTTTTATTTACAATTACTTGCAAGATTCTCCTGCAACGCTTTTTTTGTTTGGCACAGGAGTTGTCTAAAAATAAACTATCGACAATTTTCAAAGGCTAATTTTAACCATTTAGGAGATCAAAGATGAAAGTACCCCTTTGCAAACTGGATGAGATTCCCGAAACAGGAACCAAGAAGATAGACTTTCTGGGACGCGAAGCCCTGGTCTTTAAAGTCGATGGCGAACCCAAGGCCATTCTCAACATTTGCATGCACCTCGGCGGCCCGATGAAGCTGGAGAATTGCACGTTGGTCTGCGAGTGGCACGGCGCCGAATTCGACTGCTGGGATGGCAAGCGCCTGAAAGGGCCCGCGCGCCGCGATTCGCAATTGATCACCCTGCCTACGCAGGTGGAAGATGGCACGTTGAAGTACGTGTTCGGCGACTAATTTTAGAACAGCGGGCGGCCTACAAGTATTAATGCCAAATTTGAACGAGGATTCTATGACCGACTCCCCTTACCACAAAGGAGAACAAGAAGTCCAGAAAAGGATTGGCGAGGAAACCATCGCCCAAAAAACTGGACGGATTATCAGCGATAGCCTACCTGCCGGCGCTTGGAAATTCATCGATAAACAGCCTATGGTGATTGTAAGCAGCCAGGATGTGAAGAGAAATATTTGGACTTCAATTCTTGTGGGCGAGCCTGGCTTTATGACTGCTGAGAATGAAAGGAATGTCCGCATACATTTGCCTTCAATTGTTAGCAGTAAACTCGATCCCTTCTGGGAGAATATCCGCCAACAACCAAACATAGGGATGCTGTTTATCGAACTGGCTACAAGAAAAAGGTTAAGAATCAACGGCATTTCGACTCTGTCAGACCTGAATATGCACGTCTCCGTGCAGCAGGCTTATCCCAATTGTCCGAAGTACATCCAGCGCCGAGAGATTGCAGTGACGGAATCGAACAAGCGCTCTCATTCAAGGAAGCGCGGAACGGTATTAACCACGGAGTTTAAAAACTGGATAGAACATTCGGATACCCTCTTTGTCGGCAGTTCTGACGACCAGGGCAATCTCGATGCCTCCCACCGAGGCGGAAATCCCGGTTTTGTAAAAATAGCGGACGAAACGACGCTCATCGTACCGGATTATCCGGGAAACAGCATGTTCAATACGTTGGGGAATTTTTGGGTAAATCCCAAAGCCGGCGTTCTGTTTGTGGATTTCGCAACAGGAAACACGTTACAACTCACTGGCAAGGTAGAGATTTCCTGGGAGGAAGCCGGAACTGAAGAAACCACTGGCGGGACAATGCGCTTCTGGAAGTTCTTTATTTCGAAATGGATGTGGATGGACTCGCTTAAGGGTGTCAACTGGAAATTCGTCAATCATTCGTCCTTCAATCCTTCAACCAAAAACCATTGAATAAATGTGGAGGTGACATTATATGGAAGCCATATCTGAAGTATCTGCTACCGAGAATAGTAAAGCTTTGAGAGTCCAATTTGAGAAGTTAGCGTATCCCTTAATGGATAAACTCTTCAGCACGGCACTGTCGATGACCAAAGACAAATTGGACGCTGAAGACCTGGTGCAGGAAACCTACTTGAAAGCTTATCGCTTCTATCATCGATTTAAGCCCGGCACAAATTTTCGTGCCTGGATATTTCGCATTCTTGTGAATAATTTCATCAATCAATATAGAAGTATACAGAAGCAGCCTACAAAGGTAAACTTTGAAATCGTCTCTAATCTCTTAATAAGCTCAGACCTCGGGCAAGCAACAAAGGATGACGTAAACCCTTTGAGCGAGAATTATGCCGAACTCTTCGATGATACGGTCTCCAAAGCCCTGGATAAATTGCCGGTTAAGTATCGGCTTTTGGTTCTCTTATCTGATGTCAACCAACTAAAATATAAAGAAATTGCACAAACGCTGGGATGTCCGGTTGGCACGGTAATGTCGGGACTGAGTCGCGGACGCAAAAAGTTGTCGAGATTACTAAAAAGATATGCCGTCGAGAACGGTTTTGTAAAGCAGAAGCTTGACTGATGTACACTTGATAATTCGAGATCAGTAATTTTCTCTTCTGATTTTTTCATGCTAACCCGCGCGTAGCCGCAGACAAAAGGTCAAGATGATTAAAGTCAAAATAATTTATGTTGTAGAAATTTCAGCATTATCTCACGGTAAATTATCTTGTTTTTTGTTGACTCCCCTATTATCGCGTGCCTCTCTCCTCCATTCATGAACATCCCATCGCAACATATAACACAAAACTCCATCGACGCAACTGTTCGCTGACGAACAATTACTGTATTGTCAGCGTATAGTTTTCTTGTCAAGTGACAACAGTCTCTCTCCTAAGTTTTTAAAAAACAATGATGGCATAAATATTGAAGAAATAAAGTCTTTTAAAACTTGTTGGCTTAATTCGCCCATCCAAAATTCACGGAGATAACCGGATGTTTAAAAACTACCTTAAAATTGCTCTTCGTAACTTAAGAAAATACAAGGCCTATTCGTTTATCAATCTGTTCGGTTTGGCCATTGGCATGGCCTGTTGCATCCTGATTGTCCTTTATATTCATGATGAACTAAACTTTGACCGCTTTCATGAAAACTGGCAGAGGATTTACCGGATCGTGGAAAATCGCAGTTCACCGGACCAGGGCGAACGCCAATTTGCCATCACCATGCCGCCGCTTGGCCCAACCATGGTCGAGGAATTTCCTGAAGTGGCCAACGCCGTTCGGTTCATCATGGCCGGTCGGTTTACCATGGAGTACAAGAACAATAAGTTCTA
>JAABYK010000339.1:0-8150 GCA_011775825.1 Candidatus Zhuqueibacterota bacterium | reverse complement strand
GGAAATATTTTGGCAATGAGAATCCCATGGGGAAAACGTTGCACTCAGAAGACCGTGAAGTGGATTTTAAAGTCACCGGAGTTCTGCGCAACCTGCCTCATCATTCTCATCTGCAGTTCAGCATGCTTTTCTCTTTGGCGACCTTTCAAGGAAATGAAGGCTGGCAACGCTTTCTGAGTTCCTGGGATTCGGATTATATGATCACGTACATCCTTCTCGATGAAAATACCAACCCTGCTGAGCTTGAGGCAAAACTCCCGGCGTTCCTGGCCAAACATCGCGGGGAAAATCCGGAAAAGAAACGGGAGATTACTCTGCAACCTCTGGCCGACATTCATTTTCGTTCCGGAAACATTGAATCCGACCGCAACGCCAGCAAAGGCGAAATGGCCTACATCTACATTTTCGCCGCAATCGCTGCTTTCATTGTTTTGATTGCCTGCATCAACTACATGAACCTGGCCACGGCCCGATCGATCAATCGCGCCAATGAAGTGGGGTTGCGAAAAGTGGTCGGCGCCTATCGTTTGCAGCTTGTCGGACAATTTCTGAGTGAGTCGATTTTGATGACTCTGCTGTCTCTTTTGCTTGCCTACGTCGTTGTACAAAATCTCCTGCCCGCATTTAACGAGCTTACGGGCAAAGAACTCAGTCTCCAAATCAAAGCAAGTGGCTTCCTGCTTGTTGCTTTGATTATGTTAACCACTTTAGTGGGACTGATCTCGGGAAGCTACCCCGCTTTTTATTTATCGCGGATTCAAATCGTCAGAGTGCTGAAAGGGAAATTCAAAGCCGGTACCGGAGAAGCGTTGTTTCGCCGCGGTTTAGTAGTGACGCAATTTGCCCTGTCCATCATCATGATCGTAGCCACCATCGTGGTCTTTAACCAAATGAATTATGTGCAAAACAAACGGTTGGGATTCAATGAGGAGCATTTGGTTGTCGTCGACATCAACAGCGGATTTGCCCGTCGCGATTTTCAAGCTATAAAAACGGAGTTCGCCCGCAATCCGGAAGTCCGCAGCGTTTCGGTCTCGTCCCGGGTGCCGGGCGAATGGAAAACCATTCCGGAAATTGAAGTCATTCCCGAAGCCGCGTCGGAGTCAAATGCTCACGTCATGCACTATTTCGGCGTGGATGAGGACTTCCTGAGCACGTTTCAAATTAAACTGGTGGACGGCAGGAACTTCCTTGAGACCATGACCACCGACACCTCCGCCGTACTCATTAACGAAGCCGCTGCCGAAATATTAGGCTGGCAAGATCCGTTGGGGAAGCAGCTTCGTGTCAAAGACGTGGATTTCACGGGGAGGGTCATCGGAGTCGTGAAGAATTTTCATTTCCGCTCTTTGCATGAGAAAATCGGCCCAATTGTGCTCGGACACAGAAGCAACCCTATCGATCTGATCGACTATTTCACCGCGCGCATTACAGGCAAAAACATCGCTGGCACACTCGAGCATTTAAGGACGGTACACGAACAATTCGACAAAGTGACGCCCTTTGAATATCATTTTCTCGACCAACAGTTGGCAAACTTCTACGAAACGGATCGGACCGTTGGACAACTTTTTGGGATTGCGGCGGGCCTGGCGATTTTCATCGCCTGTCTCGGTCTATTCGGCCTCGCGGCGTTCATGGCGGAGCAGCGGACAAAAGAAATCGGCGTGCGCAAAGTGCTGGGCGCCTCCGTTTCTCAGATCGTGCTGTTGTTTTCGAAGGAATTTGCCAGGCTGGTCCTCATTGCCCTGATTGTGGCGTCGCCGATTGCTTTCTACTTCTCCAAACAATGGCTGCAAGAATTTGCTTATCAAACCAGGCTCGGATTTGACACGTTTTTGTTGGCCGGCGTGGTGGCTTTGGCTATTGCCTGGGTGACCGTCAGCTATCAGGCCATCAAGGCGGCGGTGGCGAATCCGGTGGAGGCGTTACGGTATGAATAGCGCNNAGATTTCAAACTTTAGAGATTTGGCAAATGGCAATCGAACTCGGTGACAAACTTTTTGATGATCGCAGACACACTTGAACAAAAACATATGTATCGTTTTGCTGAGCAAATACGCGAGGGTGGAATGAGTGTTTCGAACAACATTGCAGAAGGCTCGGGATGCCCTTCTGACAAAGAGTTTGCCAGGTTCCTTGATATCGCAAGAAGGTCCGTATTTGAGAATGCTAATATCGTGATCATACTGTTCAAGCGAAAAATAATTGACCAAAAAACAAAAGACGAAATGCTGCAGTCATTTGACCACTTGTCTCGCCGTATTACGAGTTTCAAAAAAACCTTGAAAATTCATTGATTGTGAGGGCATAGCGTCGAGCGCTGTTTGTGCCCTAAGCGCCATGCGCTATGCGAGGTGATCATGTTCAAAAACTACCTCAAAATTACACTCAGGAACATGCTCAAAAATAAAGTCTATTCAGTCATAAATATCTTCGGATTGGCTTTGGGTATGGCATGCAGCATGCTTATTTTTATGTATATAGCCCATGAACTTAGTTATGATAGGTACCACAGCAACGCCGACCGAATCTACCGGGTTACCCAAAAGTCAGACGTCCCAAATGGTTACAACCTTCATTTTGCACGCTGTTCTGTCAACTGGATAAATCAATTGCCGAAGGAATATCCGGAAATCGAGACATTAATCCGGTTCCAGAGAAGCCGTATCACAGACATTAAAATTGGTGAAAACAAATTTCGGGATAGACACACATTTAAAACAGATGCCAATGTATTTGACGTCTTTGACTTTGAATTGATTCAAGGAGAGCCTCGGAATGCACTGAGTGAACCCTACTCAGTTGTCCTGACAGAATCAATAACACAAAAATATTTCGGCGAAGAAAATCCAATCGGTCAGGAAATTACGTTTGTCGGTGATACTGTAGGCTCTGCTGAAAAATATAAAATCACCGGCGTTCTTCGAGATCTGCCTCCTAACTCACATTTTAAAATCAATTTTCTCAAATCTTTTAAGAGTCCAGAAGAAAGAACCGGCTGGGCTTACATTTATATCCTTTTGAAACCCAATACAAATGCGAAAATATTGGAAAGTAAATTCAGGGCATTTATCGAAAAACATGTAGATGCCGAAATTGCCGACTACGCTTTTCTTCCTTTGCAACGATTAACAGATATACATCTGCATTCCGACTTGGCCAGAGAAATAGAACCTAACGGTAATATTCTTTACATCTATATTTTTGCCAGTGTCGCGGTTTTCATCATTTTAATCGCTTGTATTAATTTTATGAACCTCGCTACCGCCCGTTCACTGGACCGCGCACGCGAGATTGGCATTCGCAAAGTTTTAGGCTCAGATCGTACTCAGCTCATCGGATATTTTTTTTGTGAATCATTTGTTTTCGCCCTGATAGCCTTCTGTCTTGCGATCGGTTTTGTAGAGCTATTTCTGTCGGACTTTAGTAACCTGGTTGGGCAATCGTTACGGCTAAATAGCGGCATTTTGATTGGCTTCTCTATCATTGCTTTGATAACCGGCTTAGTGGCAGGCAGTTATCCCGCTATGGTAATGTCATCGTTCCGTCCGGTTTCGGTTTTACGAGGCAAGTTAGCGACAACATCAGGCTCGAGGAGAGAATTTTCATTGCGTAAGGCTCTGGTTGTGCTGCAGTTCGTACTGTCAATTGGATTGATTGTCAGTGCCTTCATCACCCATCAGCAATTTCGCTATATTCAGAACAAAAATCTTGGGTTAAACACTGAACAAACAGTTGTCATTCCACGCATTCCCGACGCGATTAAAGAAAATTATTTTGCATTCAAGAATGAAATCACGGCTTTCCCCGGCGTTGCAGGTGTAAGCGCTTCTATGGAAGAACCATCCCGCGAAATTCGTGATACAGCACCGATTTATGCCGAGGGCATGCAGGAGGGTGAAGATACTATCGTTATGGACATTCTACCGGTTGATTTGAATTTCTTCGATTTTATGGATATTGAAATAGTCGCCGGAAAAACATTTCCACCCAGTTTGATGCGTACAACACCTTCTCCGTCTCAAGAGCAACAGGATGTTGTCAACTTTATAAATGAACAAAACAGGTACTACATTTTGAATGAAACCGCCATCAAAGCCATCGGCTGGACAAAACCTGAAGATGCATTAGACAAAAAGTTTAGTTGGGGCAATTCTATGTTTAATCTGCAACGTGGTCCGGTTATCGGAGTGGTTAGGGATTTTCACTTCACGTCTCTTCGTAATAAAATCGAACCGGTCGTGATGGTTTACGAGCCCATTTGGCTCAGCACAATCATGATCAAAGTTCATCCTGAAAACATAGCTGCAACTCTTGATCACGTTGAGCAAAAATGGAACGAATTCTACCCCGACTATCCTTTTGAATATACTTTTGTCGACAAGCTATTTGAACAATTATATGTCTCGGAACAAAAGCAAACCCGGGTTTTGGGGTTGTTCTCCGGCGTTGCCATTTTTGTGGCTTTGATGGGGATTTTCGGATTGGCTGCATACACCGCCGAACAGCGCACGAAAGAAATCGGTATCCGCAAAGTGCTCGGTGCGACTGTCACGGGGATTGTCGGTTTGCTCTCGAAAGACTTTGTGAAGTTGGTCCTGATTGCCAACGTCATTGCCTGGCCCATCGCCTGGTACGCCATGAACCGCTGGCTACAGAATTTCGCTTATCGCACCGATATCGACTGGTTCGTATTTGCTCTGGCAGGCGGGTTGGCTTTGATTATTGCGTTAGCCACGGTAAGTTCACAGGCCATCAAAGCGGCGGTGGCGAATCCGGTGGATGCGTTGCGGTACGAATAGCGCTTAGAGCAAAGCGCCCCGTGCATAAATTCTGGTTGACCAACTTTGGACCTGGCAAATGCATCGAACCATAATTTTCAGACGAAATTGACTTGTCGTATTACAAGCTTTAAACAAGCATTAAAAACTCATTAATTGTAAAATTGCGAGGGCATAGCGTCGAGCGCTGTTTGTGCCCTAAGCGCCATGCTCTATGCGAGGTGATCATGTTAAAAAACTATTTAGTGATAGCCTTTAGAAATTTTTTCAAACAAAAAGGCTCGGCCTTTATCAACGTTTTGGGATTGGCCGTGGGTATCGCCTGCTGTCTCTTTATTTTGCTTTACGTTAAGGACGAGCTCAGCTACGACCGTTTCCATAAACGATCAGATGACATCTACCGCGTGGTTCGGACCAGCAGCGCCATGACCTGCGCACCCCTGGCCCCGGCCATGGTCGATGCATTTCCGGTCGTGCAAAAAGCCATTCGTATCATGCCGGATGACATGTCCATTAGCCGTGGCCGGGAAAAGCGATTCAAGGAAGACCGGGTCTTCTTCGTCGAACCTGAATTTTTCAATATTTTTTCTTTTCCGTTAATCAAAGGAAATCCTGAGACAGTTCTTGACGATCCTCAAAGTCTCGTCATCACCGAAGAGATGGCTCAGAAATATTTTGGAAATGAGAATCCTGTGGGCCAGGTCCTCACGGTACACGGAGAAGAGGTCCTGGATCTGAAAGTCACCGGCATTGTTGAGAGCGCTCCGGCCAATTCGCACTTCCATTTCGATTTTTTGCTGTCGTTCAAATTGGTGGAGATGTTCTCCGGGCGCATGGACAATTGGAGCACCAATTGGCTTTATACTTACTTGCTTCTGGACGAAGGTGCCTCCGCCAGGAATTTGCAAGTACAACTGCCTGACTTTTTTGAGACACACACCGGCAAGGCCTGGAATTACTTCCGAATTCAACCTCTTACCGATATCCACCTCTATTCCGACGTATCCTGGGAAATCGAACCGCAAAGCAGCATTAAATATGTCTACACGTTCTCGGCGATTGCCATTCTGATCTTGCTGATCGCCTGCATCAACTTCATGAACCTTGCCACAGCGCGTTCCGCGAATCGCGCCCAGGAAGTCGGTATGCGCAAGGTTCTCGGCGCGCATCGTCGACAGTTGATCAAACAATTCATCGGCGAGTCGTTTCTGATGACGTTCATGGCGTTGTTGCTGGCGCTTTTGTTGGTGGAGATGTTCCTGCCCACATTCAACTATCTTTCCGGCAAAGCACTTTCATTCAGTCTGTTCGAAAACAAGGTTCTTCTGTTGGCGCTACTTGCCATCGCACTTTTTGTGGGACTGGTTGCCGGAAGCTATCCGGCCTTCTTTCTTTCAACATTTCAACCGGTGAAAGTACTCAAAGGGAGATTGGGTCGTGAAGATGGCACATCCGGTGCAAAATTGAGAAAGGTGCTGGTTGTCCTGCAATTTGT
This sequence comes from Candidatus Zhuqueibacterota bacterium, assembly GCA_011775825.1. Classification (GTDB taxonomy): domain Bacteria; phylum Zhuqueibacterota; class Zhuqueibacteria; order Oceanimicrobiales; family Oceanimicrobiaceae; genus JAABYK01. Next base: position 1,871 of record JAABYK010000339.1, on the reverse strand, counting down.
CATCTCGGTTTTCTTGATAATTGGCACGGCGGTAGTTTACAGCCAGCTTTCGTACATGCAAAACAAGCGTCTCGGCTTTGAGAAGGAGCAGGTTGTTGTGCTACCGATTGAAGATGATTCACTCACGGAAGATTCTGAATTTGTAAAAACCGAACTGCTTCAGCACCCGGATGTTGTAACCGCCACTGCTTCTGACAATGTTCCGGGCAGAGGTGTGAGCGATTTTCCGTATCGTCTCGAGGGCGCCCAGGGGGAGGAGGATATGTGGAAAGCAGTCTGGGACACCTATTTCGTCGATGCCGATTTTATCGAGACGCTGGACATCGAATTGAAAGCAGGCCGAACTTTTTCTAAAGAAAGGGCTACAGATAGCGAATCGTTCATTCTCAATGAAACGGCTGTAAAGAAAGCGGTCGATCTGTATGGTGAAACCTGGAGTTCACCGATTGGCAAGCAGTTGGATTTCTACACGCCCGGACAGTCGGGCTGGGAAGTTTCGAAGCAGGGTACGGTCATTGGCGTCGTAAAGAATTTCCATTACCGTTCCTTGCACGAGACCATTGGACCCCTTGTGATTCAAACTGCCAAGTCTCCGGATCAACTTCTTATCAAAATCCGTGCATCCGAAATTTCAAGTACCCTCGGTTTTCTCAAACAAAATGTTGACGCCTTCTTTCCCGGCCAACCGTTTGAATACTATTTCTTGGACAGCCACTTCGACCAGCTTTATCGGTCGGAACAGCGATTGGGAGAAATTTTCAAATATTTTGCCTTTCTGGCCATTTTTATTGCCTGTCTCGGACTGTTCGGACTGGCTGCATACACCGCCGAACAGCGCACCAAAGAAATCGGCATCCGCAAAGTGCTCGGTGCGTCCGTTGCAGGGATTGTCGGTCTGCTTTCGAAAGACTTTGTGAAGATGGTCCTGATAGCCAACGTCATTGCCTGGCCCATCGCCTGGTACGCCATGCACCGCTGGCTGCAGAATTTCGCTTATCGCATCGATATCGACTGGTTCGTATTTGCCCTGGCCGGTGGGCTGGCTTTGATTATTGCCCTGGCCACGGTAAGTTCACAGGCCATCAAAGCAGCCTTAATCAATCCGGTGGAGAGCCTGCGATATGAGTGAGCATAGCGCGTTTGTAGTTCAGCCTTCAGGCTGCTTTTAGCAAGCTAAAGCTTGAACTACGAACCCTCTCAAGAAAACGGAGCATAGGTTTGGATATTCATCCCAACGATCAGGTGCGACGGCAACGCTACACTTGTGTCTTAAATTGGTCTTGGATCGGGACAAATGTCCCCATTCAATTTTCTGCACAGGACAAAGTCCCGAGCAATCAGGCCTTTCAGAGATTATTTATGAGCGGCACTGCAAAAAGCTGGCTGGAAACGATCCGACACCGTTTGTAACGGTGTCTTCAAGTTAATTGAAATAATTAAGCGCTTCGACAAAACACGGTCACAGGCCGTGTTGGAAACACTTTCGGACCTTTTTGTAACTTTCTGATTTATTGAAACTAACTCAAATACCCACTAAACAAACTCAAAGAAGCCATGTTTACAAATTATCTAAAAGTCGCCATTCGGAATTTGTTAAAAAACAAACTGCATTCCGGGATCAATATTGCCGGACTGGCTGTGGCGTTTGCCGCCAGCATCATCATCTTTCTGTTTGCCCGGAATGAACTGACCTACGATGCTTTCCATAAAAAAGCGGATTCCATTTATCTGGTGTATAAGGAACGCATCACACCCACCGGCACGCAAATCACCCGCGACACCTGGATGCCCATGGCTCGCGCGCTCGTGCAAGATTATCCGGTGATCGAGAAGGCCGCTCGCAACTGGGCGTCTCAAAGCTGGGTGGAGGT
>JAABYK010000060.1:34220-37615 GCA_011775825.1 Candidatus Zhuqueibacterota bacterium | reverse complement strand
CCGCTGGAAAAACTTTGACTTCGCAAAAGAAATTTAGTGTAAATGATTTTATGAATCATTGTTCTAGTTAGCCTGAGCTAAGTCGAGGAGTGAATGCCTGAAGGAATATCGACGTTTCGGCCAGGCTTTTACCGCTTCCCGGTTAAGTCTGTGATAACCAACTTCAACCCGCTTACAACCCGTGCCAATTGTTCGTAGTGAATTTTATCTGGCGTATCTTGGGCGGTGTGATAAAACGGATAGCGGAACGGCGCGGTGTCGGTCACCATCAGGGCAGGGTAACCCGCCTGCCAGAATGCCCAGTGATCGGACCACCCGACGCCGGGAATGATGCCGGGCAAGGCACCGCCTTCCGAGGGAAATTTTGCCACGCGACGAAACGAAGCGACTGTTTCCCGAACTAAAGACCTTGACGACAGATTGCCTACAAAGGCAATGAAATTTCCGGTGGATGGATAAAACAACCCGACCGGAAAAGGATAGCGCTGGCTGCCCTTTTGCTGAACATAATAGCCAATCGTCTCCAAACTGAACATAGTCACAATATTGTCTCCGCGTTCACGGCAGCTTTTTGCGTAAACCAAACTGCCCATGCTCGAGGTTGTAAAATAGGGCGGCTCCTCATTCACAAAAGCAACAAATCGAAGCGTTTTTGGAATGGATTTGTCGGCGAAGGCTTGAGCCAATGCCAGCAATGCTGCCACGCCCGTCGCGTTGTCGTTGGCGCCCGGGCAGTCAATGACTGAGTCGTAGTGGGCTCCGATGACGACAATTTCCTCTTTTTGGACCTGGCCAGCAAGCTCCACCTCAATGTTTTGACACTTTCGACCGGAGACCTCGAAGGTCTGTCTGCGAATGTCGTAGCCGGTTTTTCGGAGCGCAGAATCTATGAAGTCCGCTGCTGATGAAAGATTTTGGTACTGCACGACATTGCGTTCCCCGATATCGCCAGCGAGTTTTTCCACATACTGACGCAGAAGTCCTTGCAGAGATCGTTCTTTTTCTGTCAGAGGCGGTAATGGTCCTTCATGACTTTTGCCCGGCATTTTGATCATGATAGCGATGCAAGCATAAATAGTGAAACTGAGTAGACCAATTCCGACGAGTATGAGTAGCAGACGTCTCTTTGTCACAATTGAGACTTTCAAAATTTAATTGAATACCGAAAAATAGCCAAAACCATAGAAAAGTTAAACAAAAAAATTGCTTTGAAAATTGGCAGGGAGTTTGGTATATTTCAGCGCCAATTATCAAATAAAAAAAGAGAAGGACAAATGACCGAGCAAGAAAAAGCAGCCATCGTCATTGAAACTTTGGATCGACTATTTCCGCAACCGCTCATTCCGTTAGAGCACAAAGATCCGTACACGCTGCTCATTTCCGCTTTGCTGTCAGCTCAAACCACAGATGCGATGGTGAATCGGGTGACCCCTATTCTATTTGAGAAGGCGGATACACCGCAAAAAATGGCTCGGTTGAACGTGGATGAAATTCTGAAAATCATCAAACCTTGTGGACTGGCGCCTCAAAAAGCTAAGAATATTCATAGGCTTTCACAAATGTTGGTCGACCAACATGGTGGGCAGGTGCCAGCCAGTTTCGAAGAGCTTGAGACGTTGCCTGGCGTTGGACATAAGACGGCGTCCGTGGTCATGGCACAAGCCTTTGGCATTGCGGCGTTTCCGGTCGATACGCACATCCACCGACTGGCTTATCGGTGGGGACTGTCCAACGGCAAGTCGGTTCAACAAACGGAGAAGGACTTGAAACGAATTTTTCCAGAGGATCAATGGATTAAGTTGCATTTGCAAATCATCTACTTTGGTAGGGAATATTGCCCGGCCCGAAATCACGATCCAAAGGCCTGCCCGTTATGCAGCAAAATTGGGCGAAAAGAGCCATGAACTAAACGGATGGATGTGATATTTTTCGCATCCGAAATTAAAGATTCTTCCAAAAAGTTTTTCTCCAAAATAAGCTGATGGAAGGTAAATAGGGGGTGATTTGATTAGATCAAATCGGGCATCGTTAATTAGAAAGAGAGCCTGGCTCCTGCATCATCGATGAACTTCAAGTTCTCTTTCGTTTAACGATGCTTTTTTTATGCTAGAGACGTTGCCCAAAAGTCGTCTCTACCCACCGATTCTTTTTCTTTTCAAAAGATATTCGACCAGCGCTCGCTCGTAACTCTCGCTTGTATTCAGAGTCACATAATCGATCTGATTTTCTCGGCACACTTTCTTGTAATCATCGATGAATCCAGCCACCTGATTTTGGTAATCTTTGCGGATATGCCAGGGTTGAGTATTGATTTGCTCGCCGGTTTCAACATCTCGAAAAACGGCATCCTGCTCGAATTCAAAAGAGAGTTCCAACGGGTCGAGAATATGAAACACGATGACTTCGTGCTTCTTGTGGCGAAAGTGTTTGAGACCGGAAAGTACCGTCTTCGGATCATCGAACAAATCGGAGAAGAGAATGATCAAACCGCGGCGCTTGACCCGCTCCGCCATCTGATGCAGCGCAACTGACAGATTGGTCCGCGAGCTGCTTCTGGTCGCATCCAGTTCCATCAAAATTTGATGAAGATAGGTGTTGACCGAACGGGGCGGTAAATAGCGCCGGATTTTATCATCGAAGGTCAGGAGCCCGACGGCGTCGCGTTGACGAATCATCATGTAAGTGAGCGCTCCGGCCAGATAAATGCCGTAGTCCAATTTTGTGATTCCGTTCGAAGTATACCCCATGGAAGCCGACGCATCCATCAGCAGATAGGATTTTAGATTGGTCTCTTCCTCAAACTGTTTGACATAGAATCGGTCGGTTTTGCCGTACACTTTCCAGTCGACATTTTTTATTTCATCGCCTGGCATATACTGACGATGCTCGGCAAATTCCACGCTGAACCCGTGATAAGGACTCTTGTGCATGCCGGTGATGAACCCTTCAACCACAAGACGCGCCCGCAAGTCCATGGAGGACAGTTTAGAGACGATTTCAGGTTTAAGATACTTACGATAATCCGGAGTTTTGTCCTTTGATTCTGCCATTTACGACACCTGCGTTTCCAAAAGTCGTTCGATGATATCGATGGTTCCCACGTTCTCGGCCTCGGCATTGAAATTGGTAACCAGCCGGTGACGCAGGACGGGTTTGGAGACGGCTTTGACGTCGGCGATTTCGGGTGTGGGACGGCCGTTCAATATGGCTCGTGTTTTTGCCCCAAGAATGAGATATTGGGACGCTCGCGGTCCCGCACCCCAGCTAATCCATTCGCCAATAAAATTCGGGGCGCCATCATAATTTGGCCGCGTCTTGCGAACCAACGAGACGGCATAATCGATGACGTGATCGGCCACCGGCACTCTTCGCACCAGCTTCTGTAAATTCAAAAT
>JAABYK010000060.1:14013-34212 GCA_011775825.1 Candidatus Zhuqueibacterota bacterium | reverse complement strand
GGATAGTCCACCCACAGATTGAACATGAAGCGATCCAACTGCGCCTCAGGCAAAGGATAGGTCCCTTCCTGCTCGATGGGGTTTTGCGTCGCCAAAACAAAAAACGGTTCCTCCAACGTGTAAGTTGTGCCGGCGGCCGTCACCTGATGCTCTTGCATCGCCTGCAGAAGGGCAGCTTGCGTCTTGGGTGGCGTTCGGTTGATTTCATCCGCCAGGACGATATTTGCGAACACGGGCCCTTTGACAAATTTAAACGCCTTGTGCCCAGTGGATGTATCTTCTTCGATGATCTCCGTGCCGGTAATGTCCGACGGCATCAAGTCAGGTGTGAATTGAATTCGGTTAAATTTCAAATCCAACACTTTTGCGAGCGTGCTGATTAACAACGTTTTCGCCAGGCCGGGCACACCCACCAATAAGCAATGGCCCTGTGCAAGCAGTGAGATCAACAACTCCTCGATGATATTGGTTTGGCCAACGATGATTTTGCCAATTTCGGCAGTGATTTTGTCGTGCGCTTTTTTCAACTGTTGGACAATCTCTACGTCTTTTGCATCCGGTGCGATGGTTGACATACATCCTCCGTTTCATTCCTTGGTTTTACCTGTTGCGACTGATCATGACTTATTAAAACCAATCAAAGTAACACTTTCGTGCTCAAATGTCAATAATTTGCTTGGAGAAAACGCAACCTTTTGTTAAATTTAATATTTACAGATAACCATATTCATGATACAAATCATATGCAGAAACGTAACTTAAAAGGTCTAAATTTAGAAGAACTGCGGCAGTTTGTAGAAGCTCTTGGCGAAAAACCATACCGAGCGCAACAGATCTTCAAATGGATTTACGGCCACGGCAGTCATTCTTTTGATGATATGACCAATCTCTCCAAAGAGTTTCGTGGCAAGTTGGCTAAACACGCCGACATCATCCAACTGCAGTTGCTGACATCACAAGAATCTTCAAAGGACAACACCGTGAAGTTCTTGTTTCAATTACATGACGGCTTACGCATCGAATCGGTTTTGATGTTTGATGGCCATCGTACTACTTTGTGCATCTCCACACAGGCGGGCTGCGCACTCGATTGCAAGTTTTGTGCGACGGGTAAGATGGGATTGCAACGTCATCTCACCCCTGGAGAAATCGTCGACCAACTGCTTTTGGCGCAATCGCTTTCGAAACGGGCGATCAGCAATGTTGTATGCATGGGAATGGGCGAGCCGTTTCATAACTACGACAATCTGATGAAGGCATGTTCATTACTAAGTCACGATGTCGGTCCCAATCTCGCCAAACGTCACATCGTTGTTTCCACAAGCGGACTTGTCCCCCAAATCATTCGATTCGCGGATGAAGGGCATAAGTATCGTCTAGCGATTTCCTTGAATGCTACGGTCGATGAAGTCCGGTCCGAGATTATGCCTTTGAACAGAAAATGGCCCATTGCGGAACTTATGAAGGCAGCGAAGTACTACACCCAAAAAGCTGACCAACCAGTGACCTTTGAATATGTTTTGATGGAGAGGGTTAACGATTTTCCCGAAGACGCGGAACGCTTGAAAGAGGTCGCACAGGGAATGTTTTGCAAGATCAATTTGATCCCGTACAATGCCACCGAAGGGACATTTCGGCGACCTTCGGAGGCGCGAATTATGCAATTTTATGAAAGGATGACGTCTTTGCGAGCACCCGTTACTATCCGTTGGAGCAAAGGCGACGATATCGAAGCTGGCTGTGGTCAGTTGGCCACGAAAAGCAATCGTGGGCCTGCTGACCGAGCCCTTTAATTCATGCTTGCCCCTGAAGACTCCTCGCTTGAGATCAATTCACACGTGCTTTGGACTTCTTCTAAAACATCGGGATGTCTTTCCTTCGTCTCTTTATCCAACTCAATCCGACTCATCGCGGTGCATTCGATTCCAGCACGTTTCAGTTTGCCAAGTTTGATGTAGCTTTGACAAAGATTCTTACGGCAAACAAGTTCGTTATACAGAGAGAGTGAGTTTTCCTCTCTCAAGGAATTGAGGATTTTTTGATAGTAATGAAGGGACTGTTGCCACTGCTCGCGTGCGGCTGCCAGTTTTGCTGCGCACCAAAGAAACACTCTGCTTTTCGGAAACTCATGTAGCGCAATATCCAAAACCTCTTGCGCTTCTTCATAGTTGCCCTCGTCGAGCGCTATCCAGAAGAAACCGTTAATGGCGCTGAATTTAGAATATCGACTTTTTCGAATGGCGGTTTTGATCATCGCAATTCCTTCTGAACAATCGTCGTCCACAAAGGGTAGCCAGGCAAAATGACGGCTCAATTTGCCGCGATAGTATTTGTACGTGCCCAGTCCAAAATACGCATCGTAGAGGCTGCTGTCTGCTTTTAGGGCTAAATTGAGCACTTTGACACTGCGTCTGCCGTTCCGGAAGGCTTCGAAATATTTGCTTTGTTTGGCTTGATAAAAAGCCAAGTACGCATGCCCGGCGCCAAGAAAAAAGTAGCCCCAGGCGTCGCCGGGGTTCCGTTTCAGATACTGCTCCGACAGTTCAATCGTTGATTTTATCAGTGATAGAAACTCAGGTTCTTTATCGTAGACTTCGTAATCCATCATCTCCGACTGCAAAGCTGCTGCATGAAAAAAATAGCCAACCGGACTTTCGGGACTTTGTCGTTCGATTGTTCCAAAAACATCGATGGCTTCGCCATACGCCTGTTGAATACTCAAGCGAATACCCAATTTTATCAGTGAGTCGGTTCTGGAAGTAATCAACTCCTGAGCAAAGCTGCTGACGGTCATGAACAGAAGAAAAGCGAAGAAGAGTATTCTTACCATTTTTTTGGGGAAATTTAGAAATTCTAGACCTTTCTCTCAAAATGGAATTGTTATATACGAAATACAATTCTAATTTACAAGAATTATTACATTTACGTCACATTAGAACGTTTTGGTCTTATAAATCAAAAAAGTAAATTCAACGCAAAATTCGCAGTTAAATGTGAATAAAAGCAAGTTAAATGTATTTTTTTCTTGACAATACGGGTTAAATTTATTACATTACTGTCGCCTTAGTTGGCTTCAATTATTCCTACCTTCACTCGAGGAAACGGTTTGTATCACTTTTTTTCTATTTGATTAGTTGAGGGATCTTTTTTCGCTGCATTGGCATTTCAGCGCCTGTTTGGAGTTTGAACTGGAAATTTGAGTTTAATGAGGAAGGGTAATGTATGCATGCCAAAAAAGTTAAGATTATCTATTTTTCGGTTATTGATTCTAATGCCAAACAGCTCGAATTGACTTGGGGGAAATTTCTTACACTTCTTTTTACATCTTTTCTAATTCTATTATTCCTTGTTTCCGTAACCATAGCTCTTTTCACGGATTTCTATCAAAACATGGCACTGGCCTCATTGTCCAAACTCAACAAATTGCTAAAAGTGCAACTTTCTGACATGGGAGAAAAAATCCAGCAAATTGACTCCCAGATAAAAAAGCTGGAAAACGTCGATGACGATTTAAGAATTATTGCTGATCTACCCAAAATCGACCCGGATACTCGAAACGTCGGTGTCGGTGGTTTTTTGCCTATCAATTACACTTCTATTCCGGTTGGTTCTGACGAGTTATCTCAGCAAGTCTTTACGTATGGACAAGTCCTTGACAAAATGGAGCGAAGAATAGAGCTCACTCGAGCCAGCCGCAATGAAATTGCCGAAAAAATCTACGAACATGAAAATGTCATGAGGCACACCCCTTCGATCAGACCGCTCATGGATGGGAGGATAACAGACAAATTTGGCATGCGGCTCCATCCCATTCTTGACAAAATGTATCGACATGCGGGCATAGATATTTCAGCCGAGCGAGGTACGGAAGTTTTTGCAAGTGCTGCAGGCGTTGTAAAGGGTGTTGTCACATCATACAAGTTGAACCAGGGATATGGAAAATATGTGATGATCGACCATGGATTTGGAATTGAGACCCTGTATGGCCATCTATCAAAAGTTTTGGTTAGAAAGGGACAAAAAGTAAATAGGTGGGATGCCATCGGGTTAGTCGGCGATAGCGGGTTAGCGACCGGCCCCCATTTGCATTATGAAGTTAAGAAAAATGGTAAGCAATTGGACCCAATGCAATTCATCTTGAACACAGAATAATCTCAAATCTTGATTTAATAATCTTGGCGTCTTGGGTGTGAAAATGCTCAAGACGCTTTTTTTTTGAACGTGTCAAAATGGATGTAAACAGATTTTTAGTCGTCCTGTTGATTACTGTCTTCACCGCGAGTCATTCGGACGCACAAGTAATTTTATCCGAGATTATGTTTGATCCAGTGGAAAGCGAGTTTGATAATGAGTTTGTTGAAATTGTGAATCTATCTGATTCCGCCACAGATATCAGTGGCTGGCAGATAAGTGACGGAGCTGGCGTTGACGAGATTCTCGAGGTAAACGGCGGCAGGTTGATACTGGATCCCGGGCAAATTGGCATTATTCTCGATCCGTCGTATTTTGATAATTCCGATCTTTATGACGATCTTATTCCCGAGACAAGCCTGATTTTGACCCTCGACAATCGAACCTTTGGTAGCAGGGGGCTTTCCAATTCCACTCCGGAGACTGTTTCTCTACTCAATGCAGAAGAAGAGATTGTTTCGGAATACACATTTTCAATTGACAACGAAATGGGTTTTTCGGACGAAAAGATTGAGTTGTCAGGCCCAAATACGCCTAATAATTGGGCAAATAGCAAGACACTGCTTGGCAGTCCGGGACAGCCGAACACGGTCGCGCCGCTTGAATTTGATCTGGCTGTGTTTTCCGGGGATTTGAAATTTACTCCGGAGCAAGTGCAGGCCGGGGAGATCATTACCATCACGGGCACAATTCGAAATCTCGGTAAGGAATCGGCGACGGACTTCGTAGCGCTGGTTTTTGACGATCTTGATGGCGACTCTTTGGGTGAAGTGGGCGAAGAGGTGGCGCCAGCATTTGAGTTCACCGGTTCGCTTGCATCGGGAGATTCGACGACTTTTTCTATCGATTATCAGAGCTCATCGCCAGGTCAACATCTTCTGATCCTTCGAATTGACTTTTCTCTGGATCAGGACACCACAAACAACGTAGGAAGAAAATCTGTTTTGATCGCATTTCCACAACGCACCGCTGTGATCAATGAAATCATGTATTCACCCTTGCCAGATCAAGCTGAGTGGATCGAAATATTTAATTTGAGCTCTCGATCTATCGATTTGTATCATTGGCGAATTTCGGATTCAGACACGCATGATCAGGCATTCATTGATGAGCACATCCAGGTTTCTACTGACAGCTACCATGTTTTTGTCCAGGACTCCTCGGTTCTGGCCGTCTTTTCACCACCTGCAGGCACATTTACCGTGCTTAAAAACTGGCCATCTCTCAATAACCAATCTGACAGCGTTGTGCTCTATGACTTAACGGGCTCTCAAATAGACCGGGTTGATTACAACAACAACTGGGGTGGCGATACGGGAATCTCCCTCGAGAAAATCAACCCGGAGTTGGCATCCAACGACAGTTCGAGTTGGAGTTCATCTGTGGTTTTTGAAGGTGGGAGCCCCGGTGCCCAAAATAGCGTATTTACCGACATCCTGCCCTCAGAAACCACTTTGAACATCGCACCAAATCCTTTCTCCCCGGATAGTGACGGAGAAGACGACTTTGCCGTCATCAATTTTGATCTGCCGCTGAATACGGCGGTAGTCAATGTGAAGATTTATGATTTACGCGGCCGCCTCATTCGTTTCTTAGCAAATAACCGGGCTGCCGGTTCTCAAAATCGGATTATTTGGGACGGGAAAGATAATTCCGGACAACTGGCCCGCATGGGAATTTACATTGTGTTTTTGCAAGCCTTAAATGCGCAGGCGGGTGTCACAACCACCGCGAAAAAGACGGTGGTTTTGGCTGGAAAACTCTAACCCAGGCCAATTCAGTTGGACTAACCCTAATTTCTGGCGCTCCTTCCCCTCACTAAAGCTGAATTACCGACCACATTTGCATTTCCTTCCGTAAGTTTTCTATTGATTTTTAATGACTAAAAGTGTATATTGCAAACTTGCTTGAACTAGACGAGGCTCCGGTCTAAATGTTTATGCTGTCAAGCATATTCTTGTCAATTGCGAAGTTAATTGACTTTGTTATTACATTGTATATTTGGTTGGTAATCATCCGAGTTATATTATCTTGGATCAGTGTCAATCTTTATAATCCATTTGTACGTTTTCTTTTACAAATTACAGAGCCAATGTTGTCCAGAATCCGTCGATGGGTACCGGACTTGGGTGGTCTGGACATTTCGCCAGTGATCTTAATTTTCGGCTTGTATCTTATACGTTCTATACTCGTTGCCGTGTTAGAAGACTTGGCTTTCACACTGTCTTGAACTTTAGGCTTTCTCCAATCTTCCAGGAGGTGTATAATTTTGAAATTGACACCCTTAGACATTAAGAAGCAAGAATTCAAAAAGTCGTTGCGCGGCTTTGATCCCGTTGAGGTCGAGACGTTTTTGGAGATGGTTGCTGACGAATTTGAGAATTTAATCCGAGAACGGAACAGTCTATCAGACGAAGTGTTACGACTCAAGACTCAGTTACAGGATTATCAAGATGTTGAAAAGAATTTGAAAGAGACGCTGATGAACGCCCAGCAGAACATCGAAGATTCTCGTGAGAATTCCAAACGGGAAGCCGAGATGATTGTTCGCGAAGCCGAGATCAAAGCCGAGAAGATAATCGAAGATGCTAGAATAAAGTTGGTTGAACTGAAGAATGAACTTGTGGTCGTAAAGGCACAAAAAGACTCGTTTGCACGCAGGTTGCGTCATCTACTCATTTCACAACTTGACCTCATCGAGGTTCTTGAACTGGACGATTTGGGATTTGACAAAGCAGAGCAGAAACGATTAGGAAGAAGAAAGCCGCCACTCAAGAAAAATCAGGAAGAAATCGAATTTGAAGGTGTAGATGAAGTTTTCCCGGGCGAGGATGATACAGATGCTCATGTCAGGGAACAAGACGATGAGCCCTTACACAAACATGCAGCTTGGGAATCTCATAAGCATGAAGAAGATGATGTCGAAGAACCCGAAGATGAAAATAAGGAGGAGGACGAAGAAAAAAAAACTCGTATCTCAGATAAATTAATTTTCTAAATCTCACCCGCACAACAACAAGGAGGTCACCATGAAGTCACAGCTTTTGTTCGCAGCATTCGTTCTGGGGTTATTTTCAGCCGGTTGTGTTAAACGAATTCCGGCGTACGATGAGGCAAGGAAGCCAATATCTGAGAGAGAGATTAGCCATCATAAGTCCAATAAGAACTTACTGTTCTACACTTTGGGTGGCGGAAGTCTCAGTTTTGGCACAGGCTTTTTCATTGGAACGCTTGTTGACCGCGGCTTGGACGATGACAGAAATGATGCAGCTCTGTGGGGGACCGCCGCTGCAGGAGCCGTAATCGGATCCGTTATTTTTGCACGTCAGGGGAGCATTAAAGACCGAAATCAAGCCATCGAGACCATTAAGGAAATCAGAAAGGAAAAAGCCGCTAAGCGCCTAACCGAGATTAAATCCAGGCGCAAGAAGATGGAGAAAGAACGAAAGAGCTTGGAAGAGATTCGCAAGCAACAAGAGGCCGAAAGAGAGAGACTTAAGGAAAAAATCGAAAAAAAGAAAAAGGATCCCCCAATTCGATAACTTATGGCACATCTGAGAGAGAACATTCAGGAAGCAGGCGATTTCTTAAAGCAAAAATCCCAGATGACTCCTGAAATTGGGATTATATTGGGAACCGGACTCGGCTCTTTAGCCAAGGAGATCGAAAAAGAGTCCGAAGTTTCGTATGAGCAGATTCCGCATTTTCCGGTGTCTACGGTTGAAAGCCATGCAGGCCGTTTGATCTTTGGCAAAATTGGCAACAAACCCGTGATGGCCATGCAGGGTCGCTTTCATTACTACGAAGGCTACTCCATGAAGCAAATCACATTTCCGGTTCGGGTTATGAAGTATTTGGGCGCCGAAACGTTACTGGTTTCAAACGCCTGTGGTGGCATGAATCCGCTGTTCACACCTGGTGATATTATGATCATTACCGATCACATCAATTTGCTTGGTGATAATCCATTGATCGGTGTGAACGACGATGCTCTGGGCCCTCGCTTTCCCGATATGTCCGAACCGTATGCGGAGGAGCTGATCGACCTGGCAGAACAAATTGCCCTCGAAGAAAGACTCAGAGTCCAAAAGGGCGTGTATGTTGCTGTGAGCGGCCCGAACCTGGAGACACGGGCTGAGTACCGATTCTTGCGGGCCATCGGCGCGGATGTGGTAGGCATGTCGACGATCCCGGAAGTCATTGTTGCCATTCACGGTTCCATGCGTGTGCTTGGGTTGTCGGTTGTCACGGACGCCTGCTTTCCTGATGCATTGGAACCTGTGAACATTCAAAAGATTTTGAAAACCGCAGCAGAAGCCGAGCCCAAATTGACTCTGTTGATGAAGCGGGTAGTTGAGCGAATGTGAGACGTTTGTCAATGGAGAACGTGGGTTTGGCCATTTAGAATTGGGGAGTAAATAGATTGTATAAAGAGTTATCAAGTCAGTTAAACTTTCCTGTACTGGAAAAAGATATCCGCAGATTTTGGGAAGAGCGCAAGATATTCGAAAGGAGTGTCGAGAGCCGAGGTCTGCAGAATTCGTTTATCTTTTATGAAGGGCCTCCGACCGCCAATGGACGTCCTGGAATCCATCATGTCATTTCCAGAACCATCAAGGACTTTGTTTGCAGACTCAAAACCATGCAGGGCTACCGCGTGGAGCGTAAGGCGGGTTGGGATACCCACGGCCTGCCAGTGGAAATCGAAGTTGAAAAAGAATTGGGCTTTTCCACCAAAGAGGAAATTGAGGCGTACGGAGTTGAGAACTTTAACAAAAAGTGTCGGGAAAGCGTTTGGAAGTACAAGCAAGAATGGGACGAAATCACCAAGCGCATCGGATTTTGGATCGATTTAGAGCATCCCTACATTACGTATGAGAATGATTACATTGAGTCTGTCTGGTGGTTGCTGAGCGAGTTTTGGAAAAAAGATCTGATCTACTTAGGGCACAAGATCTTGCCCTACTGTCCGCGTTGTGAAACTCCGCTTTCCAGCCACGAAGTCTCGCAAGGGTATGAGGAGGTCGAGGACCCTGCCGTTTTTGTGCGGGTTCGTTTCAAGGATGAAGAAAAAACCTCCCTTCTGGTCTGGACCACCACACCATGGACGCTCATCTCAAACGTCGCCTTGGCGCTGCATCCTGAAGTGAAGTACGTCAAAGTGAAGGTTGGCGACGAATTCTTGATCCTGGCGGAAGCCCGTCTCATGGTGTTGGACGTGCCGTATGAAATCGTTCAAGAATTGCTCGGTAAGGAACTTATCGGCAAAGACTATGAGCCATTGTTTGATTTTTTCCAAACAGACAAAAAACTTTATTACACTGTGAAAGGCGAGTTCGTTTCAACCGAGGAAGGTACCGGGATTGTGCACATTGCCCCGGCGTTTGGCGAAGATGACTATCAGGTCGGCGTGAAGTATGATTTGCCGGTTTTGCAGCCGGTGGACAAGAGTGGGAAATTCACGGAAGAAGTGAGCCCTTTCAAACACAAGTTCGTCAAGGACGCGGACTCAGAGATCGTCGCAGATCTGCAAAACCGAGGGTTATTATTTAAATCTGAAACGTATCTGCATAGTTACCCTCATTGTTGGCGTTGCAGTTCTCCGCTGCTTTATTACGCCAAGCGATCCTGGTTCATTCGCACCACTGCAAAGAAAGACCGGCTGATCGAGCATAATCGAAATGTCAACTGGTACCCAAAAGAGGTCGGTGAGGGCAGATTTGGCGAATGGCTGGAAAACAATGTGGATTGGTCCCTTTCTCGAGACAGGTATTGGGGAACGCCCCTGCCCATTTGGCTTTGTGGCGAATGCGAGCATGCCGATTGCATCGGAAGTGTGGAGGATCTCAAAAAGCGTTCCGGTTTATCCGAAGACATTGACCTGCATAAGCCAATTATCGACAATGTCGAAATCGAGTGCCCGAAATGCAAGGGCACAATGATGCGCACGCCTGAGGTCATAGATTGCTGGTTTGACTCCGGCAGCATGCCAGTTGCACAGTGGCATTATCCTTTTGAAAATCAGGAGAAGTTTGAGCAGAGTTTTCCCGCTGATTTCATTTCAGAAGGCGTGGATCAGACTCGCGGTTGGTTTTATTCTCTTCTCGCGATTGCCGTTATGGAGTTCGACCAACCTTGCTACAAAATGTGCATCTCGCATGATTTAATTCTGGATAAGATGGGGCTGAAAATGTCCAAGTCGAGGGGCAACACTGTGTCCCCGGCCGAGATTCTGGACGAATTTGGTGCGGATGCCCTGCGATGGTATCTTCTGACGGTGAGTCCACCATGGGTGCCCACACGCTTTGACACTGAGGGAGTCAGAGAAGTCTTACGAAAATTCCTGGGCACGCTCGTCAATGTTTATTCATTTTTTGCTATTTATGCAAACATCGACAATTTTCAATACGATGGCGTTGAAGTTCCCGTTGAAAAGCGTCCTGAGATCGATCGTTGGATCTTAAGTTCGCTGAACGGTTTGGTGGCGCGAGTCGAGGAGTTGCTTTCTCGCTACGATTTAACCAAATCGGCGCGTTCCCTCTCAGTTTTTGTCATCGACGACCTCTCGAATTGGTACGTTCGCAGATGTCGTCGGCGATTCTGGAAGTCAGAAATGGGGGAAGACAAGCGGGCTGCTTATGAAACCCTTTACGAAGTCCTGCACACGCTGACGCGATTGATGGCACCGTTTACACCGTTCATCGCGGACGAAATTTACCGGAATCTCACACAAGAGCAAAAAAATGAGCTGGAAAGCGTGCATTTGACTCGATATCCCGAAAAGTCCTCGGCAGCGCACACCTTCAGGGATGAGAAGTTGGAAGAGCAAATGGACCGCGTACGCCGAGTTGTTCTCCAAGGCCGGGCTTTGAGAAACGAATCAGGCATTAAGGTGAGACAGCCGCTGTCGAGAATCCTAGTTGTGCCCAAGAATAAGAACGTAGAGCATCAAATTGCGGGAATGGCAAATCTTATCACCGAGGAGCTGAACGTCAAGAAAGTAGATTTTGTTGCCGATAAAAATGATCTGATAGTGAGAAAAGCCACTCCTCTATTCAAAGAATTGGGTCCAAGATTTGGCAAAGATGTCAAGTCTATTTCAGATAGGATCAGGAATCTGGGAGAAGACGAGATTCGAGAACTGGAGCAAAAAAGCGAGCTTGAGATCAAATTGAACGGGAAGAAGGCGACGATTAAATCAAGCGATGTTGAATTCCAAAGCGAAAACTTGGAAGGTCTGGTTGTCCAGCAGGATGAAGACCTGACCGTCGCGCTGGACGTTAAGATATCGGAGGAACTGCGATTGGAAGGGCTGGCCCGTGAGTTTGTCAATCGGGTTCAGAATTTGCGAAAGGACTCTGGATTCGACGTCGTGGACCGGATAAGGATTTACTATCAAACAAGCGGAGATCTGCAGAAGGCCCTCGAACGTCAGTCCGAGTACATCTGCAACGAGACGTTGGCCGAAAGCTTGTCCTCGAACTCAGGGAAGGCGCCTCACAGTGAGGCTCTGAAAATTGAGGGCATAAGAGCTATTGTTGGCATTGAAAAAGTGTCTTAGATTGCATACATTCACAGGAAACTGGTATTACTTTAGGAGGTTTTTATGACTGAAAAAGAACTGGCTCACTTTAAGAAACTACTTTTAGAAAAAAGGGAGGATGTCCTGAAGGAACTAGGTTACCTAAAGGACGGGGAAATGTCCGCCACGTTNNGATAACATGGAGAGGGAGAAGGCTTTCTTTTTTGCGACCCAGGAGGGCAGGTATCTTTATCACCTCGAGCAGGCTCTGGAGAGAATTGAGAACAAGACCTATGGCCATTGCCATGAATGCGGTGAGCAGATCAGCAAGGACAGATTGGAAGCTGTTCCGCATGCCAGACTTTGCATCACTTGCAAGTCAAATGAGGAAAATAACAAGACGTAAGAAACGTAGCACGGCGAAAATGAGATAGGATTGGATTGAGAGTACTGATTGTATCCGTGATCGTGGTTGTCCTTGACCAAATCAGCAAATTTTCCGTGCGGTATTTTTTTGAGTACGGAAGAGAGCATCAGATTCTTGGTGATTGGTTAAGATTAACCTATATAGAAAATCCAGGCATGGCTTTCGGTATTCAATTCGGGGGACAAAAATTCTTTACGATTTTTGCCATGATAGCGACGGTTGTCATCTTTATTTACATTGTTCGAGCCCGTACTGAACGTCTGCCCCTTCGTCTTGCTCTCGCACTTATTTTGGGGGGCGCTATCGGCAATTTAGTCGATCGCTTTTTGTATGGCAAAGTAGTCGATTTTATCGATGTAGGGATTGGGGACACACGCTGGCCGATTTTCAATTTTGCTGACAGTGCTGTCACCCTTGGAATGATCATTCTGATCTCACTAGTTTTATTCGATAAGAGTCGGAGCAAGGAGGATGAAAAAAACACGGAAGTAGGTCGCAAAAAAGAAGTTTTCCAGGACTCCTCGAACTAACTCCACAAACAACTCCCCTCAAACGAAGTCCTTTATGGATGATGATAAATTCTTTGAAATTGTTGTTCCCGCCAATCAAGAAAGAGAACGTCTCGACAAATTCCTGACGCAGCGTATTTCTTCCGTTTCTCGAGCACGACTGCAAAAAGGCATCGCGGAGGGAAAAGTCCTCGTCAACGGGCGTCCAGCTAAAGCCAGTCATCTTATCCGGCCCTTCGAAAAGATTGAAGTATGCATTCCAAAACCCAAGAAAGTTGATATCTCTCCGGAAAACATTCCGTTGAACATCCTGTATGAGGATGATCATCTGATTGTGTTAAACAAGCAGGCCGGTATGGTTGTGCACCCCGCCTTTGCCAATTATACCGGAACCCTGGTGAATGCGCTTCTGCATCATTGCGGTGAACTGTCATCGGTGGGCGGAAGACAAAGGCCAGGGATTGTGCATCGGCTCGACAAAGATACCTCGGGTCTTCTGGTCGTCGCAAAGAATGATGTCGCACACCAAGAGTTGTCCCGCCAATTCAGGGAAAAATCCATGGAGCGGGAATACTGGACGGTTGCCTGGTGGCGCTTCAAAAAAAAGAAGGACAAAATCGAAACCTTAATTGCGAGAAGCCCAAAGGATAGAACCCGAATGTCCGTTCAATTGGTCGGCAAAGAATCCATCACAAACTATGAAGTCATCGAAGAGTTTGATTTTTTATCGCTTGTCAAGCTTCATTTGGAGACCGGACGAACCCACCAAATCCGCGTGCACCTATCCTACATTGGGCATCCGGTGTTTGCTGACGCAACCTATGGCGGCCGGAACCGTCAATTCGGTAGCCTCGCAGCTCGCCAGCGCGAGGTAGCCGCAGAATTACTCCAAAGGATGCCACGCCATGCACTGCACGCCAAAGTCTTGGGCTTCAAGCATCCGGTCAAAGACAGGTTCATGCGCTTCGATTCTCAATTGCCTGAAGACATGCAACAATTACTCAATCGCTTACGTACTGAGTGAGAGAGTTACGGTTTTGATTCACATCTTTGATGAACAAATTTTTATAATACACGACACCTTCCTATCAGTTAATTTTTTTATAGTTTCAAAGGTCCTTAGTACGCGAGGGTAAAATATGGAAAGAGCGTCGCTGAGAAGTTCGAACCTTTCTTCCTTATTCCATGTATCGGTTTGCCCTTTATTGTCCACCTCAGTTCTGTTTCCTCAATACTCAAGTTTTTATGATTGGGACGACACAAGTCATGGCCTGAACATTCATTTCGGGTTAATCGTCATTTTTATTAAACCCTATTCATGACTAATCGGGAGAACACGAAGATGTTTCTAAGCAAATTTGCCATAGCCGTTTTGCCAACTTTAATCTTTCTCTTGCCGGCGTCCTCATTTGCACAACGAGCAGAGGTCAACCGCTTCAAAGAAAAATACTCCATTCCGGCTGATAAAGTCTTCAGGGTAGACATCGAAATTGACGCAGGCGAAGTGACCATACACAAATCTCCAAACGATAAGGAGGCGAGAGTCATAATTGATTATGATGAAGAGGAGTTTAGAGTGTATTCGGATTTTGATGAAAAACGGTCTCGGTTGGATATCGAGTTTGAAAAGAAAGGTTGGGGCAATTCGAAAGATAACGCAGTCGCCGAGGCCCTCATTGAATTGCCGACCGGTGTTGAGGTGGACCTGGAAGCCAAAATCAAGGCAGGAGAGATCGATCTTGATTTCGGGGGTCTCGCACTGACGAGACTCGATCTTACAACCTGGGCTGGTGAAGTCGTCGTCGGTTTTTCAGAGCCAAACAAGAGCGACATGGAGTTCATGAAAATAAATACAAAAGTTGGTGAAACTCGGATCAGAGAACTCGGAAATGCGCGTTTCAGAGAAGCCGAAATTAATGGCGGCATTGGCGAGATGAGTGTAGACTTACGCGGCAATATGTTGTCAGAAGCCGAGGCGCATATCGATCTCGATATCGGCGAAACTACCCTCTATTTGCCCGAGGAGGCCGGAGTTAAATTAGTCGTTTCGAAGTTTCTTTTCCTGTCAGACGTCTCGGTTCCATATGGGCTGAAAAAGTCCGGAAGATACTATTACAGTAAAAATTTTGATGTTGCAAAAAATCGGCTTGATGTGAGAGTCAGTCCCGGATTAGGCGAGTTGCAAATTGATTATTGAAATTGGATGATTTACGATCTCCTTTTTTACTCAGCTTGCTAAGGGGGGAACTAAAGGGAGTTGCTTTGTTACGAGCAGCTCATTTATCAGTCAGTCAAAACAGAGGAGAGAGGCCATGAAATTCAAGTTACTACCAATTCTCGCTGTGTGCCAACTTCTGTTTGCCCAGTCAGGTTTTGGGGGCAAAATCTCAAAAGTCGAAGAGCACACGTTTAAGTTGAAGCCCGGTGCCCGTGTGACGGTGATCGGAGATGATGGACAGGTGCTTATCAAGGGTTGGGATAAAGACGAAGCATATGTCAAAATTACAAAGCGAGTGTGGGAGCGCGATAAACGACGCGCCGAGGAAATCATGGAGGAATTGGAGGTAGAGATCGACCATCGTGAGAATCGTCTCTTTATTCGGGAGGTAGATTTGGGCCGCCACAGGAGATCGGATTTTTGGGAGCTCTTTGATCCGGACCGGTGGGAGCATCGGGCTGGTTATGAAATCGATTATGAACTCAACGTGCCCAATGAACTCGACTTGAGAGTCGAAAACGACGAAGGCGATGTGGAAATCTCCAACCTCAGCGGAAGGCTGAGACTGAAGGTCGACGAAGGCGAGATCATGTTGAATACGCTAAGCTCCGTAGAAGTCGACGTTGGGTTAGACGAGGGCGAGCTACTATGCAAAAATATTAGAGGCAATGATTCCGTTCTCTTCCTTCAGGTTGATGAAGGCACAATACGCGTGGTGGACTGCAAATTTGAAGAAGTGGATTTAAAGAGCGATGAAGGCGATTTTATTATCAACAATTTAAAAGTGAAGCGTTGCGAGTTGAGAACGGACGAAGCCGACATCGAAGCTGAGTTGGAGTTTCTTGCTGGGGGACGTTGCAAGATTAGGACGGACGAGGGAGATATCAATCTGATCCTACCGGAAAACATCGATGCACGGTTTCGACTCGATGCCTCCGATGGACGAATTCGTTCCGATTTTCCTCTCTCAATCAAAAGCCGGAACCGCGGCGAAAGGGTGGATGAGTCATTGGGTGAGGGCCTTGTCAGCATTGATATCTTTACAGAAGATGCGGACATTATTCTCGAGAAGAAATAGCCGCATACCGGAGTGAGTAGGCCAATAAATGGCTGAACGAAAACGGGCTGTTGCTGTCATTCGTATCTTTTATTCGGGAATTTCCTGCCTAATTCTGGGAGATTCCGACCCGACGCGTCGGGACGGAATGACGTGCACAAACGAGTTTTCGTTCAGCCACTACTAATGCTGCGAGGATATTAACAAATTTTTCTGGACCTAGATTTGAATGTTATTGTAGGAGGACACCTTAATGCGAAAACACGTTTTCACGATTGCGTCGCTGATATGCGTAGCTGTATTCTCAACCCTGAGTGCGGGGACGTTAAGAGAGCATTTTGATGAAACTTATCGGCTTGACAAAGGCGGAACCTTGCTCCTTTCAAACACCAATGGCAGCATTACAGTGGAATCATGGGACAGAAATGAGGTGCGTATTGAAGCTGAGAAACGGGTGAAAGCACGCGACCGGCGTTTGGCCGAGGAGGTCATGGAAGAACTCAAAATCGATATTCGCCACAAAAACGATTACATCGAAATCGATACAAAAATTCCAAAACGACGACGCGGATTCTTGGATTCGTTTTTTGGCGACAATGTCAGCGTCAGTGTGCAATATCGTCTGAAGGTACCAAGTGAGGTAAGCCTTGATATTTCAACGGTTAATGGACCGGTCGAAGTTTCAGAAGTGACCGGCAAGATGGAAGTCAGATCCACAAACGGTCGCATCGAAATCCAAGAATCCAAGGGGTCGATTCGAGCAAAAACAACCAACGGTGGGATCGAAGTTGAATTGCTTGAGTTTGACGAAGATGAAGACATGTACTTCAAGACCACGAATGGGGGCATCACCGTTTATTTTCCTGAGAACTTCCGGGCTTATGTGGATGCGAGAACCACAAACGGCGGTATCAAAACGGACTTCCCGATTGAAGTTCGTGGCGAGATTAGCAAGAAGAGGCTAAAGGGGGCCATTAACGGGGGTGGCGGCAGAATCGAGTTGCATACTACTAACGGTGGCATTAGAATTCGGGAGCGGTAAAAAACCAAACGGCGGAGACAATGCTCCGCCGTTTAGGGAAAGGAGGGGTGGATGGAGAAAATTCTAATTTAAAAACAAAAGATGCAAGCGTTTGTCTCTCAAATGTTTGTCGATCATTTTACAACTATTGTGCCACTTTTCTGAAGCCCTTCCAATCATCTAATCCTGCCTGTCTAACTGACAAAAAATCAGAAATTAAACTGACCGGAAGATTCTCTCGTGGATTTTGTAGTATGCCGAAAAATATTTTTATTCGCAAAAACTGACGTTGTGCATCATTACACTGTCTCACGCTGAGTCAAGCTTATTTTTTGGAATGGACTTATGCTTTAAGTAAACCGGGGAGAGCAGATGCGGCATGGGCTCGTACCGAGAATTTCATTGATTTTTCTTGATCTTTTGAGCGATTTGCTTTAAACTACTTTCCAAAAAACAAAAGTGCTTTTAAACACTATGGCAGATTTTTGTAAGAATCACCCAAACGTTCCCGCAAAGCGCAGATGCTACTACTGCCAAAATTCCATCTGTCCGGATTGCCAAATACTGGCAAGCCACCACTATTTTTGCGGTCTTAAATGTTACAAGAAATTCCATCGCGAGAATCCGGATCAATCCTCTGTCAGCGACCATGAGAAATCCATCAGACTTAGACTATATTTGGCTAAATTTTTCCAGGCATTTAGAAGCAACCTCACTCCGAGCTTTGTCCTGAATGTCCTGCTGCTAATTGCGCTCGGTGTCACCATTTGGATGCTGCGGGATTTGAAGCAGCGATTCGAGACTCTTGAACAGAAGGTCGACAGCAGTTCGTCCCCTCGAAATGAAACGTCATCAAATGACGGTCATATTTCTGTCTCGAACCCAGCAAATGGAGCCATGGTGTTAACCAATCGGATAAATATTGAGGGCGAGGCGGAGGACAATCAGATTATCAGTTTGCTGATCAACGATCAGTTTGAGGCGGTCACGTTGCCGCGAAAAGGTAAATTTCAATTCACGGAGGTTCCTGTGAAGCGTGGTAACAACACGCTCACGGTAAAAGCCATGACGGCGGATGGCAGCCTGACAGCACTGGAAAAGATAGACTTTGAATACAACAACCCAACTGTGAACTTTCTTTCCAGAAACGTGAAC
Organism: Candidatus Zhuqueibacterota bacterium; assembly: GCA_011775825.1. GTDB lineage: Bacteria > Zhuqueibacterota > Zhuqueibacteria > Oceanimicrobiales > Oceanimicrobiaceae > JAABYK01. Next base: position 16,112 of record JAABYK010000060.1, on the reverse strand, counting down.
CGAGGTGATCGCACCGAGCCCAAAATCGCGATTACCTTTGATGGCGGTTACATGGCCAATGCGAGCGCAGAGATTCTGGACATTTTAAAAGAAAGCAACGTAAAATGCACCCTATTCTTAACCGGGTTGTTTATTCAAAACCATCCCGACATGGTTCGGAGAATGGTGGAAGAAGGCCACGAAATCGGCAATCACACCTGGAGTCATCCGCATCTGACGACATTTGTTGAAAATGGAGAACACCTGACGAGAGAAACGGTCACACGTCAGTTCTTGCAGAAAGAGCTGAATGATACTGTCGATGCTTTTGTGGCGTGCACGGGTACGAAGATGGCGCCGTTTTGGCGCGCCCCATTCGGGGAACACAATCTCGAAATTCGTGAGTGGGCTGCGGAACTCGGTTACCGACATATTGGTTGGACTGTGGGAGATGGCTGGGACAATCACATGGATACGATGGACTGGGTAGCGGACACGACGTCATCAGCGTACTATAACTCCGATGAAATCGTAGAGAAGGTGCTTAATTTTGGGAATGGCTCGGATTTTGAAGCCAACGGCGCGATCGTGATTATGCATTTAGGCACGTTGCGTGATAAGGACCTCCCACACAAGAAACTCCCCAAAATGATTAATGGGCTAAATGAGAAAGGTTATGAATTAGTTTCCGTGTCTGAATTGTTACAATAATTAGTGAAGGGCTGAACGAAAACTCGTTAGTGTACATCATTTCCGGTATTGTTTTGTGCCGGAATCTCCCGGAATTAGGCAGGAGATTCCCGAAGAAAAGATCTTGGGAATGACAGCATTAGATCGTTTTCGTTCACTACTTATACAGGCAATTCGCGTCTCTTGCTATGCGTGAATGACTGAAATGAGCTGGTTTCGTTCAGACATGGTAATCCTAAGGATTAATTTGGAGGAAAAGTATGGCAAAGGTCACGTGTTTGCGATGCGGCAATGAGAAGGAAGGATTGGACGAGGCTCCCTTTAGAAATGAATTGGGAAAGAGAATTTTGGAACACACTTGCAACGACTGTTGGGATGAATGGATGGGCCAGCAACTTATGTTCATGAACGAATACCGGTTGGACCCGTTGAATGATGAACACAGCAAATACCTGGATGAAGAAATGGTGAAATTTCTGAATCTAAAATGATGGGAATCAAAAAACAGGAAATTCCAAATTCATGGCCTTGAGAATAGAATCAGATGCACTGCTGTCGATTAATCCTGCAACCCAAAAACCAATTGACCGATTCACTGCTTGCCATCCGGATGACATCCCCGAAATTATTCAGAAAGTCCGCGTTGCCTTCGAACACTGGTCGACGCTTCGCCTGAGAACGCGTCTCGAGCTTGGAAAAAAAGCTTACCGGCAGTTTTATCTCGCTCAAGATGAAATTGCACACACCATTTCAGAAGAGACCGGAAAACCCCTTGCGGAGGCCTATTCTTGTGAGATACTGCCCGTATTGGACAGTTTCAAATACTATCTAAAGAACATCCCGAGGCTGTTAAAGGATAAGAAGATCGCTCCCACCAATCCCTTGTTCAGACTCCGAAAAGGGTTTGTGACTTACGAACCTCTGGGAGTTATTGGGGTGATATCTGCCTGGAACTTTCCCTTTCTCCTGGTGATGCAGCATGTGATCCCCGCAATCCTTGCAGGCAATGCCGTCATCCACAAGCCCTCGGAGCATACGACGCTAACAGGTCTGAAAGTGCGTGAAATTTTTGATCGCGCCTTTTTGCCAAAAGGCGTGGTGGAGATCGTTACAGGGTTAGCAGATGTTGGCCACGCTCTGGTCACGGCCGAGGTGGACAAGATTTACTTCACCGGAAGCACGGAAGTTGGCAGACGCATTTACAGGGCAGCGGCCGAAAATCTGGTGCCCGTTAATTTGGAATTGGGTGGCAGCGATCCGATGATTGTTTTGCAAGACGCCAATTTGGAACGGGCGGCAAATGCAGCAATCTGGGGTGCGTTCTCGAATGCCGGACAAACGTGTCTTTCAGTCGAGAGATTGTATGTGCACGAGTCTGTGATGGACGAGTTTTTGGACAAGCTGATGAAAAAGGCAGGCGACATTCGATT
>JAABYK010000060.1:11082-14001 GCA_011775825.1 Candidatus Zhuqueibacterota bacterium | reverse complement strand
AAAAAGTGGAAAGGTTGGTGCGAGACGCACTCAATAAAGGCGCAGTTATTAAGTTGGGTGGTCAGTCTCGTAAAGACCTGGGTGATTGGTACTTCGAGCCGACAATTCTGACGAACGTGAACTCATCGATGGAGCTGTCGCATCAGGAGATATTCGGTCCCGTGATTGCGCTCACCCCCTTCATCACAGATGACGAAGCCGTCTACATGGCCAATGATTCTAATTTCGGACTGAGTGCCAGCATCTGGACAGAGAACCGGAAGCAGGGCCTGAAGCTGGCCGGACGAATTCAGGCTGGCAGCGTGCTCGTAAATGATTTACAGATTCATATCGCCCAAACAGAAGCGCCATACAGCGGTTACAAACATTCCGGACTTGGGGTGAGCCATGGCCCGTGGGGTGTGATGGAGCTCGTTCGATATAAATATATCAATTCAGATCGCACCGGACTCAGCAAAATTTTGAAGACGATATCAAAACCATTAGTAAACAACGATATTTGGTGGTTCAAATATAATAAGAATTTGACCGACAGTTTCAGAGTTTTTGCACACTTTTTGCACGGAGATACACTGTTGAAGAGAGTCAAGTCGGCTCCATCTGTGCTTAAAGCAATCTTTCGGAAAGACTATCTTTGACGCAGTCAGGTCGCGTTTGTTGAACAAATACTTGATGCTAACTAAGTCTTTATAAACTAAGATCTTAGCTTGTGGGGGCACGGGAGCAACAATTATTCTTGACATTTCGATTTAAGTTCATTACTTTTCACAACTTTTGTCTAAGATCGCTAGTAAGCTTCCTTAAGGCAGTCAAAGAGTTTGCTTGACAACCTGTAAAAGTTTTTGTATATTCGAAATTTGAATTTCTTGAAACTAAGGAAGTCATAAGCGGGGAAAACAAAAAATAGCAGTAATAGAATAAAGGAGTTGTAAAAAAGATCACATATGACTAAAAACCGGAGCGGAGGGAAAATGGAACCGAATCTTCGAGATCGGAGCTCGTATTTTGCGTGCTTGCCCGAAGAAGTGATGTCCTCTCCCATTGGAACAAAAGACCATCCCCAGCAATCGATCACCAAGGCCGTGATCATCGCGGCAGGTAACGGCAGCCGTCTTCATGGCTATCAGAACAACTGCCCCAAACCACTGATTAGGGTCGGGGGGATGCCGCTGTTGAAGCGGGTCATCCTTGCGGCCAAAAAGGCTGGTGTCACCGAGTTTGTTATCGTCTTAGGATATCAAGCGGCTCGTATTCGCAAATCGATAAGTGCAAAGAAATTGGGTGTGAAGATTACATGGGTACGGAACCTTGAATGGCGCAAGCCCAATGGCATTTCAGTGCTGAAAGCTGAAAAGTTTGTCGATGGCAAGTTCTTCCTGTTTATGTCGGATCATGTTTTTGATCCGAAACTGCTGCACCGGGTGAAGAACGTCAATCTGGGCAAACATTGTGGCACCTTGTGTGTTGATTATCGCCTCAACAAAATTCCGAATTTAGATGATGCCACTAAAGTCAGAACCGAAAAAGGCCGCCTGATCAATCTGGGCAAAAGTCTTACGGATTTCAACGCAATCGATGTCGGTATTTTTGTTTGTACGCCGCACCTCTTCGAAGCCTTGAGGCAGAGTCAGGATACCGGTCAATATGCCCTTTCGGATGGTGTGCGGGTTTTGGCTCAGGAAGGAAAGATGTGTACGTTGGACATTGGAGAGGCTTATTGGCAAGATGTGGATACAATCCCGGATATTCGTTCCGCTGAACGACTCCTGCTCCGATCGACGCGATCGGATGGTGATGGAATCGTCGCGAAATTAATCAACCGGAGAATATCAAATCGAATTACAAAGTGGCTGCTTAAGACACCGATCACGCCGAATCTCATCTCTATTTTGAATCTTTGTTTTTCGATCTTCATAGGCTGGCTGGTGTCCATCGGGAAACCTATCACGACCATTATGGGTGGTATCTTGTTTCAGCTTGCTTCAATCGTCGACGGTTGTGATGGGGAGGTCGCTCAAATAAAACTCAAGGACTCCAAATTTGGCGCATTTATTGATACCGTAACCGATCATTTATCCTACGTCGCCTTTGCCATTGGCGTCACGATCGGGGCCTATAATGCCTCCGGAGATGAAAATATTTTTTACGTGACCGGAGCTATTATGGCTTCGTTAATGGTGGCTCTGAATTTTGCTCGACTTTACATGAAGAAGGAAGGGTCGGCAAGTCTGCGTGATTTGGATCAGGGGATTGCGTCCCTCAATCATGCAAATCAAAAGGTCTGGTATTTAAGATTTTTCGGCTTAGTCCACGATACCGGTCGAAGAGATGTTTTTTCTTTCGCAGCTATGTTGATCATGATTTGGGGGAACATTGCTGTTTTTTATTGGGGACTGATGGCTGCCATTGGGCTTATGAGCACCGGAATTACTGTTACGTCAATAGCCATGCTCTCGCGCCGAAAACGTTTAGGGCTCCTGGAGCCAATTCGGAACCTCTTCAAAGGCATCGCAACTAGGTTGGATGTCAAAACCGAAAGTGAATTTGCTGAATAAATTAAGAATCTTGATGATATTATGCTAGTAGATACATCACATACGTTTTCGATAAAACGACAACTGAAACGATTGAAACGAAAGCTCACCCCTTCGGGACCTTCGGCAGCATCGGTTCCGTTCATGGAGTATCTTAAGTATTACTATTTCACCAATTTTACTCCATCATTTCCTCAGATTATTCAGGTTCAAACCCAATACGGGTGCAATGCCCGCTGCGTATTTTGTCCCATGGGCCGGGAAAACAATCAAATTCGCGGTCGGATGGACAACGGTACGTTTGAGCGGATCGTTGAAGAAGCGATCGACAACAATGTGAAAGTACTGAGTCCTTATCTTCAGAATGATCCCCTGGTAGACAGGA
>JAABYK010000060.1:8993-11073 GCA_011775825.1 Candidatus Zhuqueibacterota bacterium | reverse complement strand
AAACTGATCAGCAATGGCGGACTGTTGACCGAAGAAAAAGCCTACAACTTGATTAAAGCCGGTCTGGAGCATATCGTGTTTAGCGTACATGGCGTTGACAAAACCATCTATGACAACATTATGCAAGGTCCAAAATTTGAAACGGTTGTTCAGAATATTGAAAGGTTTGTCCGGATTAAAGACGAATTGGGTGCAAAAAAACCGGAAATCGAAGTCTGGGCCGTCCTTACAAAAGATGTTCAACAGCAGCTTCAAGAAACTCGAGATTTTTGGAAATCCCGAGGCATCAAATTCAAAGGCAGACAATTAGATAATCGAGCCAATCCCGATATCATTGATACCTCGGATATGGCCGGAGAGGACAGCGAGTGGAAGTATGCTTACTACTGCACGATTCCTTTTTGGAGAGCCTGGATTCTTTGGAACGGCGATATGGTTCTCTGTTGTGTGGACTGGGAACGAACCACTGTTTTTGGAAACATACATAAACAGTCCATTAAGGAGATTTGGAACAACGACGCTTATAAGAGTTATCGACAACGGATGAAAAATCGCGATTTAGCCGGTACTTTGTGTGAATACTGTGAAGGCACTTAGTCTCGAGATCGCTTCACATACGTTTCAGATTTCTCCCAACTATCTTTCCCCAAAGTCCAATACCCGTGTGGTTTTCCAAGGAATGGTCTCTTGGAACTTACATTTACCCAGAATCGTAGCATTATTAACATTTTTTTGATCAAATAGAAGAAGTTCTTTGTAGAAACTATGTGATTGGGTTCCCATGCTGAACGTCAGGAAATGCTTTGGAACGGGTTTTGAACGCTTCGCGTTGATTGTGATCGCTACGACTTTTGGATTATATTCGATAACCCTTTTGGCCAAAGGCGATGGTTCTCAGAGTCCTCGTGAGATCATTGAATCTCATTACAGCAAGTTGAAAAAGAGCTACGATCGTAACGGCGCACTGGATGAGGAGATCGAAACTTCACTGAAAGAGCTTTTTCATCTTGAAAAGCTCGCCTCACAAGTTTTGCAAAATCATTGGACGGACTTAAATCGATATGAGCAAAAGAAGTTCGTCGAAGCGTTCACCATTTCGCTTCAGAAACAAATTCTTACTGAAATAGGGAATCACAGCAGCAGAGGTTTGCCTTCGGTAAGATTCAATTCGGAGGAGACAAAAGAAAAGTCAGCCAAACTGAATCTGACGGTTTCCGGCGATAAAGGAGGGTCTAACCTTACCTTGTTCTTCTTAAAATATGCCAAAGAGGGCTGGAAAGTATCCAACGTTAAATACGAAGATGAAAGTCTTCTTCGAGAATATTACAGTTATTGTGACGAGATTCTGGATGATTTCTCGATTCCCTACCTTATTGCCGAAATAAAAGGAGCGGACTACGTCGTCTTGGACGATTTTGAGGCCGGAGAGGTTGGCAAACTGCCTGTGGGTTGGAGCTGGCGGGACCGTGACGACGACAAAAATAAACCATACACCATCCGGAAAGAGAATGGCAACAAGTATCTGGCTGCCCGAGATGAAGGAGAATCCGTGATTTTAGGCAAGGATGTGAAATGGAATTTGAATAAGTATCCTTACATTTCGTTTCGGTGGCGGGCGATAGAACTTCCTGTGGGCGGCGATGAACGCTACGGAAAAACCGTTGATAGTGCGGCCGGAATCTACCTTGTTTATAAAAAAAAGCTGGGGCTCATCCCCGAATCTGTGAAATTTGTTTGGAGTACGACCTTGCCGGTCGGAGCATATATGAAACGAAGTGGCATTGGTAAGCCATGGATGGTGGTGGCGGCGAGCGGAGATGAGCACCTGGGTGAATGGCGCACCTTCACATTCAACGCCCGCGAAGCGTATAAAAAGACATTCGGAGGAGACCCTCCGGATGATCCCGTTGGTCTTGGCATTTTATCCGATGCCAATTCGACACACTCCAAAGCATACACTGACTACGACGACATCCGCGCTTTAAAGCATGCTGATGCCGATTCAGGCGTCAAACAATTCATGAAAGCTGAATAGCAATCGAAAGGGCGCTAAATGGCTCAAAAGCTAACTCTCCTCCTG
>JAABYK010000060.1:3134-8881 GCA_011775825.1 Candidatus Zhuqueibacterota bacterium | reverse complement strand
GGCTTGGCTTAGAAATTTCTAAAGCTAAACTCACCCGGGCCAAGCACGCCAAAATTCTCCCCAGGTTCGAGTTACGAAATGTGTGGGGACCGAGTCCCCGAGCCCGTGGTGAACTTGCTCCATCCGGCGGGTTTGTCATTTCACCAGATACCGCTACGAGCATTCCGGGAGACCTGAGATATTTCACCGAACTCGATGTGGATCTGCTCCAGCCGATTTTCACCTTTGGAAGATTAAGCGGTGCTACCAAAGCTGCTTCATTTGGAGTGGAGGCCGAGGAAGCAAATGTGCTAAAAGAAAAAGGCAAAGTGCGTTTTCAAGTTCGCCAATTGTATTGGGCCTTTGTCTTAGGAAAAGAACTCCTTGCGGTCGTGCAAGATGCAGACGAAGAGTTGACGAAGGCGGAGAACAAAGTCGAAAAACAACTCGATGAGGGTTCAGATGAGGTTAGCCAAACCGACTTGTTCAAATTGCAAATTTTTAGATACGATATCAATGAGCGACTTCGCGAAGCCCGGGGCAAACGAGATCTAACGGACTCGGCTCTCAAGACTACCTTGGGGCTGGAAGATGATGTGGGGATTGAGGTTGCGACCGAATACTTAGAGCCGCTCGATGTGCGAATAGATAGCCTCGACGTGTATTATGAGATGGCCTACCGAAACCGTCCGGAGCTTTCTCAATTGCGGGCGGGCATTAGTGCCCGAAGAGCTCTGGTGAATGTGAGAAAAAGTGAATATTTCCCCCAATTCTTTCTGGGTGCTGAAATTAAGTACAATTTCGCAGAAGATCGATTTGACCCAAACAATCCGTTTATCTACAATCCGACCAATTTCTTTCGACCAGGAATTGTCGCCGGAATCAACTTAAATTTAAATTTTTGGCAAACTCGTGACAAAGTCCGCATTGCTCAGGCAGAATATTTGCAACTAGCACAGAAAGAAAAACTACTTTTGGATGGCATAAAATTGGATGTTCAAAGGGTTTATATCGAATTGCGGCAGGTCGCAAGAAATATGAGAGACAGCCGTCGAGCTTTAAAGGCCAGCGAAAACTGGCTGCGTTCAACCAGCATGACATTCGATATTGGGGTTGGCGACGTGAAAGAATTAATCGACGCTTTTAAGGCAAACGGAGCCATGCAGGCCAAGCACTTAGAGAATATTTTCAAATACAATGTGGCCATCGCTAAACTCGGAAAAGCCGTTGGCAAAGATCTGTATCCGGACGAACTGATAAAGGAGTAAGTGCACGATGAAAACTCAGTTAACACATTTTGCAACTTTGCTTTCAATCTTAGCGTTTGCAGTGTTTTCTCATGCAGCTAAGATTTTAGAAAATTCACCCGTCGAAATCATAAAAACGCGCAACCAAACCGTGGAAAAAATCCTCAATCAGACCAACGACGAGGTAGACGAGCAAACCAAAGAAAAGCTCAAGGGGATCATCAACGGAATCATGGATTTTCGGGCGCTCGCCAAATTGTCTCTGGGTAAATACTGGGATGAACGCACCGAGAAAGAAAAAGAGCAGTTTGTAGACGTCTTTTCACAACTGATCCGAAATTCGTCGGTCAAGAAGTTGGAAATTTATAAAGCGGATCGCTTGGTTTATGAAGAGCCGGTCATTAAGGGCGACAAAGCCAAAGTAAGCACGATTGCCTACAAAAAGAGAAAGCAAGTGGAAATTGTCTACAAAATGCATAAGGTCGACGGCCAATGGCTGGTATATGACATGGAAATCGATGGGCTGAGCACTGCCAGAAATTACCGCGATTCTTTTTATAAAGAAATCGCAAAAACCTCTTATGATGCGATGTACCAAAAGTTGGTAGACAGACTGCAAGAACAGCAAGAAGAAAGCTAAAACAGCACTCAAATTGTTTGATTTCTTCAGCCACCATAGATTTTTCTGTGGTGGCTTTTTGTTGCATTTTAAGCGACAAGTTATCATATTAACATCCGCACTTTCCTAACAAAGCGCTCAACCTTGACACCGGAAGAATTACAAAGAATTCAGCGCCTGCTGCAATACGAGAACGAACTATGGAAGCAGAATGTGAGATTGGTTGCAGGCATCGACGAGGCCGGGCGCGGACCATTGGCCGGCCCTGTGGTCGCGGCGGCGGTGATCTTTTCGCAAGACCCGGGTATCTCCTTGATCGATGACTCAAAAAAACTGACCGCTGAAATCAGAGAGGAATTGTACGAAAAAATCATTCAAAAGTCTATCGATTACGGGATCGGGTCTGCCGAGGTGGACGAAATTGACCGCATCAACATTTTGCAGGCGTCTTATTTAGCCATGCAACGCGCTATCGACAGGCTAAAACAGAGACCTGACTTTTTACTGGTGGATGGAAGAGCATATCCGGACGGCCGAATACCATTCAAAACCATCGTGGATGGAGACAGTTTGTGTTTTTCAATTGCTTCTGCGTCAATTTTGGCAAAGGTCACTCGAGATCGAATCATGTGCGACTATCACGACATGTTTCCCGAGTACGGCTTTGAGCATCACAAAGGCTATGCGACGCCCGAGCATTTGGATGCCATTGAAAAACACGGCTACTGTGATATCCACCGACGCTCTTTTCATCCAAAACGATTTACGAACCAACTTTCTTTGTTTAACCATGGCGAAGAGGGACAACAAAACTCTGGGTGATCTGGGTGAGGCAATGGCCGCCCAATATTTGCAGGAACAGAATTACAAAATTGTGGAACGGAACTATCGTTGGGCGCGCGGTGAAATCGACATTGTTGCACAAAAAGATGACACGTTGATTTTTGTGGAAGTGAAAACAGCCCGACAAAATGCCTTCGGTCCCCCGGAAGCTTGGGTCAACAAGCGCAAGCAATCGCAACTCGGACAAGTGGCCATGCGCTATCTGCAGGAAAATGAGATTCAGAATATGGACTGCCGGTTCGATGTCGTTGCTCTCAGCAGACAGGGTGAAGACTGGCAGATTCAACATATTGAAAACGCATTTTGGCTTTGATGCCATCGTCTGAAATGGGGTCCATTCCGCGAAACAGGTTCTCATCCTATCTCGTTGAAATTGGCAAATGGGCGCTGGTGATTTGGCTTGTGTGGCCCGTGACCGGCGCTTTGCGTGGCTCTGTTGAATTTGGCAGAGTTGCCATTGGGATTGGGTTGTTTGTGGTTTTCGCCGGAAAGCTTTTGTATGACGTGGTTATTTTCCCGCGACACCATGAGAGGAAAAGCACTCCGGGAAAAGATCTATTCACCATGGTCGCAATTGTGGCCGTTGTGGCTTTGATTGCCTGTTGTTTGATATTCTTTGTCGCCATGTATATAATCAACTACATGAATGCAATACAAAACTAAACAAGGAGGTACCGTTATATGAACTTAAGCAACAAGATTGCGGTGGTAACCGGCGCCGGTAAAGGAATTGGGCGTGCCACAGCGATGGCGCTGGCCAAAGAGGGTGCGAATCTGGTCATCATTTCGCGCACAATGTCTGATCTGCAAAGTCTGGCCAGGGAAATCGGCAATGTCGGCAGAAAAGTGTTGCCAATTCAGGCGGACCTGACCCGGGAGAGCGAAATCAAAGGCGTGATTCAGGAATCCGTGAGTAAATTTGGCGGCGTGGATGTTTTGGTGAATAATGCCGGAATTGGCAGATTCGCACGCGTTGAAGAGCTCTCGACCTTGGATTGGGACGATATGTTTGAAATAAACCTCCGGGCGATGTTCATTTGCACTCGGGAAGCGCTACCGCAACTCAAACGAAAAGACGAGAGTTTTGTGATCAATGTGGCTTCGCTTGCAGGTAAGAATGCATTTTCCGGTGGTGCTGGATATGCTGCCAGTAAATGGGGCGTGCTGGCGTTATCCAAATGTTTGATGTTGGAAGAACGCGATGCGGGTGTGCGTGTGCTTGCCATTTGTCCCGGCTCCGTGGACACGCATTTTTTCCATCATCCTTCGCTGCCCAAGCCGAACCGCGAGAAGGTTCTGAAGCCCGAAGATGTGGCTCAAACCATCGTCGATGCCATTAGATTGCCGCAGCGTGCCATGGTAAGCGAGATCGATATTCGGCCCTCGAATCCGAAATAGTCCGAAGCTGATTTGATCTTCGAGGAATTAATTAGTATACTTTGGAAGAAGTGAAAAAGAGGATGGAGGAAGCTATAATAACGCTTGACGATTATTATCGTGTAGCGTTATTATTAAATGTAATTAAATCTTTCAAATCCAAAGAAACAGAGAAAATATACTATCGGGAATATTCAAAAAAATTTCCCTCTAATATTCAAAGAACGGCGCTGAAGAAATTATGGATGTTAGATGCTGCCCCTGATCTTAATGCTTTAAGAGTTCCCCCGTCCAATCGTCTGGAGGCCTTAAAAGGTAAACGTAAGGGACAGTATAGTATTCCAATAAACAAACAATGGCGAATTTGTTTCCGATGGGAATCTGGAAACGCATTTGAGGTAGAGATTGTAGACTATCATTAAGGAGTTATAAATCATGACTTCAGCGAAGATGTTTCCCATACACCCCGGTGAAATTCTAAAAGAGGAATTTCTTGATGAAATGGGAATAACCCAATATAGGTTAGCAAGAGATATCAATGTTCCCCCTCGAAGAATTAATGAAATCGTGCAGGGGAAACGTTCAATCACAGCAGATACAGCTCTAAGGCTTGGTCGCTATTTTGGTATTTCTCCTCAATTTTGGATAAATCTTCAGGCCCATTATGATTTAGAAGTGGAAACAGACAGGTTGGGTAAAAGATTAGAATCGGAAGTAAAAGTATATGCCCAAGTTAGCTAAATTTAGATTTATTCTTTCGGTTCGCGGCTTAGCTATGTGATATGATTTTAGATAAGTTTTCCAGACAGTTAACGGATTTGCGCATCTCGGTCACCGACCGCTGCAATTTTCGCTGCAGTTACTGCATGCCGGCGGATATCTTCGGCCACGACTACGTTTTCCTCGCGAAACAAGAAATTTTGAATTTTGAAGAAATTCACCGCGTAGCGAGAATTTTCGCGGAACTAGGAGTATCAAAGATTCGGTTGACCGGTGGTGAACCCTTGTTGCGTTCCGATCTGGAAGTCTTGATCAAGATGCTCAGCAAAATCAACGGAATCGATGACTTGGCATTGACAACAAACGGTTATTTCCTCAACGAAAAAGCAAAAAACCTCAGAGAAGCGGGGCTAAAAAGAATCACCGTGAGTTTGGATTCTTTAGATCCCGAAACCCTGAAGCAACTTGCCGGTGATCATCTAAATATTGATAGAGTATTAAGCGGCATCGAGAGCGCGGGCGAGGCCGGTTTCAAACCCATCAAGATCAATGCGGTGGTCCGGAAGGGCATGAACGAAAATGAAATCCTCAGCCTGGTGCGCTTCGCAAAAACCCACGGCCACATTATCCGGTTCATTGAATACATGGATGTCGGCACCCTGAACGGGTGGAAGATGGATGACGTGGTTTCCGCAAAGGAGGTTGTCGACATGATTTGCTCAGAGATGCCCATTGAACCCATCCAGAAAAACTATCCAAGCGAGGTGGCCAACCGCTACCGTTTCTTGAATGGCGAGGGCGAATTCGGAATCATCGCTTCGGTCACACAGCCATTTTGTGGCGACTGCAGCCGAGCCCGAATTTCAGCGGACGGGCGGATTTACACCTGCCTTTTCGCCAGCGAGGGATTCGACATCAAGACGTTGCTTCGATCCGGCGTCTCGGATGAGCAGCTTAAAGAC
>JAABYK010000060.1:0-3110 GCA_011775825.1 Candidatus Zhuqueibacterota bacterium | reverse complement strand
ACAAACGGAAAAAAAAGTTGAAATGTATCATATAGGTGGATAGCTTGACGTATGAATGTGCTTCTGATTTCTTGTTACGAGTTAGGACATCAACCGTTTAACTTAGCCTCTCCTGCGACGCATCTCAGAGATGCAGGATTTGACGTGCAGTGCCGGGATTTGGCCGTGGAGACTTTGAACGAGGAGCAGGTTAAGCAAGCCGATCTTGTGGCTTTGTCAACCCCAATGCATACCGCATTACGGATCGCGAGAAGGGCAGCTAAGCGCGTCCGAGATCTGAATCCGGATTGCCACATCTGTTTCTACGGACTGTATGCCGGCATGCACGCCGACTACCTGCTTGACGGAAACGGTCGACGGGAGGTCGATTCGGTCATCGGAGGCGAGTTTGAGCGACCGATGGTGGAGCTGGCTCAAAGCCTGACCAACGGCGGCCAGGTAAGAGCAGAGGGCGTGATCACTCGAGAGCATTCCGGGAGCACGTCATTTGAACGACAAAATTTTTTGCTTCCTTCGCGCGAAAGCTTACCGTCGCTCAGTCAGTACGCCAGACTTGAGATCGGCAAAGACCTGTATCTGACGGGATATGTGGAAGCCAGTCGCGGCTGCGCCCACCGTTGTTTGCATTGTCCGATTACGCCGGTTTACAACGGGCGGGTGCGCATCGTTCAAAAAGATGTTGTTTTACAAGACATAAAACAGCTGGTGAAATTGGGGGCGGAGCACATTACATTCGGCGACCCGGACTTCTTGAACGGCGTCAAACATTCCATGAACATTGTGCGCGAGATGCACGAAAAATATCCCCATCTGAGGTTCGATTTCACCGCAAAGGTTGAGCACATTCTCGAGCATCACCGTCTTTTCCCTGAACTGAACGAGTTGGGTTGCATCTTTATGGTCTCCGCTGTGGAGCTGTTGAATGATACGATCCTCGGGTATTTGGATAAAGGGCACTCGCGTTCCGATGTGGAAAAAGCCGTGCAGATCACTCGCGAAGCCGGAATTTCGATGCGGCCTTCGTTGATGCCGTTTACGCCGTGGACGAGCATCGAGGATATTCTGGACATTCTCGAATTCGTGGAAGAGTTTGAACTTTATGATCAAATCGATCCCGTGCAGTACAGCATCCGTCTTCTCATCCCGCCGGGGTCAAGCATACTGTCCTTGCCGGAAATCAGGCCGTTCCTGAAGGGCTTTGATCAAACCCGGTTTGTCTTTGAGTGGGAACATCCGGACCCAAAAATGGATGAGCTTCCAAAACAACTGGCTGACGTCGCCGAACAGGCTACTTCTGAGCAAGAGGACAGGTTTGATACGTACTTGAGAATTCGCGAGGCAGTGCTCAGAAATGCCGGAAATGTGCAAAGAATTGGCACGATTCCGGCATTTGATCGCAAACAATATGCGCCGCGTCTCACCGAAGATTGGTTCTGTTGAGCGGAACCAACGAAGGACCAGTTTGGTTCTATTGAAGAGTGTGAACGAAATGTTTAATAAAACGCCTTGATTTTTAGATGAGAATAATGTATTATGGTTAATGAAATCGAAGGACTTAGGAGGCATTATGAAGTTAACGGTCACTGAAAACGCGATCGAAAAATTCAAATCCGTGTTGGAAGAAGAAAACCGTCAAGGAACCGGGATTCGTGTCACTGCCCAACGTGGCATGTCGCCGTTTTCGGTGGAATATGGATTGGCATTTGTAGAGGCGGGACAAGAGCACCCGGCCGATAAAGTCACGGAAGTCGACGGCATAAAATTTTACGTGGACCCTCAGAGTGAGCCGATGGTTGACGGCGCAACCGTTGATTACGTGACCGGTTTGAGCGAGACCGGTTTCAAGATCACCAATCCGAAAACCTCGGCGCCACCCACTCCCAAAGGTCCCATGGCCGAGAAGGTACAGCATGTCATCAATTCAAAGATTAACCCTGCCGTGGCCGGTCATGGCGGAAATGTGTCGTTGGTGGATGTCAAAGATAAGGTGGCGTATCTTCGTTTTGGTGGCGGCTGCCAGGGGTGTGGCATGGTAGATGTGACGCTCAAGCAGGGTGTGGAAGTTATGATCAAGGAAGCGGTGCCCGAAATTCAGGGTGTTATGGATGTCACCGACCACGCCGACGGCAAGAATCCGTATTACCAACCCTCGAAGTAACGGCCATAAATTTGCTGCTGAGACACAGAGATTTTGGTCTTTGTGTCTCGGTGGCTATCAATTTTATTTTTTCTTTTCCTTCCAATTCTGCCAATCTGTATAAGGCTTTTCAAATCGATTTAGTCCTCCCAGTGTTGCACAGCTATGCCAGAAAATGACATAAGGGAGATTCTGAGCGGTCAGATAATCGTGAATCCCTTTAGCGGCTTCATGAGGAAGAATCATTTTGGTCGGCCAATCCTTTCGCAATACGATCCCAGATTTTACGTCTTTCTACCTACAAGTTCCTGAATCCGTATGCGATCGAGCTTTTTGTAATCAGGATATTGTTTTTTAGTGTTTTCCCACATCATCCATAATCCTTCAAATATCTCTTTTGATTCTTCAGGAGTCATTTCAGGCAATTCTTGACGCTGTTCCTCGCGCACAAACTCATTCATCCTCTTGAATCCAGCTATTTGTTCACGAATAAGCCGACGTTTTTTGGGGACTTTAACAATTTTATATTTTTTCTGTTTCATGCAATCCCGGATGTTTTTGACGCCTAAAGATTATTGAATCCAATTTAAAGCTACTCATTTTTGAGCAAAAATACAAGCTTAAAACAGTTGTCGTGTTTGTCGTGGTAAAACTTCACTTACGGTGGGGCCTGTCATTTCGAATCTGATTTTCTTCCTTAAAAATAGAATTAATAAAGACAAGAAAATCAGGTGAGAAATCTGGTATTGGGCAGCTTCAGATTTCTCACTCCGTTCGAAATGATAACACAAAACCCAATGTAACTGACGTTTTACTTGTCGTGGAACAGGACAGGACCATCCGGTAGACAAAGTCACCCTTGGTGGACGTTAAAGATAAGGTGGCGTATCTTCATTTTGGCGGGGCGGCCAGGGATGTGGCATGGTAGATGTGACGCTCAAGCAGGGTGTGGAAGTGATGATCAAGGAAGCGG
>JAABYK010000639.1:278-1242 GCA_011775825.1 Candidatus Zhuqueibacterota bacterium | reverse complement strand
TCCAGGTAAGTCTTGATTTTCTGAATTGATTGGCTTTCTCCAATGAGGAGTATCCGGGTGTCGTTGGTGAGTTTGGTGGAGATATTTGAGGCTTTAAGCTGGTCGAAAGGCTCAAAACTGACACTTACCGTGTGGTTCGAGGTGACCCATGGAATGGTAGCATACATCATCGGCCCAATCGACTGTCCGTCGATCTGGACATCGGAAATCATTTGGTCGCGAGCAGGTTTGAGGCGAAAGTGCTTTGTCGTTCCAACCGGAACTGCAGCGGACGATTCGACCGTGTCAATCCACCCCTGACCGGCCGTAACTTGCGTCGTGATGGTGTAACTGGTGGCCTCCGCCCTAGAGGAGGACACAACAGTGCCCGTTACGATAAGGCAGATAAACAGGGCAAAAAGCCTCAAAGATGTTTCGTGTTTCATGGTCACCTCAGTTAAGTTGGTTTTTTGGAAAACAAAAAAACATTTTAACCGAGGGTGGTTGCATTTGCCAAATTTCAGACGCGATCAGCCGCGATTATAAGGCTTCACAGTGAATACGGCCTTTCCGGTGAATAGATGCTGTCAAAGAAGCCCAGATAGGGGATATCATCTTCAAGGCACTTGATCTTGTAATTCAGTTGGGCTTGCATCTCCTCATCCGGTTCAGCGATGTATTGAACAAAATGTAAGAACTCTTCTACCTGAATCAGTTTCAGGAAGAGGGGCAAACGCGCCAGCCATTCGGCCGTCAATGAATTCTCCCGGCTGTAGCCCGCCATTACCTGTTCGAAATAATGATCCATGAAGGCTTTTCGCTTCGCCAAACCTCGGAACATGACCCTGCCCATCCCACCTTCCCAAGCTGAGGCCAGCTCGTACATGAACCAGAAATAGCAGCAATCGTCAAAATCAAAGACCGTCATATCCCCGTTGGTGTAATCGATAGTGAAGTTGCCGTCGTTAAAGTCGCCATGGATCAG
>JAABYK010000639.1:0-252 GCA_011775825.1 Candidatus Zhuqueibacterota bacterium | reverse complement strand
CGGTCGCGCACAACGCGCAACCGCTCCGGCACCCGCGTTTCGATCAAGACGGTGGGCTTTTTCAGTTCGAACCAATCGGGACGTTTCACTTGTTCACTGACTGGCTGATAGTCTTTGGCCAGGGCGTGCATCTGTCCCAAAGCCCGTCCCCAGTTCTGAAAGTACTCTTCGATGGGCGCATCTTCCCGATATCGATAGTCATTGTCTGGCACTCGCATGCCCTTACCCTTGACAAAAGAGACGACGTGAAAA
>JAABYK010000569.1:710-1250 GCA_011775825.1 Candidatus Zhuqueibacterota bacterium | reverse complement strand
CCGGAAATTGGGGGGTGCGGGCGGCAGGTGGGAACGGCCGTCCTGGCGTTTATGAAATATGAGATATTCACTTTTAGTGTCCAAATTTGCCAGCGCAGGCAGTAGTTGTAGGATATACTGGCTGATACCACCCATTTGATAATAGGGCAACCGGCAGTCAATACCAACACGCATAGCGTTCCATTATAGACGATTTTCGTGGGATGCGTGGTATACTTGGTTGAAAAGCAGTAGTCAGTAGTCGGTAGTCAGTAGGTTGTGCTTGAAGGCCGAAGGATGCATAAATATCGAGAATTGAAAGTTTGGCAAAGAGCGATGGCCTTTACTGTGGAAATTTATCGGGAAAGCCAGCATTGGCCTTCCGAAGAAAAATTTGGATTAATCAGTCAAATTCGACGAGCAGCCACTTCTGTTCCACTAAATATTGCAGAAGGAGCTGGGAATAGCTCAAAGCAGGAATTTTGCCGGTTCTTACAATTTTCATTAAGGTCAAACTACGAAGTGATGACAGCGGTTGATATTGCCCGAGGGCTAAAATAT
>JAABYK010000569.1:385-622 GCA_011775825.1 Candidatus Zhuqueibacterota bacterium | reverse complement strand
GATCTAACTCCCATCAGAAGAGAAAAAAATAAAGCAGTAATTCATTCCCCAAGTTCATCTTACTAAATAGAGATTACTGACTACCGACTACCGACTACTGACTACCGAAAAAGGAGAAACCAATGGCAAAAAATGGCACACTCAACCAGGAAGAATTAAGTGAACTTGTTAGCCGTCTGGAATGGATGGATGAAGAGCGACGAAAAACCGGCCGAAAGTTGGCGGAAATGGAACAAC
>JAABYK010000569.1:0-311 GCA_011775825.1 Candidatus Zhuqueibacterota bacterium | reverse complement strand
GGAGCTGGAAGAAAAACTTTCCAAATCCTCTTCCCAACTGGCCCGCCTGTCCCAGGTAGATGCCCAACTGCGGCAGTTCAAGGATGAACTCGTGCAGCTCATTGAACAATATGATGATCGTACTGCCAAAACGATGGATGAGTCCACAAAACTTCGTCGGGTAGAGCATGAGATTCAAACCAGAGAGCTGGCTGAGATACGTAAAGAGTTGGGCGCTATCGACCGTCTAGAAAACGAAATGGAAATGAGACAGGCTGAAGAAGCCCGGCTTGCCAATTTGCTTGGTCTCTTGAAAGGCCGGGTGGCAGGCA
>JAABYK010000058.1:1130-1456 GCA_011775825.1 Candidatus Zhuqueibacterota bacterium | reverse complement strand
CTGAAACTAGCGCAACTTTATTCGGGTCTTCCGACAAATCAGTGGGTGAAAAACATATAGTATAGAAAAACTTGAAGCGCATCGGGTGATTGTTCATTATTACAGTCGCCAAACCAATAAAAACAAACAGAAAACCACGATGCGCATAAGAACGTTACTGAATAATTGCCACAATCTCAAGTCCTTTGTGTATAAGACAGAGAGTCTTGAGGATATAGCGGGAAGACTCTCGCTGGTCGTTGAAATAGAGGCACGTAAGAACGGCAAGGCGGTTTGTTCCTGTTGCGGGAACCCAGCCCCGGGGTACGACCAGACAAGCCAGACAC
>JAABYK010000058.1:0-1044 GCA_011775825.1 Candidatus Zhuqueibacterota bacterium | reverse complement strand
GACGCGTAAATTGTAATCGATGCGGAATAAAGGTAGAGCAAGTACCTTGGTCAGATGGCAAACAACGGCTGACGCATGTTTATCAACAATTTCTGGCGAAGTGGGCCACGCGGATGTCCTGGTCAGAGGTAGCACGATGCTTTCAAACAAGTTGGGATCATGTCTACCGATCGGTAAAATCGATCGTAGAATACGGATTATCACATCGGCAGTTGAGCGGAATTAAGGCCATAGGCGTCGATGAAATCCAATATGGCAAAGGCCATCAGTATCTGACGCTGGTCTATCAGGTGGATGCCGGACACAAACGCTTGTTACATATCGCACCCAAACGAACGGTAAAGAGTTTATTAAGCTTTTTCCGACAAATAGGTCGAGACGGTTGTGAATCGATAGACTATGTTTGTAGTGACATGTGGAAGCCCTACTTGAAAGTGATTAGAAAGAAGCTGCCGACTGCGCTGCATATACTGGATCGATTTCATATCGTTGCTATGTTGAACAAAGCGGTTGATGAAGTCAGGCGCAGTGAAGCAAAGCGGCTTCGGGAGCAAGGTTACGAAGGCGTACTGGATCACAGCAAGTATTGCTTTCTAAAAAACGAAGAAAATCTGACAGAAAAACAAGCGCTCAAACTGAAAGACGTGCTTCAGTTTGATCTCAAAAGTGTCAGGGCTTATTTGTTGAAAGAGAGCTTTCAATTATTTTGGCGATACCGTTCGCCGTACTGGGCGAGATGGTATCTTAAAAAATGGTGTACCCGGGCAATGCGTTCAAAGCTTGATCCCATCAAGAAATTTGTGAAAACCTTAAGGCGACATGAGGAATTAATGATGAACTGGTTTAAGGCGAAAAAGGCGTATTCCTCCGGCACAGTTGAAGGATTAAATCGGAAGGTGAATCTCGTCACCAGAAAAGCATATGGATATAAGAGCTATGATGTCATGAAAATCGCTTTATATCACACAATGGGACAGCTTCCCGTACCGGAAACAACCCACAGATTTTGCTGACGAGGCATACTGTTTATCATTTTAAATGACC
>JAABYK010000093.1 GCA_011775825.1 Candidatus Zhuqueibacterota bacterium | reverse complement strand
CTAAATCTCCGCCTGGGTGGGATTCGCAAGATGAAACGCTTACCCGATTTGCTGTTTGTTGTAGATATTAATCACGAAGAAACGGCCGTCCGCGAAGCCAACATCCTCAAAATCCCAATCATCGCAATGGTAGACACCAACTGCAACCCTGACCCAATTGACTATGTCATCCCATCTAATGATGACGCCATTCGGGCCATTAAGCTCATCACAAGCAAATTTGCCGATGCCGCATTAGAAGGATTGACACTCCGTCAGGAAATGATTGAAGAAGATATTGAAGACTATGATACCTACGACTACGACTTCGAAGACCTGGACGACGCCGAAGACGAACGGTTATTAGGTGAAGCAACCCTGGCCAAGCTGCGAGAAAGCGGCTACAGCAAAAGAACCACCAGGAAAGAAGAAGAGGAATAATCAAGAATGAAAATTACAACCAAAATGGTAAAAGATTTACGCGATGCTACTGGAGCAGGCGTTTTAGATGCTAAGAAAGCCCTCGAAAATGCCAATGGTGATTTTGATGGGGCCGTTGATATCCTGCGAGAGAAGGGCGCTGCCAGAGCAGCCAAACGATCTGATCGAGAAGCCGGCGAAGGCGTCATCGAACTATATAGCCATCCCGGAAACAGATTGGGTGTTATTTTAGAACTGAATTGCGAGACAGATTTTGTCGCTCGCGGTGATGAGTTCCAAAATCTCGCCCACGACCTGGCGCTCCATATCGCCGGCCTGAACCCTCAATATATCGAACGCGAAGATGTTCCCCAAGAAGAATTAGATCGAGAACTGAATGTTCTCAAAAGTCAGGCAGCAGCCGAAGGCAAACCGCCCCAAATTATTGAAAAGATGGTAGAGGGTCGCATTAAAAAATTCTACGAAGAAGTTTGCCTTATGGAACAGAAATTTGTCAAAGACGATAAGGTCACCATCAAAGAAAAAATCACCGAAGTCATTCGAAAGACTGGTGAAAATATTATCGTGCGGCGCTTTGCACGGTATGAGCTAGGCGAATCAACAGAATAAAATCAATTTCAAGTAAACAGTGAACGGTTGGCAGTAAAGTTTACCCCAACTGTTTACGCCCATCCGCAGGTGGGTCATTTACTGCCTACTTTTCACTGTTTACTGCCTACTGTCAACTGGAGAACAGGCGTGTCCCAAATCGGGTATAAGCGGATTTTACTAAAGATGGGCGGGGAAGCACTGGCTGGCCCCGGTGGTTTTGGAATCGATCCCAATCGGGCCAGCGAGGTTGCCGAAACGGTCAGAAGTGTTTACGATTTGGGTGTTCAGGTCGCCATCGTCATTGGCGCCGGAAATCTATGGCGCGGTTCAGCAGGTGTTGAACTCGGTATGGAACAGGCAACGGCCGATCACATGGGCATGATTGCCACCGTGATGAACGCCCTCGCCCTACAGGATGCCCTGGAGCGAGTCGGCATCGTTACCAGAGTTCAAACAGCCATCGAAATGAAAACCGTTGCCGAACCCTACATTCGCCTCCGGGCCATTCGCCATCTTGAAAAGGGTCGTGTTGTCATCATTGGTGGCGGCACCGGCAATCCCTACTTCACGACCGATACTGCCGGGGCATTA
>JAABYK010000206.1:294-1454 GCA_011775825.1 Candidatus Zhuqueibacterota bacterium | reverse complement strand
ATAGCGCTTCGCCCCCTGTATTTGATCAGTTGCGTAACGCATTCAGTGGCGCCCAGACCCCTGGGCGATTTGCGCGTCTCCGCGACGAAAGAAGCCGACTGACTTTGAGCAGACCATCTGATGGGAGACGACCCGGAACAAGTTAACGAAGCCTAAAGAAGGTCTTCAGTAAACACCTGCATCAAAATTCGATCACCTGCTGCTTGCGCACGGCAAACCGTAACAAATTTACCTATCTCAAAAACAGGTCAGCCCGGTCATTGTCCTGACTGCTCAATGTCGTGAGACAACCATCTGCGCGATACAGATCACAAAATTACACCATTTTTACCCAAAACCACTGATGATAAAGCAAGCTGTGAACTGGTTCACACATGAATGCCTACGCATGTTTGTTTGGTAGATGAGACAATATGGGACTAGCCGGATGGCATGAAGATGTTTGGCGACCTTTCGTAACGTGTTCTCAGGGATTGGTTCATATTCGGCCATATTCTTATAACGTTCACCTCATATGGAAGTAATCACCACCGCTTTAAAAAACAACCCGTTATGCTTACGTCTGAATGGTGCTACATCGGGTATTTTCCCGCCAGGCAATAGCCGGAATTTTAATGAGATTGGCAAGTGGCGATTTTTGAGAAATCACGATTAAAGATTATTTCCGGCAAAGGCGATGCCGATCTGTCCAGAGCATCGGTAAACGAAGATCTTTCAGCGGTCGGCTATGACACCGATGGAAAATTCTTCTACATCACCATGGACAAGGTGCTGTTTTCCGATCCTGCCAGCTTGATCAAGACGGTTCTGGATGCACACGGTTTTGTCCCAAATCTTGAAAACATCCTGGCATGTTTGGATAGCTTTACATTTGCTGTTTATGCCAGGACATCGAACAAAGGTGACAACGACGCAACCATTTCACGTGTCAACGAATACTTTCCCGGCATTCGCTTCGAACTCCCGCAAAAAAACAAAATAGGCAAAATCCTCCAGAGTTTCTACGATGAGCTTGCCAAATATGAATCACAATCGAGCGGAAACAACAATGCTACATGGATGCCCGATCCTGAGGTAAAAAAAGCAAAGGACTTAAAAGCACAGGTAACAGAACTTCAACAGGAGAATAAAGAACTTCAGGAACAAGTCAGCGCATTGAC
>JAABYK010000206.1:0-221 GCA_011775825.1 Candidatus Zhuqueibacterota bacterium | reverse complement strand
TAAAACATTCGACGTTCCCACACACATGCTCGACAGAGTGCCCCAGTTTCAGGCGCGCTGCCTGACGATTTTTGATGAAGAGCACGATATACCGATAGGCATCGTCTTGCTGGATAATGACGAACCAGCCCACATCGAGAGACGAACCGCCGAGTTATTGTATGTTGAGGGTGAAGCCTTCAAGGCGCGCGACTCAATGCGCAATGAATTTCAGGTCAAGG
>JAABYK010000568.1:803-1086 GCA_011775825.1 Candidatus Zhuqueibacterota bacterium | reverse complement strand
CTGTCACAGCGAGGCAAAAAGTTCCGGGTATCGTTGTTGCCGGGGAGAAACTCGGCCACCACAGTCTTCTCAATTAAGGTGAGGTAGTCACTGTCATCGACGGAGAAATGCTCGCCGGTAGGCCGCGTCAGCCCTTTCCGGATGTTCCGGGCCTCCGGTGCGGGAAAAGGTGTACCCTGCCCAGATCCCGGTCAGGAGAGGGACTGTTGTACGTGAAAGCTAAGATACGCCCCTATTTTTCCGTCGAAGCGGGGATCAAAGACTCAATGAGAGAAACAATCTC
>JAABYK010000568.1:0-714 GCA_011775825.1 Candidatus Zhuqueibacterota bacterium | reverse complement strand
CGTCCTTGCGGATCTCGCGGGTCGCCTGGAAGCCGTTGAGGATAGGCATTACCACGTCCATCAAAATAATGGATGGCTTATGCTCTTGCGCCATCTGGATGGCGCTCTCCCCATCATAAGCAGAAATGCATTCATACCCCAGGGCGGCAAATTGACGTGTCAGAACGAGATGTATCGTTTTGGAGTCGTCGACAATAAGGATTGTATCGCCGCCCTCCGGCTTGATGCGTTCGGTCACCGAATCCCCCTCCTCAGCCTGCTGATCGCCAGGTTCAGTATTACGGTGGAAAATCCGAGCAAAATCAATTCGCGACATTTCAATCCCTCTTTTTCTTCTCTACTTCGCTAGCCTGCTGAGTTCAGTCTACAGGATACAGCCCATTCAAAGCAGTATAATGAAAGTTGCGATGATAATTGCGACGAATAGCGCATTTAAGATCATTTCACTACAACACTGGCTCGATCCTTGTCGTACCTCACCATGAATGTTCAGGTAGTTTCAAGCCACAAGACGGCCATTATCATCACAAAAACCATGGTTTTTACCCGCATATTTGTAAAAAATATACCCAATCCACTTTTACAGCAGAAATTTTTCAAGATTTCAGTAACGTTTTTGGGTAAAATAGCGCGCTTTTCGAGGCCGGACAGGTGAGAGGCGGTGGTTAGAACCAATCGACTCGACACATTGCTTTGAGCCGCCACAAGGCTTAG
>JAABYK010000474.1:991-1249 GCA_011775825.1 Candidatus Zhuqueibacterota bacterium | reverse complement strand
ATGTGACAAACAAGAAAACTTACGAAATGGCACACCTCGGTCTCGCTCGCACGCACCAGATCGTCAAACCTTTGAGTGAACTCTCTGTTCGGGACAATGTGATCGTTGGTGGTTGCTATGGTGGAAATGGAATGAGCCTGGGGGATGCTGGTAAAGTTGCCGATGAAGTCATGGACTTTGTTGGATTGCATTTGCGAGGCGAGCAATTAGCGGGCAGCCTGAACGTTGCTCAAAAGAAACGGTTGGAGCTCGCTCGTG
>JAABYK010000474.1:0-940 GCA_011775825.1 Candidatus Zhuqueibacterota bacterium | reverse complement strand
AATCCGCGATCGAGGCATAACAATTATTATGATCGAACATGTGATGCATGCTGTTATGAATGTGTCGGAAAGAATGCTGGTCCTTGATTATGGAGAATTGATCGCCGAGGGTACACCACTGGAAATTCAAAACGACGAAAAGGTTATCGAAGCTTACCTGGGTGATCCAAAGCTGGCAGAAAAATTAACCATAAAGATGGAATAGAAGGAGATACACTCATGTCAATTTTACAAATAAAAAATGTATCTTCCGGATATGGTGAAGTGCAGATCCTTTGGGATACAGATTTAACGCTCGATGAAGGAAAGCTCACTTCACTGGTTGGAGCTAACGGCGCAGGAAAAACAACCATGCTGCGCACTGCGATGGGTTTACTAAAACCGTGGGAAGGAAAAATAATATTTGAAGGAGAGGATGTGAGCAATCTGTCCGCCCATGCAAAGGCAGACAGGGGATTAATCCTGGTACCCGAGGGAAGACAGTTATTCACCAGCATGTCCGTCGAAGAAAACCTTGAAATGGGTGCATCTCCCAAGCGGGCAAGACCCAATGCGGAGAAAAACCTCGAATTAGTTTATGAGATTTTTCCCCGATTGAAAGAACGGGCAAAACAAAAAGCGCTCACATTGAGTGGAGGTGAGCAGCAAATGCTGGCTGTCGGGAGAGGCCTCATGGCTGATCCCAAGGTATTAATGATCGATGAACTCTCACTGGGACTCGCACCTGTCCTGGTATTGGATATCTACGAAAATCTATTAAAATTAAAACAAACTGGATTAACGATGCTGCTTGTTGAGCAAAACGTGCAAATCGCTCTCGCTGTTAGCGATTACACGTTCGTTTTAGCTCAAGGAAAAGTTGACCGACAGGGTCCCAGCAGCGAGTTAGCACAAGATACTCATATTCGAGAGGCCTATCTTGGTATTTAGGAGGTTGAAC
>JAABYK010000359.1:880-1094 GCA_011775825.1 Candidatus Zhuqueibacterota bacterium | reverse complement strand
GCAATCAAATGCCTGTTACAATATTTTTCCACGATGAATGCCCGCGCATCGGTTCTGGCATGAGACGCGTCAACTTGATCTCATGCGGTTATAAATGGGCGCGGATTGAATGTGCCGCTACTGGCGCACGCGCGAGACTGCGCAGAGCGATTTGGGATGCAGTGAGCAAAACAAATCGGAAAGCACTGCAATATGAGCCAACCGAAGATGAAAG
>JAABYK010000359.1:269-843 GCA_011775825.1 Candidatus Zhuqueibacterota bacterium | reverse complement strand
TCACTCACAGCTTTATCCGAAATGGCCGAATGGGCCAGAGTAGGACCACAGAAGCCGCCAACGCGACTGTGTAACTGGTTGCGATCAGCAGGTGGTATTAAGGATCAATCGGGCGAACTAACGCGCATACTGGACAAGGGCTCCAGGTCAATGCCCGGTTTGATCAATAACCGTTCGGGAATGTACCTAGATGACGCCACGCATTATGCATGGGAATTGGGATACATCTGCTCGCAGACACGGCCACACATTGAAGAACTGCTAGAACTTATCGAAATGGACCTTTTCGGCGATTATGTAACTAGTGCTAATGACGCTCAAGAAGCTGAAGCTTTCTATTCCGCTGAAGAGTGCCGTCACGAACTTGATAGGCTTGGCATCCTTGGCCGCAACGAGACTCAAATGAAACAAGTTGAATCAGCTATCAACCAATGGAAGGAACAGCTCAATGAAAAAACTTTACAACGCAGAATCTTTTGATCCGATTTTGTATGACTTTGACAATGTCATACTGGAAACCCAAAAGCTAATGGCGGACGTTACCAACACCGCATTGTCAGGAGTTAACGCATGT
>JAABYK010000359.1:0-164 GCA_011775825.1 Candidatus Zhuqueibacterota bacterium | reverse complement strand
ACGAACCCACTACACTGAAAACAATCGATCTTGAAGAATGGGCGCGCCACGAAGCCAGGTTCGGCGACGAAGATAGCAACTATGAATGGGCATGCGCTCTTAGAAACCTAGCCGACATCCTTGAGGGAAAGGAATGACAAAAATGAACACGCTAACACCAGAAG
>JAABYK010000158.1:1311-1465 GCA_011775825.1 Candidatus Zhuqueibacterota bacterium | reverse complement strand
TGACCACGCCGAAGTTGCCACCGCCACCGCGCACTGCCCAAAACAGGTCTTCATACTGGGCTTCGTTGGCGGTAATATATCGGCCGTCGGCCAACACCATATCGACTTCAATCAAATTATCAATTGTCAGGCCATATTTGCGGGACAGGTAGCC
>JAABYK010000158.1:952-1182 GCA_011775825.1 Candidatus Zhuqueibacterota bacterium | reverse complement strand
CGCCACCCTGCACCCGTACAGTCCTTGCTTGCGGGTCAACACGAACCCCGTTCATGGGTGACAGGTCAATAACAAGACCATTATCGACCATTGCCAGACCGGCGCCGTTATGGCCGCCGCCATGGATGGCCAGGTCCAACTTATTCTGGCGCGCAAAATCAACGGCCGATATTACATCGGCTACGTTTTCACAACGAACGATCATGAGGGGTTGCTTGTCAATCATGGCA
>JAABYK010000158.1:643-907 GCA_011775825.1 Candidatus Zhuqueibacterota bacterium | reverse complement strand
GCATTATATATGGTGCGGGCTTCTTCATATTTCTCATCCGATGGTGAAATCAGTTCACCGCGCAGCCCGGCATCAAAGCTTTTTATCGCCTCTTCATCTGGAAGGACGGCCGTCATCATTTCAGCATCTTTCAACATATTCAATTCACTCCTTATGAGAGTCGCAATAATTAATCGAGTTTTCCTCTATTAGGGTAGGACAATTAGACTGGCGTAACATGAGGCTTTTGTCATCATTTTGGAAAGAATTTGCCCGGACTGAATG
>JAABYK010000158.1:261-496 GCA_011775825.1 Candidatus Zhuqueibacterota bacterium | reverse complement strand
GATTGCTTGGCAGCATTTATCGGATTGCGCCTAAACAGATGCAAATTTCAGGTAAGAACGTAAATTAAATATAACCTTGTGAACAGGAGAAAGTAGTTATGGCAGAGGAATTAGTAGAAAACATTGAAGAGACCTCCGAAACCCCAGCCTCGCCCACATCAATCGACGACTTAAAACCAAAAATGAAAGTGAAAGGCAAAGTTTCCCGGCTGGAACTGTATGGCGCTTTCATTGA
>JAABYK010000158.1:0-158 GCA_011775825.1 Candidatus Zhuqueibacterota bacterium | reverse complement strand
GCCATCCTTCACATTTCCAAAATCGATTCTAAAGTTAATCGTGTTTCAGATGCCTTCAAAGTCGGCGACGAAGTCTCAGTTTGGATTGAGGAAGTAGACAAAGGGCGCAACCAGGTAACCGTCACCATGCTCGAACCATTGGCAGTCGAATGGAGCGA
>JAABYK010000329.1:902-1026 GCA_011775825.1 Candidatus Zhuqueibacterota bacterium | reverse complement strand
GCTTTCTCTCAAACAGGTGGCTATGCCGGGGCGTACTTGCGGGCTGGCGCTGGCGTGAGGCCATTATCTTTAGGCAGCGCCTTTGTCGCCGTGGCTAATGACGTTACCGCGGGCTACTGGAATC
>JAABYK010000329.1:582-749 GCA_011775825.1 Candidatus Zhuqueibacterota bacterium | reverse complement strand
AGTTGGGTAAACTTTCAGGTCGGTGACATAGAAAGCAGAGACGGCAGCGGTGGGCTAATTGGCACGTTCAACAATTCAGAAAATGCACTGATTCTATCCTATGGAACGTCGATAGCAAAACGCGTCTTCATTGGAGCAAACGCAAAATATCTCTTTCAAACCTTGGC
>JAABYK010000329.1:278-459 GCA_011775825.1 Candidatus Zhuqueibacterota bacterium | reverse complement strand
CCGCGGCGGGATCGCCATTCATCCAACTGTTGCGCCATTGCTTTTAACGTTTGATCTTGAAAAGAACAACATGCAAAAGGTACGGCTTCACGGCGGTGCTGAACTTCTTTTTGTAAGACGATTTGGTCTCAGGATGGGGAATGACAACGGCACATTTACATTCGGGGGATCGGTCTCTATC
>JAABYK010000329.1:0-120 GCA_011775825.1 Candidatus Zhuqueibacterota bacterium | reverse complement strand
TAGTTTCACGCACTGTTCGTCAGAAACATAAAAACCACAGCAGTATTTCAAATAATGATAGTGAGAATCACGCCTCCCTTCTTGTGGCGAAAGTATCAAAGGTTAGGGGCTACTATATTT
>JAABYK010000059.1:1071-1313 GCA_011775825.1 Candidatus Zhuqueibacterota bacterium | reverse complement strand
GCGTGCAACGCTGGAAAGTTCGGCTCGGTTCGGAACCGTTTCCTGTAGTTTTCGACAAAGTTTTGCATCGATGGAGCAGGGTCTTTCATGTTTGCACTTCGAATAATGGTCAGACCTTCAACGCTTTTTCCGCCAAATTGAATAAGATCGTCTGAATAGGACCAGCCGGTTACATAGCGTGGCAGGTCCGCTTGCAGTTTTGTCAGCTGCTGGCAGATCATCGCTGTGTCAACTGCATTGGC
>JAABYK010000059.1:665-973 GCA_011775825.1 Candidatus Zhuqueibacterota bacterium | reverse complement strand
GCCAGCAGTTGAGCGGCCTGGGCATTGGTGTAGTAAACCCGAAAAAAGTAATCATCCTGTCCGCTTAGCTGGTTGGTGCTTGCCGTTGGACTGATCAGGGGTATTTTGAGCCTGTTAATTTCCGGTAGAATCGCCACCGCGGTCTGACTGGTCATGGGACCGATAATGGCAGAGACTTTCTCAGCAGACAGGTTGCGAACAGCATGCAGCGCTGTTTCCTTATGCATGCTTACATCTCGGACGTTGCCCTCCACTAATCGGCCATTGATGCCACCGTTGCCATTGACCTCCTCGATCGCCAGTTGGAA
>JAABYK010000059.1:0-632 GCA_011775825.1 Candidatus Zhuqueibacterota bacterium | reverse complement strand
AAAAAAGCAAAATTATAAAATAAAGACGTTTCATCATACAAAACCCTAGGGAAGTAATATCACTCAACTGGAGGTATGACAAGAACCACTCGTAACTTGCCGTAGTTAGATTGAACCGAAGCCTGAGTTGTCTCGCATTTTGTGTGGGTATGGTGTGGTTAGCTGATGCAGAAGTAGATAAATGTCAACGGGAAAAGCGTCAGGCTGACACCGGCGAGGGCATTGACCGCCATACGCAGATTCATTATCGGTTTGTCCGTCGGGATTTCTTCGCCGGTTTTGAGGTCGACGAAGCCGACAGCCAAAGGAAATCCGCAGTAGAGAAATTCTTTGCTGCCGTGATAGACATGGGTTGTCAGTTTAAAGCCAATGAAAAAACCGGCCAGGATCGATGCAATGACGAGCAAAACCAGCGGAACTTTGTAGATGTGGTCGCTGTTCAGCAGTCTGAAAAGTCCGATCAGGTTGAAGTATGAGACAACCAGAGTGTTGATAATTGTGAACCAGCGGGCAGCTTTCCAGAAAACGTACGGGCGCCCCCATGGCTTTGTGAGCCTTTTTTCGACCTCTTCTTCAACCTGATCTCTGCTCAGACCACGCTCCTGTAAAACCCAGAGAATCGATTCCTTGTC
>JAABYK010000379.1:872-1056 GCA_011775825.1 Candidatus Zhuqueibacterota bacterium | reverse complement strand
AGAACAGTTCATTTATCAAGAAATTCTCATACTTCTTTAGCGATAACGGCCTGAAACTCCTTTTTTACTCAAAATTCGTATACGGAACGCGCTTGGTAACCCAAATCCTCTTCGGCATCTACAAGCGCAACTTCTTTGCGTATATGCTGGTGAATACGCTTGGCGTCGCCGCGTGGATGGCGTT
>JAABYK010000379.1:234-858 GCA_011775825.1 Candidatus Zhuqueibacterota bacterium | reverse complement strand
CTCAAGGCGGCGGTGTTCGGCACCCAGATCGTCTTCGCCGTGTTTGTAGTTGTGCTCGTTGGGGTGCACATGTGGGCAAAACGGTTCATGAACCGTACCTATATCCAAGCGGAACCGCGAGAAGAAAAGGACCCGCTGGAGCATGGATAAAAAATAAATCCAATGAAGGCATTTATCCAAAACATCCTTAGCGTTAAAAACATTCTGCTTGCCACCGTATTTTTGACAGGAGCGATCGTGTTGATCCTCGAAGTGGTGGCAGTGCGGGTGCTCGCGCCATACTTCGGAAATACCATCTTTTCGTTCTCGAGTGTGATCAGCACGATCCTGGCGGCACTAAGNNAGGACGTTTTGCTGACAAACACCCCCACATCAGGACGTTTTATGCGATCATATTATGGGGCGGGGTGAGCATCCTCGTTCTCCAGGCAATCTCATATTTCATATTGCCTGTTTTTGCCAGCCTTCTGTCGCTTTTGTCGGGGCCTCTTGTTGCGGCGCCGCTTTTGTTTTTTGCTCCCAGTTTCTTGCTTGGCATGCTGTCTCCGTTTGTCATTAAAATGGAGACACTGTATGCGAAACATGAAGGAATCGGACAGATTTCCGGAGCCGTCTTCTTTTGGT
>JAABYK010000379.1:0-172 GCA_011775825.1 Candidatus Zhuqueibacterota bacterium | reverse complement strand
TAGATTCAATTATGTTCGGCATGGCTGTCGTGTTGATCGGTGTGGGATTTATCGGCGCAGGGCGCAAGACTATTGCCCCGCGTTACGCCGTAGCAGTACTACTGCTCGTTATAGGGGCTTTCTTCATCTCCTCGACAGTGAATGCCGTAAAAGAGCAACAAAGCATATTTGA
>JAABYK010000259.1:1470-1705 GCA_011775825.1 Candidatus Zhuqueibacterota bacterium | reverse complement strand
CCCTTCTTTTATATTGTACGCATCAACCCACCTACGAACCCCCTTCTCCCATAAATGAAATTGAGGATCTTTCTCTGGATGCTCGGGAATAGGTCCGAGGGGGTCAGCCTTCTTTACCCAATGAAGGATGGTGTGCACGTCACCCACAACACGCTCCTGCCTTGTTTCGCGGGGCGTATATTCTGTTGCAATCTTCCCCGATATACTGTCAACATAATACACTTTATTACCGCGC
>JAABYK010000259.1:1241-1399 GCA_011775825.1 Candidatus Zhuqueibacterota bacterium | reverse complement strand
GCAACAACGAAACCCGCAACTTTTTTCTCCATTGAGGAATTGTCATTATTGCCTACCCACGCGCCCAGCGCAAACGAAGGAGTGTATCCGATAATCCATGCATCTCGGTAATCATTCGTGGTCCCGGTTTTTGAAGCAACCTCCATATCGTCAAAATA
>JAABYK010000259.1:906-1091 GCA_011775825.1 Candidatus Zhuqueibacterota bacterium | reverse complement strand
ACTTTTCCATCTTTGTTTTCAATGCGGAGGATAGCCGTGTAAGGATTTCTCCTCCCATCATTTGCAAACACCGAATACGCACTGGTCATCTCAAGAAGTGAAACCTCTCCTCCGCCAAGTACAAGGGTAAGCCCGTAGCGATTTGCATCGGCAAGGGTTGTAATACCCATATCCTGCGCTGTTTT
>JAABYK010000259.1:513-831 GCA_011775825.1 Candidatus Zhuqueibacterota bacterium | reverse complement strand
CATTCTTCAGGATCGACGTGTTCATAAAGCGGATTTCCTTCCGAGTCGCAAGTGGTTTGGAATTGTGTTTTAAGATCAAATACTGCTGTCTCCGGCGTGTACCCTTTCTTGAATGCCGTTGCATAAACAAACGGCTTGAATGCTGACCCCGGCTGTCTCCGTGCAAGCGCCACATTGAAATTCCCCTCCCTGCTGACATCAAAATAATCCCGCGACCCGACCATCACCAGCACATGGCCGGTTTTGGGGTCAACTCCCACCATACCGGCGTTTGAGGCGTTGAACTTTTTTTCATTCTCTTCCGCGTAGCGTGCCACG
>JAABYK010000259.1:347-497 GCA_011775825.1 Candidatus Zhuqueibacterota bacterium | reverse complement strand
ATCAAGCGTGGTAACAACCTTGTAGCCCCCGTTTTCAACCACCTGTTTGCCGTATTTCTGCTCCAAGTATTGCCGGACCCACAAAACAAAATGCGGCGCCTTAATACCAAACGTTTCCTGGGGAAGAAATGCAACCTCTTCTTCCCGAGC
>JAABYK010000259.1:0-197 GCA_011775825.1 Candidatus Zhuqueibacterota bacterium | reverse complement strand
TCCCGCCGTAAGGAGCCTCGTTCAAATAAAGCGCAAGGATTTGTTCCTTAGGCATCACCTGCTCGAGTTTGATCGACAGGATCCATTCTTTAAGTTTGCGTGTAATGGTTTTTTCGGGAGTTAACAGCGCATTTTTTATCACCTGCTGGGTTATCGTGGATCCCCCTTGGCTATAGCTTCCACTTATAATATTAACG
>JAABYK010000677.1:998-1181 GCA_011775825.1 Candidatus Zhuqueibacterota bacterium | reverse complement strand
CCTCTACGCCCCCGATACCGGCCTGGTGCGGTTCGGGGCGCGGGACTATGCTCCCGCGACCGGAAGGTGGACGGCGAAGGATCCGATTCTATTCGAAGGAGGAGACACTAATCTGTACATCTATGTTTACAATAATCCGCTGTCATATACGGACCCGAGTGGGTTAGCTCCACCGCAAAACAT
>JAABYK010000677.1:629-802 GCA_011775825.1 Candidatus Zhuqueibacterota bacterium | reverse complement strand
AAGCTTTGGTGACGATCCGGCAGACCAACGCTGGATCAATGAGGGCATCAAAGATTACGAAACTGGGTATTACGACCCGAAGGTGTGCAAATAAAATGCATCGCCACAGAAATATGACTGCCTGTTTCATGTTGCTCGGATTTTTTGTTCTTGCCGGGTGTGAAAAAAATGAT
>JAABYK010000677.1:319-516 GCA_011775825.1 Candidatus Zhuqueibacterota bacterium | reverse complement strand
GAGAGCGACATGATCTTTCTTGCAGACAAAGCTGAAAGTGTAAGTGTTGCTTGGCAGGCTCCGAAGAAACTTGTGGTCTCTTACAAAGAGGCAAGGATATTTAAGTTTACAAACTTCTGGAGCTCGAAAGAGCTCGAC
The DNA here is from genome assembly GCA_011775825.1 of Candidatus Zhuqueibacterota bacterium. Lineage (GTDB taxonomy): Bacteria > Zhuqueibacterota > Zhuqueibacteria > Oceanimicrobiales > Oceanimicrobiaceae > JAABYK01. The sequence goes on along the minus strand of JAABYK010000677.1, from coordinate 378 downwards.
AATTTTCAATACATAGTTTCCGTTGTTGAAGTTCAACGTGACTAACTACGATAACTCGG
>JAABYK010000677.1:0-187 GCA_011775825.1 Candidatus Zhuqueibacterota bacterium | reverse complement strand
GGCGTATGAATCGCAAACCCCGCTTGTTCCAACCACTGCCCCTGAATATTGATCCAAGGAACGGTGGTGTAAATGGTTCGATCAAAACGGGAATGGTGTTTGTCTTTAATGATGCGGGAGCACGGGATTAAGGGGACAGTATACTAGTTAGTAGCGCTTTGCGTGAAATCGTATTCACGAAACCATT
>JAABYK010000535.1:875-1037 GCA_011775825.1 Candidatus Zhuqueibacterota bacterium | reverse complement strand
GGTCACGAGGGTTTCCACTGACAGATTGTAGCGGATGGTGGTGTTCGGATTGAAGGGATTGGGGTAATTTTGAAACAGTTGAAATGGCCCCAACTCTGACAAATCCTCACTTGCTTCGGATAAAAGACTGGTTCGGGTGCAACTATTTGTAAACAGCAGACC
>JAABYK010000535.1:415-799 GCA_011775825.1 Candidatus Zhuqueibacterota bacterium | reverse complement strand
CATAAACGAGATAGCTGGAATCAGGATCAAAGTAAAAGCCGCAATTAGCCCCGGTCGGTTTGTCTGTATTGACCGTAATCGTATCATCGGAGAAACCCTTCCAGTATCGGTCGACCAAAAATTGCACCCGATGAATCTGTCGTCCATTCTCAACGCTGTCCAATTTAATATTAACAACCTTTCCTGCAAACACCGCATCGCTGCGTTCGAGTTCTTGAGTGGGAGGGACAGGCGGTTTACAGGTGCAGGGGGTTGCTCTCGCATTAAGCAGAAAGATGGCAATAGTAACCATCAACAAAACAAGACTTCTTTTCGCATTCATGATGTCACCTGCAGTTTTTGCTCATCAAGACCATCTTCTTTGTTCCACTTACGATTCCGGCC
>JAABYK010000535.1:0-315 GCA_011775825.1 Candidatus Zhuqueibacterota bacterium | reverse complement strand
CGGATTTCCGTACTTGGATTGAACGGATTGGGGAAGTTTTGGGCCAACCGGAAGCGGTTTGGCAGGGGCGGCTTTTCAGGTTCTGGCTTCGATTCGGACGGCAGTTCGAAATTTGCGTCGGCGAGTTGTCGTGCCCACTTGGCGTGGTGTTTCATCACTTGCACACTGAACAGCCGATCTGCACCCAATCCCGCGACGAGTGCGATGATGACTTCCTGCGTGTCGCCGAGGGCCATGGTGAAGGGGCCGGTGCTGAACATGAAGCGGCGGTCACCAGGAGGAACAGTTAAACCATCAATGTCACCCATTCCCTGT
>JAABYK010000635.1:1199-1498 GCA_011775825.1 Candidatus Zhuqueibacterota bacterium | reverse complement strand
CAGATGCTGTCATCGCGTTAGACAATGGGGACACAATCCATGGCACCTTTATCGCGGTTAACAGTAAAGGCGAGGCATTAGTACCCATACTAAATGCACTGGCTTTCGACAGCATGACAGCTCATTGGGAGTTTGCTTATGGACCAGACAACTTCAGGAGGATTGTGGACAAGCTGGATTTCCCAATGCTCGCCATCAACTGTTATAAGAAATTTACTGATAGGCTTGTGTTTCCCCCCTTCCACATTGTTGAGCGCGGTGGGCTCCGTGTGGGTGTAATAGGAATTGCGTCCAACATT
>JAABYK010000635.1:908-1087 GCA_011775825.1 Candidatus Zhuqueibacterota bacterium | reverse complement strand
GAGGTGGATGGTATTGACGTTTTGTTAAGTGGCCACACTCACAACCGAATCTATGAAGCGGTGGTTGTCAATGGCGCAATCATTATTCAGTCAGGTTGCCACGGTTCCTTCATCGGCAGGCTGGATCTCGAAGTAGAAAAAGGGCGTGTGCATAATTTTCGCCATGAATTGGTCGAGGT
>JAABYK010000635.1:630-774 GCA_011775825.1 Candidatus Zhuqueibacterota bacterium | reverse complement strand
TATGCTGAACACTTTTGTAGGAAAAACTGAGACGACTCTGAATCGGAACACAGTAATGGAAGCGACAATGGACAATCTGCTGCTCAAAGCCCTTAATGATATCAGCGGCGCAAAATTAGCCTTTTCCAATGGGTGGCGTTACGG
>JAABYK010000635.1:0-527 GCA_011775825.1 Candidatus Zhuqueibacterota bacterium | reverse complement strand
CCGCCGGTTTCGTTATGTGAAATTACCGGAGAAGAACTATGGGAGATGATGGAAGAAAACTTGGAACGCACCTTCTCCCGAGATCCATACAAGCAGATGGGCGGTTATGTCAAACGATGCCTTGGCTTAAACATCTATTTCAAGGTGGAGAACCCAGATGGCAAACGCATCCAAGAATTCTTCATAGACGGTGAACGGCTGAATCGGTCCAAAGCATATACAGCGTGTTTTGTCACTGCGCAGGGAGTTCCGGAAAGTTATGGCACCGACCGCCGTGTTCTGGATATTTGCGCTGTTGATGCCTTGAAAGAGTACTTGGCGAAGCATAACAAAGTTTCGGCAGAGATAAAAGGAAGAATCATACCAGTCTAAAAGCACATTTTACCAGTCGATTGATGCCTTGGGTTCCATACTGCAATCTATGCGTGATGCAAACTGGCGAATGCAAGACACCGCTTTGCTTTGGTAAACTATTTAAAAACCAGGTACAAAAAGGGAAGTCTGTGGCAAAGATGGGTGGGAAGATG
>JAABYK010000384.1:1124-1254 GCA_011775825.1 Candidatus Zhuqueibacterota bacterium | reverse complement strand
ACTTGGAGGGATTGCCCTTGGTATCGGGATGCTGGTGGATAATTCCATTGTAGTTCTCGAAAACATTGCCCGCCATCGCGAACAGGGCAAGGGAATCGTGGAAGCCGCCCGCGAAGGCGCCGGTGAAGTG
>JAABYK010000384.1:699-1009 GCA_011775825.1 Candidatus Zhuqueibacterota bacterium | reverse complement strand
ATGGCCGTGATTGCATCCACCCTTACCACCATTGCCGTATTCTTCCCGTTGGTATTTGTACAGGGAATCGCCGGTCAGCTTTTCCGCGATCAGGCCTTAACGGTTACATTTTCGCTGCTGGCATCTCTTGTTGTAGCCATCACATTGATCCCGATGCTCTCATCGCTTGGAGGAGACAAGAAATCTATCGAACCGTTAGAACTGAAAGAACCCAAAACAAAAGTTGGGCGTGGTTTGAGGAAAGTTCGAATGTTCCTTTTTTACACGATTCCTACATACATCACAAAGTTCGTGAAATTTATCGTTGGAT
>JAABYK010000384.1:280-660 GCA_011775825.1 Candidatus Zhuqueibacterota bacterium | reverse complement strand
GTTCACAGAAAACCAATATACTTCTCTTTTGAAATGGTCTCTGAATCATAAAGCAGTTGTAATCGTGTCAGCGGTTTTGATCTTTGCAGGATCGATCGCACTGGTTCCGAGAATAGGGATTGAACTGATACCGCAACTATCGCAAGGTGAATTTTCTGTTGAGNNAAAATACGACAAAAAATTACGATGGGGTCCGAACCACGTTTGCAGTAGCCGGTACCGGCAACCGGATGGACGCCAACCCCGACGAGGGCGGTGAAAACTGGGGTGAATTGAATGTGACGCTCGCTGCCGGAGCATCCTCTTATGAAGAACAACAGACGATGGATCGGATGAGATCGTCACTCCAGCAAGTACCCGGACTTCAATATAAATTTGCA
>JAABYK010000384.1:0-148 GCA_011775825.1 Candidatus Zhuqueibacterota bacterium | reverse complement strand
TGTTTGATCGAGATCGTGCCGCCGCACTTGGATTAAAGGTTCATGAAGTAGCTGACCGAATTGTGAGTAATATTCGCGGAGATGTTGCCACTCGATACTCTTGGCGAGACAGAAAGATTGATGTTCTTGTTCGTGCGCAAGAATCAGA
>JAABYK010000546.1:1034-1222 GCA_011775825.1 Candidatus Zhuqueibacterota bacterium | reverse complement strand
GTTCCTGTCAAGGATGTGAACGCATTGGCTGATGCAATGGGAAAATTCATCGAAAATTGTCCTATGGCGAAAAGCATGGGGGATTGTAGCCGAAAGATTGCAATCGAGAAATATGATGTACATAAGGTCAATGCGACGATAATAAAGGAACTGGGACTGGTAAAGTGATTAGATTAATTGATTTTTTG
>JAABYK010000546.1:328-915 GCA_011775825.1 Candidatus Zhuqueibacterota bacterium | reverse complement strand
ACTTGTGAGAGAAACGGAACCTTGCTAGCAGATGTTGAAAGGCTGACTCCCTTTGGCAAATTTTTACGCAGTTCAAGTCTTGACGAACTTCCTGAATTGTTCAACGTGTTGAAGGGTGATATGAGTTTGGTGGGGCCACGTCCACTTCTGATGGAATATCTCTCGCTCTACAACAAGGAGCAATTTCGCCGCCATGAAGTAAAGCCTGGCATCACCGGGTGGGCGCAAGTGAATGGTCGAAATGCGATCAGTTGGGAAGACAGGTTCAAACTCGATGTATGGTACGTCGAAAATCACTCTTTCTTCTTGGACCTCAAAATACTGTATCTCACGATAAAGAAAGTGTTTGTTCGCTCGCGATGGCATTACTGCCGAGGGGCATGCGACAATGACCAAGTTTACGGGGACTAAAAAATGAAACGTTTAGCCATCCTTGGGGCCAGCGGTCACGGTAAGGTTGTTGCTGATATTGCTGAATGCTGTGGATGGAGTGAATTTTTCTTTTTTGATGATGCCTGGCCGAAACTACAACGTAACGGGCGCTGGTCGGTTCAGGGGAACAGTCAGCACCTGACTGAGCAATTGAG
>JAABYK010000546.1:0-288 GCA_011775825.1 Candidatus Zhuqueibacterota bacterium | reverse complement strand
TATTGTCGCGATGCCGGGCGCGATTGTCAACGCGGATTCAATCATCTCTGATGGCAGTATTCTGAACACCAGTTGCAGTGTTGACCATGATTGCCGGCTTGGTTTGTCTGTCCATGTCAGCCCTGGCGCCCATTTGGCCGGCGGAGTCAATGTTGACGATTTCAGTTGGATCGGTATTGGCGCCAGTGTTCGTCAGGGCATCACTATCGGCTCTAATGTTATCGTCGGCGCAGGCGCGACGGTTGTCCATAATTTGCCAAATAATGTGACGGCTTTGGGGGTGCCTGC
>JAABYK010000609.1:1123-1250 GCA_011775825.1 Candidatus Zhuqueibacterota bacterium | reverse complement strand
ATTATTTCACTTCGTCAAAATAATCCTACGGAGCTTATAATCCGGAGACGTAGAGCCCTTCGGGGAGCGGAGTAAATCAAAGGTAAGTTTCCCGGTTGACGATTTCTAAACTCAATCTTTCCTGTCA
>JAABYK010000609.1:715-940 GCA_011775825.1 Candidatus Zhuqueibacterota bacterium | reverse complement strand
GGGGAGGGATTTAGAGTGCGTCCCTGTTCCTTCGCCTTTTTAAAAACAAAAATGCCCGCTTTCACGCGGGCATTTTTATCATGGCTCAATCATTAAATTCGGTTTAGCTGACCTCGAGTTCGTTCACTACTCTTCGGGCGCCTGCCTCGTAGGCTTCTTCCGTTGCTTCCTCTTTGGCGGTTTCCGTCAACACGGTTCCGCTCAGCGTTGCTACCCCGTTTTCTA
>JAABYK010000609.1:383-547 GCA_011775825.1 Candidatus Zhuqueibacterota bacterium | reverse complement strand
CTGGTATTTCTCAAAATAGTTGTTAGCTGTTCCGCTCAGTGTTACAATACCGGTTTCAACGGTTACGTCAATCTCGGCTGCGCTTACAAATGGATCGCGTTCAAGTGCATTTTCAACTTCTTGACGAATCTCTTCGTCAGTGCTGTCTATTTCGGGTGTTACTA
>JAABYK010000609.1:0-166 GCA_011775825.1 Candidatus Zhuqueibacterota bacterium | reverse complement strand
ATTCATGCCGTTCCATCTCTTCTCGCATCCATGATTTCACTTCAAGATTTTCGGCATTTACATCTGTAACACCGGCAACCCTGGCAATCTCTTTCGCCAGATTTTTCTCGAACAAGCTCCCAACGCTTCCGGAGAGTTCTACTACTCCGTCATTTACGTCAACATT
>JAABYK010000482.1 GCA_011775825.1 Candidatus Zhuqueibacterota bacterium | reverse complement strand
CAGCTTTCTCCACGTCTTTTCAAATATCTAACCAGAACCGGCGGGTCGTGATGAGATGGTCTCCCCCCACTTCACAAAACGGCGTCAGTGCGCCAGGATGGAGAGAAGACAACTTTCCATCAACCAGAAGAGAGAGGAGACCAATATGAAGATTACCACCGTCGGCCTGGATTTGGCAAAAAATGTCTTTCACGTTGTTTGTTTTAACGAGCGGAACAAGGAAGTTAAGAAGCGTATGCTTCGACGCAAGCAGCTCCTTGAATTCTTCACTCAGTTGGCCCCTTGCCAAGTCAGCATGGAGGCGTGCGCCGGTTCCCACTACTGGGGGAGGCAATTGCGTGGCTTTGGTCATGATGTGAAGTTGATTCCGCCCCAACACGTAAAGCCTTACCTGCGTGGAAACAAGAACGACTATAACGATGCGCGGGCGATTGCTGAGGCAGCCGCTCGTCCAGGCATGCCGTTTGTCGGAATCAAAACGGTTGAAGAACAGGACATGCAAGCCATCCATCGTATGCGCTCTCAATGTATGCGAGATCGTACCGCGCTTTGCAATTCAATCCGGGGCTTGCTCGGAGAATATGGAATTGTTTTTCCGAAGGGTGTGGCCACTCTTCGCAAGAAGATTCCAGAGATTTTGGAAGATGCAGACAATGGGCTGAGCGTTCTGTTTCGCAATCTTCTTGCACGACGCCATGAACAGCTTGTTGAGTTGGAAGCTTACATCGCATTTTACACCAAGGAACTGGAAGCTATTAGCCAACAGGATGATGCGTGCCTGAGGCTGCAAACCGTTCCTGGCTTCGGACCGATTGTTGCGAGTGCTTACCGTAGTGTGATTGGTGATGGCCGAAGTTACGCACGTGGTCGGGGTGTCGCCGCATCCGTTGGTCTGGTTCCCCGTCAGCACAGCAGTGGCGGCAAACATGTTCTTTTGGGTATCAGTAAGCGTGGCGACAAGTATCTTCGAAAACAGTTGATTCATGGAGCACGATCTGTGGTTCTTCAAGCAGCGAGCAAAGACGATCCGTTGAGTCGATGGATTAACCGGATTCGCAAAGAGCGAGGATGGAACAAGGCTGTTGTTGCGCTGGCGAACAAGATGGCGCGAATGGGTTGGGCTATATTGAGACACGGCACGACCTATCAAGCGCCAACCATATAACCATCAAAACTGTCGAGAGAGATTAACGGCAGGGGAAGGGAATATCCCACCATAAATTGCGAAGGCTTTGTGACAGTAATGACAAAACAGGTCAGACCGGCGTATTGAAAACCTGAGCGGGACGAAGGTCCGAAGAGACCGTGGTCGCGATAAGGACGATACGCGCGGAAATCATTTAGGCCCGGAGAAGTAAAGCGCTCCATAAAGAGGCCGGATATACGGCAGCAATCCTGTCCCTGTTATTCGAGACAAAACCCTTGCAATAAAGGGGGAGACCATATACGTCCCGCCAGACGCCTTCCTTTTTGTCCAGGCGGCGACAAAAAGGAAGCAAAAA
>JAABYK010000172.1 GCA_011775825.1 Candidatus Zhuqueibacterota bacterium | reverse complement strand
GTTACCAAGAAGTCCACGAATATTTGTACTGCTTCATATTGTGTCACTTTTTTACCTGGCATATCTACACCTTACAATTTATATGACCGATTGACAATGCCGGGTTGAAAAATCGATCGTCCGTTGTGTGTCCTTGACTTCATGAAATCCTGTAACCGCTAAAAGCCGACTGTCTCTCAAAGATGATCTTTGACGCTCAATCACTAATTTGCGCAGAATAGTTCACTTCGAACTTGTATCAATCTCCCTTTTTTCAATGTCTTTGTTCTTCGGAGGAACCCCTGAACCACCTTTTGGAGGATTGGATGTGTCCATCTTGGTTTCAGTTGGTTGATACCCATCCAAAAAGTTTTTCGGATTTATCTTTTTGTACTTTATTCTTCTTTTCATTCACTCTATTCCTTCGAGATACGTATGGATTATCAACGGCTACATCTTCGCCTCCGCTGAAAACTTCTCCGCTTTTTCATAAACAACCTCTCCGCCGATCATTGTCATGACAACGTTAATTCGAAAAAGTTCCTCCTCCGGAGCCATCATGAGGTCTCTGTCCAAAACGACCAGGTCCGCCAGCTTCCCTGGTTCGATCGAGCCCATCAAATCTTCTTCGAAGGCGGCTTTGGCACCCCAGATCGTTAACGACTTCAAGGCCTCTTCGCGTGTCATTTTGAGTTCCGGATGCCAGCCTTTGGCAGAAAAGCGCGTGGTGTCTTTGCGAACGCAAGCCGCGTAAAATTCAATCATGGGATTGCCTTCCTCAACGGGCGCATCCGAGCCGCCGGGAATGTAACAACCGTGATCGATGAAGGTGCGCCATGCGTAGCCTTCGGTCATCCGTTCCAGGCCAAGCCGCCGCACGGCAAAATGCAAATCACCGATGGCATGACTTGGCTGCATGCTCGGAATCACACCCAATTCACAAAACCGCGGCATGTCGTTCAGCGCCACAATTTGAGCGTGCTCGATGCGAAATCTCGGCGGATGTACCGGCCGATTTTCTATCGGCACTTCGTTGAAAGCGAGCTCGTACAAATCGAGCACATTGCGATTCGCCCGATCCCCGATGGCGTGAATGGCCATCTGCACGCCGTTTTCCAGGGCTTGCTTTATCACGGGGTAGATTTCTTCATCTTTGTATAGCAACAGCCCTTTCGTATCGGCATCGCTGTACGGTTCCAACAAAGCGGCGCCGCGTGAACCCAGGGCGCCATCCTGCGAAATCTTGATGCCGCGAACGCTCAAGCGATTTTCGTACAGGCCGATTTGGGGGCCTTCTTCCAAAAGGCGTTGAGCGTCTTCGCCT
>JAABYK010000233.1:911-1171 GCA_011775825.1 Candidatus Zhuqueibacterota bacterium | reverse complement strand
TGCGGCATCCGGATCGCTGCCACGGATGCTTTTGATGAACGCGGAAATGGCATCGTAATGATAGTCGCCCTTTTTATCGTAGAGCTGGGTACGGTGCTGCAAAGCCTCACGGATGTCGGCCGCGTCCAGCACCAACTTTTCTTGTTCCCCGAGATTTTTACCGGTTTTTTGCTGAAGAGCAATTTCCAATACATTGAGCAGGCGACGGGCATCTCCGGATGCACTTTCCAGCAGGAGTTCTTCGGCATCGGGTTCGATAC
>JAABYK010000233.1:627-813 GCA_011775825.1 Candidatus Zhuqueibacterota bacterium | reverse complement strand
CAGGAGCGGAGAAATCACTTCGAAACTGGGATTTTCCGTGGTGGCACCGATGAGAATAATCGCGCCATCTTCTACCGCGTGGAGCAACGCATCCTGCTGAGCCTTGTTAAACCGGTGGATTTCATCGATGAAGAGAATCGTCTTCACGTTCTTCTGCAGGCTTACTTCGGCCTGTTGGATGACTTT
>JAABYK010000233.1:337-511 GCA_011775825.1 Candidatus Zhuqueibacterota bacterium | reverse complement strand
AGATAAAAGAAAACAGCTGCCGGTTTTGAATAGCCGTGGACAAAATTTTGTTCTCTGCGACCAGATCCTCCTGGCCGATAAAGTCAGCCAGAGATGTCGGCCGCATCCGCTCTGCCAGGGGCGGCAGTGGTCGCGCGGAATTTTGTTCACTATCAAATAGATTGAGCGACATGG
>JAABYK010000233.1:0-235 GCA_011775825.1 Candidatus Zhuqueibacterota bacterium | reverse complement strand
CCTCAAGGATTTTACTCTGGATATTACCCTGACATTTCCACTATAGAAACAAATAATAAGTTCCGGAAACGACGGGTATGGGGAAGAGCGTTCTTGTGGAAAATAACCGTGTAAAAATTCACCATTCGTGTCGCCAGAGGATCGGCTCAAAACGTCTGAAAATGCGCGAAATACGACAGTGCAGCCTCAGGAAATGAGGCTTGTTTTGAGCGGTGATTATTACTATAATACGCCG
>JAABYK010000672.1:849-1031 GCA_011775825.1 Candidatus Zhuqueibacterota bacterium | reverse complement strand
GGATACGCTTTGGCGGCTTTCAGTAGAGTCAAGATGCCCTTTTCATCGGAAAGGCGGCCAAAGTAAAGTAGATAGTCGCCTTGTTCAAATTTCGGCTCAAAATTCTGCAAACGAATGGTATAAAAAAGATGTCGGATCTTGCCGTCTCCAACCCCGCCTTGCTGAAGCTTTGAACCCATGAA
>JAABYK010000672.1:472-741 GCA_011775825.1 Candidatus Zhuqueibacterota bacterium | reverse complement strand
AACTTGCTGACAATGAATTCTTGTGACAACGTTCCTTAATCGGATGGAGCAAATTACCGTCCAGGCATTTCTCACAAATTTCGCCGAGACGTGGATTGTAGAGTCGATAGTTCGGACACACCAATTTATATTGATGAACCGTCTGTATCACCGGCAAATCGTATCTCTTCAAAGTGTGTAAGATCGAAGGCGAAAGTTGATGGTCGATCATGTGAAGATGAGCGATATCCGGTTTTGTCGCTTCAATCAGGTTTTCAAGGCGCTGCTTT
>JAABYK010000672.1:0-365 GCA_011775825.1 Candidatus Zhuqueibacterota bacterium | reverse complement strand
TTTCAGCTCAAAAAAGTAGCGTTCGGCCCCGCCTTTAATGAAAAAGTATTTGTCGATCATCAACACTTTCATTTGACGTCGTCTCTCACTTCCGAAACATTTGGAACGACTCTCGGTTGGCGAGCAGGCTGAGCGGGCACGCCTCTCTGTGACTTTTTCCGAAGGAGCTGCTGCTTGAGGGCTACCTCATGTTTGTAAACTCTTCGCAGCGAATAAATAATGCCAATCATGAACCAAAACAAGAACTTAATGCGATAGTGCTGATATTGGGGACCAAAGTTGATCGTAAACAGAAAAGCCCACATGCTGCATAAGGTTCCTATAGCCACTGAAAATATGTAACGGTCTTTGCATTTCAACATTTT
>JAABYK010000228.1:1134-1524 GCA_011775825.1 Candidatus Zhuqueibacterota bacterium | reverse complement strand
GCTATTGTTGCCGGTGAAGGCATCGAGTGTATCGTCGGGTGGGCTCAATGGCAAACCGGTAAAGAGATTTCCCTGGTCGTCAACCCCCTCCGTGAGCCAGTGCACGACGAGCAATTCGCCAGGGGCTATCTTCAGCGACGGTGGGAAAGCCCAACTCGTGGTAAGGGTATCGCCGGCCACGATTTGTGTGACAAATAAAGAAGTGTTGTCCAAAGAGATCGAATCCGGTCCCACGTTCTTGAGCTCAATGCGTTCGGTACCGAGNNATAATGTTAGTATATATCTGGCCAAAAGGGTTGAATTCTCCACCATCGTTTAACTGCCACGTATTGACAAAGTTGCCGTTGCTGAAAGTGGCGACCGCGACGTGCGTGTTGAAGTCAATGGTTC
>JAABYK010000228.1:578-1112 GCA_011775825.1 Candidatus Zhuqueibacterota bacterium | reverse complement strand
CCCTGGTCGACTCGCAATTCTTCCCCGATGGGATTGTCGTTCTCATCAAACCTTCGCGCAAAGACGAGATCACCGGACTCCGGTACGGCTTCTCTTCTCGGATATAATATCGTAATTATATTTTGATTGTCAATAGCAACATCGGGAAACGAGCTACCAACACCGGTGGAGGGCGCGACGTTGATTTCGGAAGTTAAGGGATTGGCCGAAGAATCAAATCGTCGGTATAAAACGACATCACTCTCTCTCCATACGACCACGAATCCTCCATCGTTGTCTGCTGCTATGGTAGCTGCGTCGATCGGTTGGTTGCCAAATTCACCTGGGTCAATATCAACTTGAAATGGGGGTTCGAGAAATGTATTATTGTTGTCGAACCTTCTGGCGAAAACATTTTCGCCTAAAGCATCTCCTGCGTCGATCCACACAGCAATCACACGATCAAGCGCATCGGTTGCAATGTCTGAGTTACCCACCGGGCGGGTGTTTAGATCAACCCGAAACTCATCTCCTATCGGGTCGCCGTTTCCATTG
>JAABYK010000228.1:0-455 GCA_011775825.1 Candidatus Zhuqueibacterota bacterium | reverse complement strand
TCTGTCCGGATATCCTGCCAGACAATGATAAACTCATCGTTATTGTTAACCGCGATGTCAATCAAATCCGCAAATCCAAATCCACCATTAAAGGATACGGCTGCTTCGCCCTGGTCTGATTGATCTACTTGAAATTCTGGGCCAAGCGGCTCCCCAATTGAATTGAACCTTCGAGCCAAAACTTTGCCTTGGTCGAAAAGATTGTCACCCCAGACGATGAGAAACCCGTCGTTGGAATCGACCGCCACGGCGGGAAACCCCGAAAACGAACTGGTAGGCTCTTCATCGACTCTGATATCATTCGTCAGATGTTCTACTTGTGCAAATGTATCTTCCCAAAAGCAAACAGCCACTAAGACAAAGGCAAAAAATTTCCATGAGGAATTCAATCCTTTTTCGAGACAATATTGAGATCGGTCCATGTACTTCCTAAAATTTAATTTTAGCTTGTTCAT
>JAABYK010000167.1:1503-2037 GCA_011775825.1 Candidatus Zhuqueibacterota bacterium | reverse complement strand
GTCGGCATCACCCTCATCATCCTGACACTTTTGGTGCGCTTCATCCTCCTCCCCCTTTCCCATAAATCGGTGGCATCTCAGGCAAAAATGAAAGAAATTGCTCCCGAGATACAAAAAGTAAAAGAACAGCACAAAAATGACAAACAGGAACAAGCGCGAAAAACCATGGAGCTTTACCAAAAGCACGGCATCAATCCCTTTTCTGGGTGCGTGTCAGTGCTGATCCAAATACCGATTGTAATCGGCCTCTTTTTTGTTTTCTTCAAAGGTCTTCCTACCATAGACAGCGGGGCGCTGTATTCCTTTATCGCAATACCCGAATACATCAACACGCACTTTCTCGGCATTATCGACCTTGCCGGCAAAAGCGCGGTGCTCGCCGTCCTCGCCGGCGGCACCCAGTATTTTCAAATGAAGCTTTCCATGCCCCCTGCTCCTCCCCTTAAAAACACAGAAAAAAAAATGTCTTTCAAAGAGGAGCTCGGGAGAAGTATGAATATCCAGATGCGGTACATTCTCCCTTTTATCGTCTTT
>JAABYK010000167.1:1138-1413 GCA_011775825.1 Candidatus Zhuqueibacterota bacterium | reverse complement strand
ACACCGCAATACACCCGCCATGAATACGGAAAACCCAGCAAAGACAATACACGGCATCATCGCAGATATTCTTACCCGCATGGGCATTGACGATGCAAAAATCTCCGAGTCCTTCGATGAGCTCACCGGCACCCCGTGTTTTCTCATTGAAACCTCGCACGCAAAAGCACTCATTGGCCACGGAGGAGCGACACTCTCCTCTCTCAACCACATCGTGAAAAAAATCACCGAACACGTCCTTCCCGACCCAAGCCGCTTTCTCATCGACGTAAACA
>JAABYK010000167.1:694-1002 GCA_011775825.1 Candidatus Zhuqueibacterota bacterium | reverse complement strand
TAAAAGACGGAGATACTGCCGCGCATTAAGAACCAACAGCACTCGTAGATTGGTCTCCTGAGATGTTTTCGCGCTCCAGAAGCACGCGCCACGGCGTGCCGTCTTTTTTGTTAATGAAAAAGAGCATGCGTTCATCGGGTCCGAGCAACGGGTCAACCGCATCTATCCCGACCCCGTCTGCGCCAACAAGCTGCGCGACCCGTTCGGTATTCCCATTTGCCGCATCGATCCTCCAAAGATCGTCGGCAAAGGAAACAGTTCCCTGATACCAATCGTCGGGATACAGCGCATTGCGCGGAAGCTCTATC
>JAABYK010000167.1:387-623 GCA_011775825.1 Candidatus Zhuqueibacterota bacterium | reverse complement strand
GGCAAGCGAGATCTGCTTGTCATCCCCCGTTTCAAGGTCGCGCAGGAGCATCGCAAATGTGTTCCCGGAATCAGCCCATGAGTAGGCTACATATCGCGCATCGGGGCTTACAAGCGCGGTAAGACCCGGAATGTCTTCAAGCACCCGACTGACCCCCCCAGTTTCGGTGTCGAGGAAGTAAAGGTATCCGGCCACCCCCGCGGACGCTTTTGTCGTCAGTGCAATGGTGTTCGGGG
>JAABYK010000167.1:0-228 GCA_011775825.1 Candidatus Zhuqueibacterota bacterium | reverse complement strand
AGAGAGAATGTATTTGTCGAGGTGGCGCCGGCTGGAAGCTCAAGCGCGTAAGTGACGATCGTGCTGTCCTCATCAAGCTGCTGTATCGCAACCGCGCGCCCGCCTGCGCCCCAGCGCGCACGGTATATGCCGTTTATCGTTTCACCCGACACCTGTTTCTCCTCAAGATCATCCAGTGTTGTCTCGTATATATGGCCGAGCCCGCGCTCAACATAGCGCGCCCGCGTC
>JAABYK010000617.1:1152-1370 GCA_011775825.1 Candidatus Zhuqueibacterota bacterium | reverse complement strand
GACTTGGTTTTCAGAGATCTCTATCTCGACGGGACTATTGTTGATCCGACTGAAGGTGTCGCGATAGACGGACCGCTCTTAACGGCTCAACAGATTACCATACCACCTTCGGTAACTACAATTACAATTGAGTTTTCAGCCCTCCATTTTGCAAGTCCCAACCGAAACGAGTACCGATACATGCTTGAAGGATTTGATGACGACTGGAAAAGCGGGGG
>JAABYK010000617.1:918-1117 GCA_011775825.1 Candidatus Zhuqueibacterota bacterium | reverse complement strand
CTTACCCCCCGGAGAATACGATTTTAAACTAATGGCCAGCAACCGCGATGGTGTTTGGAGCAACGGGGAAGACCAAATTAAAATTCTGCGTGTGCTTCCACCCTGGTATAGAACATGGTTAGCATACGGTTTCTACTTTCTTATTTTTGCTGCCGGCATGTTCGTTATTGACAGAGTTCAGAGGCGAAGGCTCATCCGC
>JAABYK010000617.1:625-900 GCA_011775825.1 Candidatus Zhuqueibacterota bacterium | reverse complement strand
CAGGGAGCGAGAGCGAACGCGTGAACGCGAACTGGCCCAGGCCAAAGAGATTGAAAATGCCTATCACGATTTAGAAAAAGCTCATAGTAAACTCGAAACTGCTCACGAAAATTTAAGACGCACCCAGGATCAACTTGTGCAGCAGGAGAAGCTCGCATCCTTGGGACAGTTGACAGCAGGAATAGCTCACGAGATCAAAAATCCACTGAACTTTGTGAATAACTTTTCCGAGATCAGCGTAGAGATGATTGAAGAAGCCCAAGAAGAAGTAGCGA
>JAABYK010000617.1:0-512 GCA_011775825.1 Candidatus Zhuqueibacterota bacterium | reverse complement strand
ATGTCGGTGAAATTCCGGTTATCGCTGAAGACTTCAGCCGGGTGATTTTGAACATCTGCAATAATGCATTTGATGCAATGCACGAGAAAGTGAAAAAACTGGACGGCAAGGAGGAATACTTACCCAAACTAACCATTCGAACCCTTAAAAAAGGTGGAACCGTTTCTATTGATATCGAAGACAACGGGCCGGGTATTCCAGAGGAGATGAAAGAGAAAATCTTGCAGCCATTCTTTACGACCAAAAAAGGAACACAGGGAACAGGACTTGGACTTTCCATTACCAATGATATTATTAATGCCCACGGCGGTCAGATCAACATTGAATCCGAACCGGGCTCTACCTGCTTTACCATTACGCTTTCAAAGTAATTCAAGATTCTGATAGCAATTTTTGGTTTACAATCAACAGGGTCGGGCTCTCCCGATATGATGGCGAACGATCTACAACATACAATCGAAATCAAGGCCTGTCCGTTTGTAGGGGCCGAGCTCTACTTGAAGACCCTAATG
>JAABYK010000708.1:512-1056 GCA_011775825.1 Candidatus Zhuqueibacterota bacterium | reverse complement strand
ACCCGTTTCAGTGCCGACAATGTAGAAGAATTGAGACAGGTTCATGCTGAGATGTTTGTGAAGCAGTCGCAGGCCCGGCGCGCCAAAGGTCAACTTGTGGTTGATATTGACCAATGTGGTCTGGTCGCCAATGGGAAAAGCTACGAATTGGCACGCAAAGGCTATTTCCCTCGTAAACGTGGCAATCAAGGCTATCAAACATCACTAGCTTACATCGGGGCTTATGATGAAGTCGTGCAATTCTATCTGGATGCAGGCAATGTCAATTGTCGAAACCGATTGCCAGACTTGCTGCACGATATAGACATCCAATTAGGACAGGATAATCCAGGCGTGACCCTTATCCGTCGCTTGGATGCTGGTTATGATAGCCTTGATAATCGCCAATTCTTGGCAAATCAAAGCGGCTATTTCATCATGAAAGGCGGACGGTCCGATACGGCGGCTCGTTTAGCCCGAGATATTCCGCTTCAAGACTGGATACCTATAGCTGAAAACGTTCACGGCACAGAATTACCGCCTGAAGATGGCATTCGGCGACTGC
>JAABYK010000708.1:0-495 GCA_011775825.1 Candidatus Zhuqueibacterota bacterium | reverse complement strand
CGAGTTCTATTTGACAGATGGCAGCTATACTTACTCCATGCTTTATACCAATTTACCCGGTCAGGAATTTGGGATTATGCGCTGTTTTGAATTCTACAATGAACGCCAAACAATTGAGGCTTTCTTTGCCCAATCACGCCATGTCTACAATATTCAAAATATGCGTTCACGTCAATTCTATGCCATTTATGCTTTTCTACACTTCGTTTTCATGACCCATAACCTGATCCATTGGGCGAAACAAGCCCGTTTAAAACAGACCGAATTTATCAATTGCACATCCAAACAACTCTTTCGGAAAGTCGGGCGCGTACGCGCTCGCATCTTTTGGGATGGACGATGGCATCTCTTGATTCCAACGACAACACAGTGGGCCGCTCGCTTTTTAGACGCTCTTATGCCCAAGTCTGTTCCTATTCAATTAGAGTTGCCTTTTGCTCGTTTGCACAAAACTTAGGTATCTAACAACAGGTGAAACCATTGATACCTTTTTAG
>JAABYK010000297.1:747-1024 GCA_011775825.1 Candidatus Zhuqueibacterota bacterium | reverse complement strand
AAATTCGTCCGGTCTAAAGTGGAAAAACTCTTACTTTTGACCTATGAAAAAATCTCGTTTTACCGAATCTCAAATCATCTCTATCCTCTCCCAGCATGAGCAGGGGCGCAAAGTAGCCGACTTGGCTCGCGAACACGGAATTAGTCCGGCCACCTTCTATAACTGGAAAGCCAAGTACGGAGGGATGAGCGTTAGTGAACTTACCCGCCTGAAAGAATTGGAAGCTGAGAACCGTCGCCTGAAGCGTATGTATGCCGACCTGAGTCTGGTTCATCAT
>JAABYK010000297.1:294-592 GCA_011775825.1 Candidatus Zhuqueibacterota bacterium | reverse complement strand
CGATGTTGGGCCTCAATATTCGACGAAGAGCCAAGAAACGGCTCCCTGCACGAGCCAAACAAACCCTGTTCCAACCGGACGAGCCCAACCAGGTATGGAGCCTGGACTTTATGCACGATAGCCTGTGGGACGGACGTAGCTTTCGCCTGCTGAATGTAATCGATGACTACAACCGGCAAGTGTTGCACATCGAATCCGACACGAGTCTGCCCGCACTGCGAGTTATTCGCGTGCTGAGTCAACTCTCCGAAACCCGCGGGCTTCCGAACATGATCCGGGTGGATAACGGCCCGGAATT
>JAABYK010000297.1:0-198 GCA_011775825.1 Candidatus Zhuqueibacterota bacterium | reverse complement strand
GAATTTATATCCCAGAAACTTGATCAATGGTGCAAGGAGCACCAGATCACCTTAGCCTTTATCCAGCCGGGGAAACCCACGCAAAACGCGTATATCGAACGCCTGAATGGAAGTATGCGACAGGAACTACTCAATGCGTATGTGTTTAAAACTCTGGATGAAGTGCGAGAAAAAACTCAGCAATGGATGTATGATTAT
>JAABYK010000184.1:1418-1597 GCA_011775825.1 Candidatus Zhuqueibacterota bacterium | reverse complement strand
CCTCACGGATCTTATTACCAATATCGGTGCAGGCGCCGAATTATCAACAGCAGACGAGAATTTTAACCGACGCAGAGAAGCCGGGATTTTTGGAGAAGTGAATCTCTCGTTCAAAGATCAATACTTTCTGACCGGCGGGTTGCGCCGCGATTATGCCACGGTTGTCGGAGAGCAAGCCT
>JAABYK010000184.1:924-1347 GCA_011775825.1 Candidatus Zhuqueibacterota bacterium | reverse complement strand
CTTGCTTTATGAAGCTGAACAAGGCGGTTTTGGCGCCGGTGGCGTGTTGAGACGGATTGGCAACGCTGAAATCGAACCGGAACGCGTCAAAGAACTCGAACTCGGATTTGATGCTGAGTTCTTCGCCAACTATGCCCTTGAACTCAGCTATTATAGTCAGGACATCGAGGATTCGATTATCCTGTTCCGCAACGCACCTTCTACCGGGAAAACACGTACCTCTGTACCCTTTAATATAGGCCAGGCAAGCGGCCGGGGAATCGAAACCCTGTTTCAAGGATCGCCCATTCGCACGAAAAATTTCGGCCTTGATTTCACCTTGATCAACAGTTTTCAGGACAATGAAGTCGACGACCTCGGTGGCGCCCAACCTATTTTCGACGGCTTTGACATCAATGTGGTTAAAGAGGGCCTGAGAAAACA
>JAABYK010000184.1:387-906 GCA_011775825.1 Candidatus Zhuqueibacterota bacterium | reverse complement strand
GAATTCTTTACCATACCTGTGTTCGGCGCCACCTTTGACGAAAACGATGTCTATGCTGGTCCGGATACTCCGGATAACACCCTTGAGAATCGCGTTGCCCGCGGCAACCCGGTTCCGCATTATACCGGGTCGTTTTCTCTGAACTTAAGAGTTTTCAAAAACCTGAATATTTACGTGTTGACCGATTGGGCCACCGGATTGAGTGTATTCAATAATACCGACATCTTTGCGGCGCGTTTTGGCAATAAACCACGCTTTAACGAACTGGCCACGCAGCTTGGGGTAGCGGGTACAGGAGTTGCAGGCTTCTCATCGCCGGTTGAAGGTGTGGAAGAACTCACCCCGGGCACAGCGGAATACAATGCGGCTGCAGAAGAGTTTGCGAGATTGGATTGGCGTTTTGACTACAATTTCGTTGAAGACGCTGACTTTTTTAAACTGCGCGAAATTAGCATCAGTTACAGCTTAAGAGATATTTTGCCAAAATTGTTTGGGGCCAACAGCTATCTGCGGGATTTG
>JAABYK010000184.1:0-322 GCA_011775825.1 Candidatus Zhuqueibacterota bacterium | reverse complement strand
ACTTCAATGGTTCTCGTAGTTTAATTCGCGGGCAAGACTTTTTGACGTTACAAAATCCGCGGACCTACAATTTGTCCTTTAGGTTCTCGTTGTAAAATTTGGAGGAGGCTAACATGAAGAAAACCCAGTCAATTCTAACGATTTTCATACTGTCGCTGTTCATGTTGTGGAGCGCATGCGACGATTTTGTTCAAGATGTGGAACCCATCTTCGATGAGGTTCCGGATGATGCCCTCAACGAGGAGGAGCAAATTCCGTTTCTGAGCGATGGCGTCAAACAGAGATTCGCCACAACCCACGATAATGTGGTCATATTATCGGA
>JAABYK010000016.1:918-1047 GCA_011775825.1 Candidatus Zhuqueibacterota bacterium | reverse complement strand
CCGTAAGGAATTTGATCGTGCACTGAAAACAGCCGGTTCATCTCTTGATGAAGCTTCCGAATTCACCAAAAATGAAATCGACAAAGCATCCAAAGCCGTGCGGAAAGACTGGCGGAATCTGATACAAGC
>JAABYK010000016.1:607-836 GCA_011775825.1 Candidatus Zhuqueibacterota bacterium | reverse complement strand
CAATCAGAAGGTTTCCAGCGGTTTGCCAACACAAGTCTGGAGGTATTGGGCAAGGTAACGAAATCCATCAAAGACTTGGCAAACGAAGTGGACAACACCGTTGATGAGCAGCTGACATACCACACTGGCGAAGTCGCCGGCGCCGGTAAATTTCTTTGTACGGAATGTGGTAAAGCAATCAATTTTGAAAAAAGCGGGCGAATTCCGCCATGCAGTGCGTGCAAAAATA
>JAABYK010000016.1:239-597 GCA_011775825.1 Candidatus Zhuqueibacterota bacterium | reverse complement strand
TGGTTTTCTTTGGGTGCTCCAAAGACACATATTAAAGAAAAGTAATCGGAAAAAATTGGTAGGGACGTTTTATAAAACGTCCCTACTTTCCATTCTGTCATCCATCTATTCTCTTGTGTGATGCGCATTAGTCCTCTATATTCTGTATAGCCATTCTCAGCCTATTGAGGATCATCATGTCAATATCTAGACGCCTTCTTTTTATTGCAGTTTTACTTCTTGGCGTATGCGGTATCATACCGGAACTTTCATCTCAGCAACAGCAGGTTAATGTCATCACCCTCGAGGGCGTGATCAGTCCCGTCACTGCCGATTATATGGACTATGAAATTTCACAGGCAGTTGAGGATGGTGCTGA
>JAABYK010000016.1:0-195 GCA_011775825.1 Candidatus Zhuqueibacterota bacterium | reverse complement strand
TGGTGCTGAAGTGTTAGTAGTGGAACTAGACACTCCCGGCGGGTTAATGACGGCTATGCGCTCTATCATTCAGCTGGAACTTAATGCCGAGATTCCCATCGTAATGTACGTCTCCCCGAAAGGAGCCCAATGCGCTTCGGCCGGCGTCTTTATCTCTTATGCGGCGCATATCTTTGCCATGGCACCCGGTACCAA
>JAABYK010000436.1:1015-1211 GCA_011775825.1 Candidatus Zhuqueibacterota bacterium | reverse complement strand
CCAGTTGTGCGATCAGGTTTTGGGGCGAAGCCCAGTCAGTGCCGGCGAAGATACCCGCTTCATGTAATTGCGGAATCCGTTCGTAAAGCGCCGAGACATCATTTTGTTGAGCCAGCACACGCCCACTGAGCTCAAGTACCTGAGACTGAAAACGCGGCTTGGCAAAGTCGCTGGCTTTGCCAAGCTGGGTGATAGC
>JAABYK010000436.1:380-939 GCA_011775825.1 Candidatus Zhuqueibacterota bacterium | reverse complement strand
CAGCAAGCCCCAATGGGTGCCAAACGCACTACGTTTGGGAACCTTGTTCTGCATGGGTTCCTGCAACTCGTGGAACTCAAAGTATTCATGATTTTCGGTTTCTTCGGGAATGCACAATTCGTTAATCACGCGACGTTTTGGATAGACCCCGAAGGTACCCGCATAGCCGTTGGCGTCCTTGATTGGCGTTGGGAAGAACTCTTCCAGCTCTTCTTCTGTGGTTTTGGGATCAAAAACCACGACCAATGCCTGATAACAGTTCATGTCGTATACGCGCTCAATGATCTCNNCACGCTCAATGATCTCAAACCCCTGAAAACCGGGCGGACGATAAGCTACTTCACCAAAATACATCTTGCCATCACTTGTCACAAAGTATTCCGGGTGAATAAACCCAAAGTCGATCTCGAACGTTTCGATTAACTTCTCAATCTCCTGAGTGATTTTTTCGCGGTACTGCTCCAACTCAGGCGATGCCGGCACGAACACCGAGTAGCCAAGAGTAACGTACTCAGAAATGTTCAAAAACTGAATTTTGCCGTTTTTGACGAAAGCCTCC
>JAABYK010000436.1:0-368 GCA_011775825.1 Candidatus Zhuqueibacterota bacterium | reverse complement strand
AATGCCCTTCACAGCCGGCTTTATCAAATGCTTTCAGGTGAATGGGGTCATTTGGATCACCATCCAGCTTTAACAATGCCTGATTCACACGTCTCAAAAACCGAATGACATCACCTTTGTCCTGGGCCTCTTCAAAAATGCCGACCCGGATGCCACCCAGCTGTGCACGGCGTTTCATCAGTGATTTATCCCGAAACAACAACGCCTGCCCCATCAATCTGGGTTTTTCCAACAATACTGCGTTGATGGCTCCCGCCCATTCTACAGTCTCTTCAAATAATGGGATGGCGACATCCACTCCCATTTCTTTTAGCGTCTGTGCGATCTCAAATGACCGTTCGTTGAGCCGCTCAAAATTCCATGGCAGC
>JAABYK010000063.1:552-1284 GCA_011775825.1 Candidatus Zhuqueibacterota bacterium | reverse complement strand
CTTTTCAATCCTGTTCATATGTTCGATTAATTATGCGGTTTACACAACGAACAAAGACCCGGAGTCCTAGGTTTGAATTCAGCATTCAAAAGATTTCTCGCTTCACTTCGTTCCACTCGAAATGACAATCCCGGCTTAAATGGTCGCAAAGACAACGTTCCATGGTGCATCTTTCAATCTGTGTTGACGAAACAGGTGCCGTTGTCACACATGTCTTGAATGATGTCCTGTCCGGAGCCGCAAGTAAAGCAGTCGTCCACGACCACCTTGGGACGAAGCCGGAGCTGTTCCGGACCGGCTTTGATCTTAAAGCGTTGACATTCCATCAACACAAATTCATAGCACAGGTCTCCAAGCGCACCGTACAAGCTGTTTGACGCTTCGCGTTTCAGGAGATTGACAAATGCCGGCACAAACCGGGCCAGGTGGTCGCGAAGAAAGAGTCTCTGAGCTTTGCGGGTTTCCTGGACCATTTCGGCATCCTTCTGTTCCAAAGCGTACGCTTCTTTGCGAGTCAGGAATGAGAGAAATTCGCATTCGCAGCTAATGTTGTCGACTCGTTCATGCTCCTGCAAATTGAGTTGCAAACCAAATGCGGCGTAAAATCCGGAAAGGTCTCCCAATTGCTGCGGTTGCTGAAACAACGTTTCCTCTCCATATTCGGTCTCATAAGGCGGCACCGGCGAATGGGCGACATGACCAAAGAGAACATTGTGGGACGCTTGCAATTGC
>JAABYK010000063.1:375-530 GCA_011775825.1 Candidatus Zhuqueibacterota bacterium | reverse complement strand
TCTTGACTGTCTGCACAGTTCCGC
This sequence comes from Candidatus Zhuqueibacterota bacterium, assembly GCA_011775825.1. GTDB lineage: Bacteria > Zhuqueibacterota > Zhuqueibacteria > Oceanimicrobiales > Oceanimicrobiaceae > JAABYK01. The sequence continues at coordinate 506 of JAABYK010000063.1, read as the reverse complement.
AACGCCCTGATTAGGTTTGAGAGATTGCCATTGTTTGTCTCGTCTTCAATTGCCGCACCGATTTCAGCCAGGGCCTGATTTTGGTTTTGAGACAACAGCCGTTCCACGGTTTCGGGACGCGGTGTTTGAAA
>JAABYK010000063.1:0-265 GCA_011775825.1 Candidatus Zhuqueibacterota bacterium | reverse complement strand
AAGTTTAGTAAAGTTTTGGTTCCGGCTACGCCGGGTCCGGGCATGTGAAAACGTAAATTGAAAAATTTCAGAGAAAGCATCACTCTTTTTATTAAGCTTAGAGATATATAAAATGCCAAGTTATTTATTCACAACCCCTTAGATCGAATTTGGATGTTCTTGCGATCGTTCAAAGACGGGTTCTTCAACGGTAGTGCGAAAGATTTCCTCACCTTCTTTGCCGTATGCAATAATGGTGTCGTCGTACACGCTCACCTTTTTGCCT
>JAABYK010000358.1:1588-1734 GCA_011775825.1 Candidatus Zhuqueibacterota bacterium | reverse complement strand
TTGAGTTCCCCTCTCGAGAGCGATTCACTTTTTAAATTCTCGAAATCCTTTAACAATGGCGAAAAAAGTTCTTGCTGCCAATCCTCATTGGTCGATTGTTCAATTATTTTGATCGCGTTGTCAATTTCATCTTCAGAAACCTCCTC
>JAABYK010000358.1:834-1488 GCA_011775825.1 Candidatus Zhuqueibacterota bacterium | reverse complement strand
TAGGTTCGGGTTCGAACTCAATAGCCAGATGCCAAGAGTAATATCTGGTGAAAATGACGTGAGAAACGGTATCCAGCTTTGCACAAATATTAATGAGAGAGGATTTTTCTTCTTGAGTAAGTTCAAATCTGCCGCTTGCTGCAGGCCAATCTTGAGAATGAAATTCATCGGTGTATCTGCGTCTTGGAAATTCTTTCAGTCCATCATATTTTTCACCATCTGAGGGATTGAGCTTTGACAGGCCTCGAAAAATTGCAGATTTACCAGATTCGTTCTTTCCAACAAGGCAAGTCAAATCTCCACACGATATCCAGTCTGTATCTCTGATTTTTTTGTAGTTCTGAACCCGAAATGATTCGAGTTTCATTTGAATATAGCCCCTGTTGTTTCATCGAATGTGTCGATTTCTGCCACTACAGCCCTATGTCTCCAAATCACCCGGAGCATACACCATCAACCCCTGCACCCCTGTAAAAACCTTATCCGCCGAGGCAAAGGCTTTGGCCCGCAACCGCTGGGCAATGGCCACCGACAGAGCGTCGTTTGTGAGCAAACCAAAGCGGCGCTGGGCGCTCATGGCGGTGATGAAATCTTCCTGCTGCAACGGCTCCAAGAGGAAACCGATGGCAAACATTTCCCGCATCAGATCCTCGT
>JAABYK010000358.1:467-789 GCA_011775825.1 Candidatus Zhuqueibacterota bacterium | reverse complement strand
TCGGGCTTTTCTGCCAACTGCCGGGCGGGATTCGGGCCTTTAATCCAACCGTTATCGCGGGCTTCGGCTATCATTAACTGGTGCATGATTTCCGCCAGTATATGAGTCGGCAAAATACCCTTCACATCATCATCGGCACAGCGCAACAGCAGCCGCTTGCACTGCTGCGAAGCCTGCTGTGTGGCATACAGCACGATATTCGCATCGATGATGGTGGCTTCACCGGACGGAATGTCGTTAATGTTCATTGCTCGAAATAGTCCTCTTCCAGGATTTCATTCAATTCCTGTGTGGATAGTTGAAACGGGCGTGAGCACAGCCG
>JAABYK010000358.1:0-336 GCA_011775825.1 Candidatus Zhuqueibacterota bacterium | reverse complement strand
ACGACCTCTTCTTCGAGTACGGTGCCGACTTTCGTTTTCATTCTGTTTCTCTCCTTAGGTTCGTCTTATGATCAGCCACGGCGTTAGCATTTCCATCAACGACAGGCCGCCGTGGCGGTACGCTTTATTCGCGCTTGGCCCCTGTGGCCGATTCTTAATTCTCCCCTGCAGCATGGCCAGCCGCCTTTCGCCGATGAAATATAGTCCGGGGGCTTCCTCGGGCATCGGCTCCTCGTCAGCAAAGAACCGGTAGCGATTCTGGTTCAAAGACTTGGCGGCATCCGCTGCCACAGTAGATTCCAATCCGGGCCCAAAGAAAACATAGCCGTGATCGCT
>JAABYK010000652.1:1042-1179 GCA_011775825.1 Candidatus Zhuqueibacterota bacterium | reverse complement strand
GCCTTAGGGTCCTTTCGGTTGCCAAAGGCGATAGCCGTTAGTCCTTCGGGCCATGTTTACGTTACCGACTCGTTGGCGCACAAGATGGTGGTTTTTGATGCAGAGGGCAATTTCCTGACGACTATTGGTGGCCAGGC
>JAABYK010000652.1:686-887 GCA_011775825.1 Candidatus Zhuqueibacterota bacterium | reverse complement strand
AGCTAAATCCTATTTTGCCAGGTCAGGCCGTATTGCCTGAGATGAATAGGTCTCGCTGAGCGTGATGCTATGGCGCTGATTTAATTTGGATTTCAGTATGGAGACAAAAATGCACAACAAACTTATTTTGTTTTTTCTCGCCCTCGCAAGTTTCTTTTTGATCGCTGAGAAAGTACAGGCACTGGAAATAATCTACCCTGG
>JAABYK010000652.1:325-539 GCA_011775825.1 Candidatus Zhuqueibacterota bacterium | reverse complement strand
ATCGGGTGAAAATGTTGTAAAAGTCGAGGCTTTGGCAGGTGGGAAAGTCATTAAGCGAGCCGTTGCTGAAATTTTTGTTCTTTCTGGTCCTTATGAATTGCCTCCATCAGGATATCGCCCATTTATAATGCACACTCCGGAAAAGGAAAAACTCTGCAGTCCATGTCACAATATGAGGCCTGCGGCGAGTCAGCTTGAAAATTCCTCCGCAGAA
>JAABYK010000652.1:0-230 GCA_011775825.1 Candidatus Zhuqueibacterota bacterium | reverse complement strand
TATTGTCATATCCCGTCAAGCCGTCCATCTAAATACGTTGCCAGGGAAGGCGATGCGAAAGTTTGCAATGAATGCCATCTTGACAAGGTGAAGGAGTTCAAGAGGAATAAGTATGTTCATGGGCCCGTGGCGGTCGGCATGTGTTCGGTGTGTCATAATCCCCATGCCTCGGACTATAAAGCGCAGCTTCACGATAAAACGAATGCCGTCTGTCTGAGTTGCCATGAAAA
>JAABYK010000064.1:1515-1756 GCA_011775825.1 Candidatus Zhuqueibacterota bacterium | reverse complement strand
ACGCTTCTGTCTGAAGGTCGATTCTGGCAACGATGTTATCGATGTAGAATGCAAAATGCTTTTTGTAGAGCTCTTCAGAATACTCTTTGTTGATTTTTGCAAAAAGCTTCTTCAGGTCTTCATATTTGGGGATGAAGCCGATTGGTGTTTCAATAGCATCAACATCACCGTTTGCACGCATTTCAAGCCATCCGAGCCATACTTTTACGTCTTTCTTTTCGCCGAGAAGTTTGCTCCCTTC
>JAABYK010000064.1:928-1392 GCA_011775825.1 Candidatus Zhuqueibacterota bacterium | reverse complement strand
CTAATGCACCGGCGATAAAGGGAGCGTTCGCCCAGGGCTGGCGGCGTACACCGGTTGCCCCGACTTCTGTTGCGGTTGCCTTGGAAACGATAGATGCACCGATTGCTACACCCTCATCCATGGTTTTTGCCGCCCATACCGGAGGCATAGTATCTGCATCACGGCCTGAGTAGGTGATAACCTTTACTTCAACACCATTGTCATCTTCGGCGGCACTTTCATTGTAGTTGTCAATCTCGTTACACCGGATAGTACAGCGTGAGTTGGGATGGGAAATCGGAATTTCCTTACCGTCGGCATCTTTCTTACCGGGATACCATTCACCCTGGAAGTTTGTTCCCTTTGCCGGTTCAGGTTCACCGTCACCGGTCCAGCGCGGTTTGCCGTTTTCGTCGATACATACATTTGAGAAGATTACCTCTGCTCCCTCGTTGCGAAGTTTTTTGAAGAGGTACGGATCGCCT
>JAABYK010000064.1:673-837 GCA_011775825.1 Candidatus Zhuqueibacterota bacterium | reverse complement strand
GGTTGATACCTCTGAGGGTTCCGTCGTCAGCAATCCACAGCTGTGCAAGGTCGTCTCCAATGAAGTCGGTTCCTACCATCGCTGTTGTTGTTTTTCCGCAGCCTGATGGTGCAGCACCTGCAAAGTATGTCTTTCGTCCGTCGGGTCCGGTCATACCTGTGAGG
>JAABYK010000064.1:273-546 GCA_011775825.1 Candidatus Zhuqueibacterota bacterium | reverse complement strand
CCTGAAGTCTGCACGTAACATGAAGAAGAGATCATGATCGCGGGGATTGCCGCTTCTGCGCCTACCGGACCCCTGTTGAGAAACGAGACATACATGGTAAGGCCTTTCATTATGCCTTTCATGTAGTTCTTGATGTAATCGAGAGCCTCTGATCTCAGCTGAGTTTTCGCAATACTGGAAGTCTGTTCGCCTTCATTGACAATGTAGAACGTCTGATTTACGAGACGACCCTGTTCCTGGGGAAGGTCGTAGTGAATTGTGTGATCCTTAATC
>JAABYK010000064.1:0-196 GCA_011775825.1 Candidatus Zhuqueibacterota bacterium | reverse complement strand
GGTTCGCACATGGAGATTGCATTTGCAATCTTAATTAGTGCATCCTCTGTTTTAATCTTTGAAATCTTATCGAGATTTTTTGCATCAAGCTTTTCATTGAAAAGCGCTTTTGCGGCATCAACGCTTGTGATTCCGCCAACCTCGGCAAGAATATCAACGCCTTTTTTTAGTTCTAACATACGTTAAACTCCTTATT
>JAABYK010000285.1 GCA_011775825.1 Candidatus Zhuqueibacterota bacterium | reverse complement strand
TTAAATGGGTTGGGATAATTTTGAGCCAAAATAAAGTTTTCCGGAAATTGCCTTTCCGTGTCAGGTGCTTCAACCGACACCGGCGTTTCCGGGATAGTTTCAATGACGTCGTCGAAGAAAAGTTGCCCTTTGCTCTGGCCTCGAAAATTAAGCTGAAGTCCACCCAAAGCAATATTTTGCGCGTCGAACATGCCATTGCCATTTTCACCCGGCTGCAATTGAACCTGGTTCAAAGCAAACCGCAGCAACTTCCATCCGGACCAATTGATGATTGTCCACGGCAGGGCTTCCACACCATCGGCATCATTCAAAAAAACGCGAATCTCATTTTGACTGTTATCGCCGTACACATAAAGGCCAATTTCCAAATTTTGCTCGAGATCGATGTTTGTTTGGGCGGTATGGTCTATTTGTATGAATCCTGCTTCGCTCGTGAATTTGTAGTTCAGTTGGGCACCGTTGTGTTCAGAGACAGAAACGTTCGGGGTCAGTTGAAGGGATGTGCTATCCCGATCGATTCCTTGCGTCGCGGCAGATTCACCGGGCTGCGTCCACAACAGGCTGCTCTCAAAATCATCCAGAAAGCGTATTTGAATTGGCTGAGCCTGAGTCGTAAATTGCCATTTGAAACTGCTCTCAAGTTCTCCGCCATCCATTAACCTGATACCGGGCGCGAGGNNTGAGTCGTAAATTGCCATTTGAAACTGCTCTCAAGTTCTCCGCCATCCATTAATCGTAAACCGGGTGCCAGGGTAATGAAATATTGGTGATCCGCCATCAGGGCTTCTTTGGGAATGAGGGTCAATCTGCGCGAGCCATCCGGCACATAGTCCATCTGCACCTCAACATCGGCTCCCCCTTCTGCGGTCACAAATACTGTGTTCTCGTCGATAGTCGCCGGATTTAATTCCCGGTTAAATTGTGCCCAAAATACATCCTTTATGAAGATGGCCGTGTCTTTCCGGGTCGGGAAAAAATCCAGAACGACCGGTTTTGTGTCATTTAGCGATGCGGTGAAAAAACTGAAGAAAAAGTCGTCACCGCCGACTCCATCCCCATTTCCGTCGAGAGCACGTCCTGCGGCGTCTTGTGCTGTT
>JAABYK010000009.1:917-1077 GCA_011775825.1 Candidatus Zhuqueibacterota bacterium | reverse complement strand
AGTGGTCCATCATGTTCCAGGGGCTCATTCCGGTCCCGCCACCTGCGCCATCTATTGTTAGCAGGTCCAGTTTCGCGTCTGAGGATAGACGGATCGACATGGCGAGTGCTTCCATGCCGTATGCCCCGGTTTTCAATGAAATTCGTTTGAAACCAAGTGA
>JAABYK010000009.1:552-891 GCA_011775825.1 Candidatus Zhuqueibacterota bacterium | reverse complement strand
CGAGATTTGTCGCACCAAGTCGGCTGTGTCTGGCGAAGGCTCTGATAGCGCGATTTTTGAAACCGTCCTGCACCACCGGATCAGTGGGGTCCGGATCGACTACATAACCCCTTTCTTTCAGAAATAGGGCATATTCCAAGGAGTTTACCTGGATCTCGCCGCCAATATCCTTGGCACCTTGGCCCCATTTCAGTTCAATGATTACATCATTCCCATATTTTTCCGCTAAGTATTCTGCAACGCCATTGCGGGTGTCCTCAACGTTCATTTGAACGATTATTGCACCGTAGCCGTCAAAGTAGCGCAAGAATGAATCGATTCGGCGCTCCATTTCGGGTG
>JAABYK010000009.1:322-467 GCA_011775825.1 Candidatus Zhuqueibacterota bacterium | reverse complement strand
TCGATTCGGCGCTCCATCTCGGGTGACGAGACAATGCGCCCTTTTTGGATTACGGACTTCTGGTCTACTCCAACAACATTTTCACCGATTACTATAGGGAAGCCACACAATGCCGCGCCAACAGCAAAAGATTCCCAGTAGTCGG
>JAABYK010000009.1:0-143 GCA_011775825.1 Candidatus Zhuqueibacterota bacterium | reverse complement strand
AGTGACGAAAGCCAGGTTTCGCACTTGCCCTTGCAATCGGCTACGCATAACGTGCAGAGCCCTGATTCGCAGGGGACGCCTCTATTTGTTGTTCCAAGTGCATCATTGTTTTTTAGGTAATGAAGCATTTGACCCTCCTGTGG
>JAABYK010000112.1:939-1129 GCA_011775825.1 Candidatus Zhuqueibacterota bacterium | reverse complement strand
GTTCACCGGGACCTGAAACCCAACAATATTTTTGTTGATGTGCACGGCACGGTAAAACTGCTTGATTTCGGGATTGCCAAGATTCTTGAAGAGGAACCGCATGAAGGAGCACCCGTTACCAAAACAGGATTATTTTTGATGACTCCTGAGTATGCAAGTCCCGAACAAGTACAGGGGGAAGCGATCACCA
>JAABYK010000112.1:648-854 GCA_011775825.1 Candidatus Zhuqueibacterota bacterium | reverse complement strand
CTCCATCATTTCAGGAAGATCATCCGATTCAATTCAGGTCAGTGGCATCAACAAAAAGCAGCATAAAAAACGGTTGAAAGGAGACTTGGATACTATTGTGTTAAAAACGATTCGGAAAGAACCAGAACGGCGCTATGGGTCGGCAGACCAGTTGTTGCAGGATATCCGGCACTATCAAAAAAATGAACCGATTTCTGCCCGGCCGG
>JAABYK010000112.1:237-535 GCA_011775825.1 Candidatus Zhuqueibacterota bacterium | reverse complement strand
TTTTTCACTTTACCAAGCAAGGGTAGCAGAAATCGAGCGCCAAAAGGCTGAACAGGTTAATACGTTTTTGCAGGAGATGCTGGCTTCGCCAAATCCTTACGAAGATGGCCTTGAGGTACGAGTCATCGATATACTGGATCGCACCGCTGATAGAATTGAGAGTGAACTGAACAACCAGCCAGCCGTAGAGGCTTCCGTCCGGCATACTTTAGGCGTTACGTATCGGGAACTGGGGGATATTGAGAAAGCCGAATCTCAACTCAAAAAAGCGCTGGATCTTAAAAATGAGCTTTTCACT
>JAABYK010000112.1:0-178 GCA_011775825.1 Candidatus Zhuqueibacterota bacterium | reverse complement strand
ACTCTCCGAAACTCAGGCTGAAATGGCTAAAACCGAGCAACTTCAAGGCAATTATCAAACAGCTGATTCTCTGCTGAATCTTGCTTTTACTACAGACTTGGAACTGTTTGGCAGAGAGAGTACTACAGTTGCTTCACGATTGGGAGATCTTGGAAGCCTGCGATGGGAGATGGGAAAT
>JAABYK010000460.1 GCA_011775825.1 Candidatus Zhuqueibacterota bacterium | reverse complement strand
GTGATCGAGTGAAGAACGCTTTCAATGTCTTTGATGAAGCTATACGCAACCTGGAGTCTGCCATTCTCGCATTGGACTCGGAAGACAATCCTAATCCGGATATCGAATCACTACGGAAAGCATTGCTGGCTCTGGCAAAATTTGGTGTGAAGGATGCCTTACCCCTTAGTGCCTTTGGAGATACGGAAGTAGCAAAAACCATTCTGGTAAACCAAGCTGTACGTATCAAAGACATTGTTATCCGCAAGCGTGATAGGGCCGAGGAACTCAAGATCGAAGGAGAAGAACTGACCTTAACAGCAGAAGAGAGGACAGCCCGATACCGTGAGGCGGCCCAAGAAATTTTTGGCCCCGAATTTAACCTGATCCCAGTTTTCAACCTGAAAAATCCAGCAGAAATGCAAACTGCCGCAGACTTTCGTGATGCCGGCAGTCNNGGGAAACCCAATCCTATCTTGAAACCTTTACAGCTTCCCTTCCGTGAGAACGACTATTGGGTGGCCGTGGAATATCCTGAAATTGCGCCCCAAGATGTTGACAGTCCGGATGTTTTTGTTCCCGAGGGAGATTTCCTCTCAATAGTCCAGTGGCTTCCTCCAAGTGGTTTCAACTCTGGAAAATCACAAAAAGGGCTGCTGTGCGATGAAAAGCTCGAAGTCATCCCTGGCAAGCGCGAGACAACTGGAATCGCTATCCACTACGATCAACCAAGTACCGAGCCGCCGCAAACCCTGCTGTTGGCTGTCACACCGGAAATCACAGGTGCCTGGACTTGGGACAAATTGATGGGAATTTTGCATAACACACTCGACCGCGCAAAGCAGCGCGCGGTTGAGCCTGATCATCTTGAAGACACAGCCTTCGGCCATTTGTTGCCGGCCATTATCTCTGCTGTCACCAGTTCCCAAATATCAACAATTTCCACCGATTTTGTTCACGAGACGGCAGTAGCCACCATTAATTCAAACACGGATAACGGGTAATACACCTATGGAACAATTTATAAAAGCTGAGTTAAAAGATCAATTACTGGCCGAGAAATTCAGCCCTGCGATTTTGTCCCGGAATCGTCTTGAAGGGCGGCCACGCAAAGAGGATTTTGACCGCAGTCTGCGAGCCGAAATTCGCGACCCCTTATGGATGATTTGCAGGCAATGGCAATTCGGCGAGTTCAA
>JAABYK010000377.1:986-1114 GCA_011775825.1 Candidatus Zhuqueibacterota bacterium | reverse complement strand
GTTGGCCGAGTGGAAGTGAATCCGGCGGTTACTTTCTCAAATACCAGTGCGCTGGATAAAGATAACCGGTGGCAAATTGGCAGCACGATTGGCGTGAATTTCAATTTCAATTAATTCAAACAGTAAAC
>JAABYK010000377.1:354-899 GCA_011775825.1 Candidatus Zhuqueibacterota bacterium | reverse complement strand
AGAAATTTAATTTCCGGGAGAATCAGATTTCGACAGCGTTCCATGGCCTGAAAATTCAGAGCTTTGGTGTGCACGGCGCCATTGCGGTAGTTGGAGACCTGATCTAACAAGTCGTAAAAGCTTTGTTGCAGAAAACGGTCGCTCTTGGCGGAGAGAAACTTCCTCAGGAGGTGATATGCTCGCCAGTCTTTGTTCCTCGTCTTGATCTCACGAAACACTCCGGCCAGCTCGCCGCAGGACAGCGCATACCCTCGCGCAACAGAGCTTTGTTCCAGAGCTTGCAAAAGTATGGGAGTCGAGCGGCCTTTTTCAGCTTTCTTAAAGTCTTGTTGCAATTTTTTCCGAATATCCTTGGGCGGGCAGCCCAACCAGCTCTCCGTATGCCAGACTATCCGTTGGTTGAGGAACGTTTCCAAAGCTTTCACGAAGCCGAGGCTGGCCGGGGAGTAATCGTCAGTGTGCGCCATCTTCAGCATGTCAAAGACAAATTCTCCGGTCAGGAGGTAGAGTCCTGCAGTCTCTAGTTTTTGCCACGATTCCTCGCC
>JAABYK010000377.1:0-315 GCA_011775825.1 Candidatus Zhuqueibacterota bacterium | reverse complement strand
AGCTTTTAGAGACTTAACCCGCCCAGTGATTTCTAGCTGGTAGTTGCTGCTGCGCCGATGTAGCTCTGGTTCCGAGACCTTCTCGATCTCAGTCAGAGTTTCGCGTGCCTTGATGTTTTCCAACTCCTTTAAAAATATCTTGAGGCGATTTTCCACGGTTTCAAAATCCCCAGCCGCGCTTTCGTGTGTGCGTTTTCCGAGGGCCGTGAGCTCATGGGTCAATCTCAGAAGTGTGCGCTGTTCGAGATCACTTGTAGGAGGCGGAACCTCCTCGTGGTTTTTGGCCTGCCTTGCTCTTCGACGGTGCTCTTGAAA
>JAABYK010000267.1:1107-1276 GCA_011775825.1 Candidatus Zhuqueibacterota bacterium | reverse complement strand
GTGGGAGATGGTGAGGATGAATGAGCGTATGGGGGTGTGGGAGTTACCGAAAGAATGGGGGGTGGTCAAGCTCGGCGAGCTGGTGGAGATGAAAAGCGGCTTTGCCTGTGCCAAGAAAAATTTGGTAGCGAAAGGCGTGCCCCATTTGCGACCATTTAATATTGGCACT
>JAABYK010000267.1:619-957 GCA_011775825.1 Candidatus Zhuqueibacterota bacterium | reverse complement strand
ACCCGGCTGACCATTCTCAATAAGGAGCGATTAGAGCCACAATGGCTGGCCCTGGCTCTGCGGCAGTTGTGGGCAGACAGCTTTTTTGCCGCCAATTGCAACAAGTGGATTGGGCAAGCTGGCTTCAACACAAACATGCTTGCTACCGTAGATATACCTATTCCATATCCTCACACCCCATCCCGCTCCCTGGTCGAACAACGTCGCATTGTGGCCCGCATCGAGGAACTGTTTGACCGGCTTAATGAGGCCCGGCGTCTGCGGCTCGTAGCAGATGAGGATGTTGATCGCTTGTTATCCGCGGTACTCGATGAAATCTTCGATAGATCAAACACAAA
>JAABYK010000267.1:185-566 GCA_011775825.1 Candidatus Zhuqueibacterota bacterium | reverse complement strand
ATAGGCGATGGACAAATTTCGTTTGAGAAATTGAAATATATTGATTTACCTCCCAAGGAAGAACCCAAATTTTTGTTGAAAGAAGGCGATATTCTTTTCAATCGAACTAACAGTGCAGAATTAGTTGGCAAAAGTGCAGTATACACCAGTCAACACAGGGCTGTGTTTGCCTCTTATCTTATTCGAATTGTGGCTGATCCAAATAAAGCAAATCCTCATTTTATTGTGACTTACATCAACTCACCGTCAGGACGCAAGTATATTCAATCCCAACTTACTCGGGCAATTGGGCAAGTGAATGTAAATGCCAAGAAATTGCAGGCCATGCCGATTCCCACACCCTCGCTCACAGAACAAGAATTGCTTGTCGAATACATACAG
>JAABYK010000267.1:0-151 GCA_011775825.1 Candidatus Zhuqueibacterota bacterium | reverse complement strand
ATACATACAGGAAGTACAAGCCAAAGTTGTTGAACTCAAACGTCAACAGGCTGCCTCATCAGCAGAATTACAACGGTTGGAGGGTTTGATTCTGACGCAGGCATTTCGAGGGGAGTTGTAATTAAAATGGCCAACATCCGGCAACTCACCA
>JAABYK010000142.1 GCA_011775825.1 Candidatus Zhuqueibacterota bacterium | reverse complement strand
AGCCAGATGAAGCAATTTACGCATGACAGCGACAACAATTTCCATGCCACACAGACCTTGAGCCTGAAGGCGTTCGACCAGAGGCTGAAGCAAGGGGTTGTAGCGTTTGGCGCTGATGGCGGGCATATAGAGCAAAGCTCGGATCGTAGATCGTCCAATTTTGGAGATATGCGTTTTGCCACGAACCGAGGAACCAGATTGTCGGTGTTTGGGATTGAGACCCGCGAAAGCAACCACNNATTGGCTCATATCGCCATATTCTGCCAAGAGTTTGGCAGCAGTGAGGAAGCCGATCCCTTTGATCGAAGCCAGCAAGTTGCGCTGTTTTTTGAGGTCTGGATGTTGGTTAATATGGTCTTGAATTTGCTTTTTGACCTGCTTGATTTGTTGGCTGAGAAAGTCAATTTGCCGTTTCAGATTAGCAACAACAACGTCAGAAGGCAGGGCCGAATGTTTGATGGCATGGAGGCGATTACGCTGGCGTTGTCGGTCATTTTCCAAGTCCTCCAAATGGCGCACCAATGCCCGCAATTCATAGTAGGAAGGGTCAGGCGGTGTCCAGAGGGGTGGATTCTGGGTTTGACAAAAGTCAGCAATGATCGCCGCATCAATGCGATCAGTCTTGTTGCGCCGCAATTGGCTCTGGGCATAGGCCTTGATTTGGAGCGGATTGACCACGCTGACCCGGTAGCCTTTGTTATGAAGAAAGTGCGCCAATTCTTCATAGTAAACGCCTGTAGCTTCCATGCAAGCATGAAGCGCTTGGCACTTGCGTCTTTTGAGAAAACGCAGCAATTGCTGAAAGCCTTTTTGACGATTGTCAAAGGTTGTGATCTCCGGGTCGTGACCGTCGCGCAGCAGCGTGATGTCGAATTTTTCTTGGGCAATATCAATGCCGAGAATCATTGTCATGGGATGAGCCTTTCCATTATGCGCTTGTACCAACTGACGTGGCGTGGCACTGAGTCAACCTTGCTCTTATACAAACTCTACCCGGCTGGGATGGTTTCAGATACCGTTCGACTTCGGGCTTTGCCAAGAATGATGGGGACTTATCTACAGCACAAGCTCTCAGGCTTAGGGACGCGATCAGTCTCACCATTATCTTGCCAATGGGTAAGCAATTTTATCCAATTGTTCGATATCTCTATCATACAAGGGACGCGATCTATCGCGTCCG
>JAABYK010000699.1 GCA_011775825.1 Candidatus Zhuqueibacterota bacterium | reverse complement strand
GAAGTCCAGTGTTCCTTCTGCGGGAATAAGGCAACCCAGGTTCATCAGTTAATTACCGGAGCCAACGCCAGTATTTGTGACCGCTGTTTGCGAAGCGCCAACGAAATCCTGAAGAATTCCCGCTACAATCAATTTCAAAAAGGGGAGTTTCAATTACCCAAACCCTCCGAGATTAAATCGTTCTTGGATCAATTTGTCATTGGTCAGGAGAGTGCGAAAACAGCCCTATCAGTTGCGGTTTATAATCATTATAAACGCATTTCGGTGGAAGGATTTGACGATGGGATTGAGATTGAAAAAAGCAATATTCTGTTAATAGGTCCCACCGGCGTGGGGAAGACCCTGTTAGCCCNNTTTTCCATCTCCGATGCGACCACTTTGACCGAAGCCGGTTATGTGGGTGAGGATGTTGAAAACATTCTGGTCCGGCTTTATCAAGCGGCAAACTACGATGTGAATGCCACGGAAAAAGGTATCGTCTACATTGATGAACTTGATAAGATCGCTCGGAAATCGGGCAGCCCTTCCATTACTCGCGATGTGTCGGGAGAAGGTGTACAGCAGGCGCTGTTGAAGATTTTAGAAGGCACCGTCTCCTCCATTCCCCCAAAGGGAGGACGAAAGCATCCCGAAGCGCCGATGATCAACATCGACACCCGGAATATCTTGTTCATCTGCGGCGGCGCATTCGACGGATTGGACGATATTGTCACCCGCCGTTTGGGCGAAAAAGCCATGGGTTTTTCCGCTCAACTAAAATCGAAAAAAGATTTTTCCATGGATACTCTCATGGAATTTGTGGAACCCGAAGATCTTTTGCAGTTTGGTCTAATCCCCGAGCTGATCGGTCGCTTGCCGGTCATCGTTGGATTACAGGAACTCAGCGAATCCGAACTCCTGGCCATTTTGGTGGAGCCGAAAAATTCCCTGATCAAGCAATACAAAAAGCTCTTTGAGTTAGAAGGAATCGAACTAAAATTCACAGAAAAAGCGCTTCTGGAAATCGTGAAATTATCCCAAAAGCGCAAAACCGGCGCCCGCGGCTTGCGCAGCATTTTGGAAAAGGTCATGCAGAATGTGATGTTCAAAGTGCCTTCCATGAACAATGTCCGCGAATGTTTAATCACCAAAGAGGTGATCCTCTCCAAAGCCGAACCGCTGTTTAAGTACGATAAGTCTCGCCAGTCAGCGTGAATACAGCCACGGATTTCACCATCTACGAGCTAGTGGAGGATTATCACTGACTAATTTTCTTCCTGCCACCAAAGGATACCTGATTACAAGCCACTGATGGGATTCCTTAATTTTCGATAAGCTTGTTCGGTAT
>JAABYK010000137.1:951-1090 GCA_011775825.1 Candidatus Zhuqueibacterota bacterium | reverse complement strand
TCATGCGTGAATGGAAATTGCAGGACAGGAAAGAAAACCGACTACACTTTTCAAGCCGCTTCCTTCTGAAGACAATCCAGAAAATGCAGAATTTTTTGGCTGACAGCGGAATTGGCACTCATCACCAATGTCAGTTCCC
>JAABYK010000137.1:547-804 GCA_011775825.1 Candidatus Zhuqueibacterota bacterium | reverse complement strand
CGATGGGATGGGCTGAGCGCATTTGAAGTTCCCGCGACAGGTTGTGCGCCATCATCGAACAGAGAGTAAACATTTGATTGCCCTCCAACCGCCGGCATGGAATGATATCCAAACCGGCATGTTGTTTGGCTTCGGCGAACAAGCCCTCCTGCGACCCCCGGCCGTGATGAAAGAGCAGAACGGCTTTGGCCGACTCCCGTTTGTTGGTGACGATGACTTTGTACTCGTAGTGAAAATCAAGAGGGGTAAATAACTCC
>JAABYK010000137.1:270-496 GCA_011775825.1 Candidatus Zhuqueibacterota bacterium | reverse complement strand
GGTAAATAACTCCAATTGCAAAGGACCTTGGATCCGCTTGCGAATGCGTTGGCGAATACAAAGAAACCGAAACCCCGGTTCCCAGGACTGCGGCGTCCAATCAATTTCAAAGTAGGAGCAATCGCCGTCGATCTTTTTCCACCGACGCTGGCGCTCAATCATCCCTTTCAATTCGGGGAAGCGTTCGAAGGGAACCGAGGCGGTGAATTCGACTCCTTCTTGATCC
>JAABYK010000137.1:0-189 GCA_011775825.1 Candidatus Zhuqueibacterota bacterium | reverse complement strand
TTCCGGGACGGTGATGCCGATCCAGGAACTGGCCCGTTTGCGCCACCGTGCAAAACAAGGAATAATAACTTCTCGCTCCTTTCTTTTTGCGGTTGAATCCAATCGCCGTGCCTTCTTGATGGCCTGTGGTGGATTGGACGGAACCGTCGAAATCCAAGGTATACCGGGGGAGAGGCGAGCGTTTCATCC
>JAABYK010000545.1:1231-1454 GCA_011775825.1 Candidatus Zhuqueibacterota bacterium | reverse complement strand
ATCGAACGAATTTTTTTCGAGAAGTATTTATCCAACCGTCCGTTGTTATTTTTGGGTATTGTGTTGATTATCGTTGGCGTGCAATTTGTTTCCATCGGTCTTCTAGGTGAGATGATTACGGCAAGCCGAAAAGGCCAGATAGACTATTCCGTCAAGAATGTACTGGAGCAGCCGGAAGGGGCGAAAGCGTGATCGTTCGCAGTAAGGCGCCGCTCAGACTTGG
>JAABYK010000545.1:0-1224 GCA_011775825.1 Candidatus Zhuqueibacterota bacterium | reverse complement strand
GCCGCTCAGACTTGGTCTGGCTGGAGGAGGCACCGACGTTTCGCCCTACAGCGATGAGTTCGGTGGTTATGTCTTGAATGCGACCATCGATATGTACGCTTATTGCACCATTGAAGCAACCGATGACGGAAAAATCGTCTTGTATGCTGCCGACACCAAAGAATCCTTTGAAGCACCCATGACAAGCCATCTGGAAGCTGATGGAAAATTGAGTCTTCAAAAAGGCGTCTACAACCGTATTGTCAAAGAGTACCATCGCGGAGAACCACTTTCATTTAAAATGACCACATATTCCGACGCATTGGCGGGCTCGGGTCTGGGCTCTTCCTCGACCCTTGTCGTCGCCACCTTGAATGCATTTGTGGAATGGTTGAATCTGCCATTTGGCGAATATGACATTGCGCACCTCGCCTACGAAATCGAACGTCTCGATTTGGGGTTTTCCGGCGGCAAGCAGGATCAATACGCGGCAACTTTTGGAGGCTTTAATTTGATGGAATTTTTTGCCGCAGATCGAGTCATCGTGAATCCGCTTCGCATCAAGGATTGGATCGTTGACGAGTTGGAAAGTTCAATGGTTTTGTATTTTACCGGAACCTCCCGACAGTCTGCGGAGATCATTGACGAGCAGGCCAGACACGTGCAGCAGAAAAACCACCGTTCTGTTGAAGCTATGCATCAGTTGAAGGCGGATGCGCTGGNNGAGCAAATTTACCAGAAAGCGCTAAACGCAGGTGCGTTAGCCGGAAAAATTACCGGTGCCGGTGGCGGTGGGTTCATGATGCTAATGGTGGATCCAACCCGGAAACTACAGGTGATTGAACATCTTGATAGATCATCCGGCAAGGTGTTCAATTTTCATTTCACCAAGCGAGGAGTGGTTGGCTGGAAGATAATTGATTAAGATAATCTCACCTTCGAAGAACAATCAGAACGCGAATCAGATAACCACAAAAGGACGTGCAACTTTGGAAGCGATCATCTTAGCCGGAGGATTAGGAAAACGATTACGAGCGGCCGTGAACAAATCTCCGAAACCAATGGCGCTCGTAAATGAACAACCCTTTCTGAGTTACGTGCTTAGTCTCTTACGGCGAAACAACATACCGAAAGTGATTCTTGCAACCGGATACATGCACGAAAAGATCGAAGCATTTTATGGAGAATCGTACAAGGGATTGCAGATAGAGTATTCGGTGGAAGAGAAGCCGCTTGGAACGGGAG
>JAABYK010000179.1:710-1037 GCA_011775825.1 Candidatus Zhuqueibacterota bacterium | reverse complement strand
CATTCTATTGATTCTAGAAAATGTCAATCGCCTGTTTGAGCGACCGAAAAGACAAAAATCCGTCTTGCATCACTTGCGAAAAATTCTGATAGAAGAAGAATGGTTAACCACTATCTGCACCTCGCCCACCTATCTGAATGCCGTAACCAGCCCGGAAGAACCGTTGTTTGAATTTTTTCAGGCCCATGTTTTGCCTGAATTGACGCCTGATGAACAATTTGAACTGCTGCAAAAATTAGCCGTCCTCGAGAACAAAGTCGAATTTGAAAGAAATCTTCCCAAATTCCGCTCGCAATTGCAGGCGCTTTATCACTTTACGGGCGGCAA
>JAABYK010000179.1:327-671 GCA_011775825.1 Candidatus Zhuqueibacterota bacterium | reverse complement strand
CGCCAATCAAAACATAACCGATGTCAAGACTGAGTTAGATCGACTTTTGGATCAGCTCACGCCGTTCTATCAGGATCGCATGAAAGACCTCCCTGACCAGGAAGCCAAACTCCTGGAAACCATGGCCTTGCTGCCGGAAGGGTGCACGCCGACGGAACTGGCCAGGGAATCACGCATGCAGCCGAAAGTCGTAAGGGCGCTCATGACCCGGCTGGAGAAGGCCGGCTACATTCGTCGTGAGCCGCGCCGGAAAAAACGCACAGTCTACATTATCCCGGAGCGCTTTTTTCGCATTTGGCACCAGATGAATCACTCGCGACAGGCCAGAGGCCGCATTCAGTACC
>JAABYK010000179.1:0-322 GCA_011775825.1 Candidatus Zhuqueibacterota bacterium | reverse complement strand
AACAGGACTTGCAGGAACAGGAAGAAAATGAGTCCGACAATGCAGACGATATTGCCGAATACATGATGTATATTGCAGCGGTTTCTGAGGGCAGCGAAAAATACGAAAGAGAATTCGAGCGTCTGCAACAACTTGTGATCGCTTCAAATGGCGAAGTGCTACAACAAGAATTGCAAAAACTTGATCGCGAATATCATTCGGATGGCGAATATTTTCTGCATAAAGGTTGCTTTCTTGCCGATGAATTGGGGCGACATGAGGAGGCCTTAGAGGCGTTTCGGCAGGCAGTGGATATAACGCCGGCTGATCCTTTTGCGGTGTT
>JAABYK010000376.1:272-1077 GCA_011775825.1 Candidatus Zhuqueibacterota bacterium | reverse complement strand
CACCCTAAAAAGGAAGGAGGATTTCTCTCTTTCGTAGCGTTTTTGTGCGGAAGAAGGTAAAACCGTGTGGAGGTGACAAGTTTATAGCGTTGGCTCTTCAAACTCCGGTCGGTACCGAACGACTCCCGAAACGCCGTTCAAGGCGCCGGCCTGAAGTTCGTGCACCATAAAAGCATCATCGGGACAGTCGTGCTCCCACTTCAGGCCATAATGCTTTGCCGGCTTGAATCCGAATCGGGGATAGTACTCAGCGTGACCGAGGACGAACACCGTTTTAACGCCGACTTTTGCAAGTTGGGCCAATCCTTCCTCGATGAGTTTTGAGCCAATGCCTCGTCTTTGATACTCAGGCAAAACAGCCATCGGTGCAAGGCCAATCGCATCAACGATTCCATCGGCCGTTTCAATGGTGACGGGACTGAAGGCAATGTGTCCGACGAGTTTGTCATCTTGAATGGCCACAAGAGATAGTGTTAAAGCGTTCGCTGCTCGCAATTTGTCAACGGCCTTTGCTTCAAAATCTCCGTCGAACGCTTTGAGATTGACGTGGTAAATATCCTCAACATCTTTCTGAAGTTCTTCTCGAATTGTAAGCATGACAGCATGACATTCCTTACGGAATTGTTTATCAAAAGCTTATGAATTTTTCAGCTCAGCCGCCTTGTTCCATTATTTGCCTCAAAGGTCTGACTCTTAAAAGGTACTGAGTAAACTGCAAAAGGCGAAGAGCCGTTCCAACCCGGTTTGTAATTCAAGGGTTTTGGTGGAGATTACTCTCTCCGCAGACGTCACGCGAAGTATCGGT
>JAABYK010000376.1:0-250 GCA_011775825.1 Candidatus Zhuqueibacterota bacterium | reverse complement strand
GCAAAGAATGCTTATATAAGATTAGTGTAGATTCCGGAGATAAACCATGAAAATCGAAGTAAACATCGAGTACTTTGAAGAAGATGATGTGATCGTCGCTTTGTGCCCGGAGCTGCAGGTATCCAGTTTCGGCGATACATTAGAAGAAGCTGAAAAAAGTATCCAAGAAGCATTAGAACTTTTCTTCGAGGGGTGCGAGAGCCTGGGTACCATTCACGAAGTTCTGGAAGAATCCGGCTTCCAAAAAGCC
>JAABYK010000015.1:894-1076 GCA_011775825.1 Candidatus Zhuqueibacterota bacterium | reverse complement strand
CCGGTCAACAACACGGCCCCGGCCGCACCCCCCATCGCACCTCCGGCAACACCGGCTCCAAATAACCCCGCGGCTGCGGCAAGTTTGTAGCGCATAGGCAGTTTGGTGTATTTATCGACTGCCTTCTTTGCGAGCGATTTTATTTTTTCGGCGGCGGTATCATTTTTCGCTTCGGCCTGGTA
>JAABYK010000015.1:561-805 GCA_011775825.1 Candidatus Zhuqueibacterota bacterium | reverse complement strand
CTGGTGGCTTCTCCGGCAACAGTTTTATCGATGAGCTCTTGTGCTTTCTGTGGATTATGCTCCTCAAGCGCCCACTGACGGTATTCCTTGAGCGATTCTCGATATGCGTGTTCGAGATTTGCTACTTCTTGCGCTCGCTCGACATCTTCAACCTGTTCGCTGCCGAAAATACCAAACGTCTTTTCTTTTAGCGCGGCATACTCCCGCGCAAGTGCTGCGCGCGCTTCGGTCATTTTCTCCTCAG
>JAABYK010000015.1:202-467 GCA_011775825.1 Candidatus Zhuqueibacterota bacterium | reverse complement strand
CCGAGCCTGTGCGGGGTCACGCTCTGCAATATTCTTAAGGTCTTCTGCCACCTTTTCTTTTATTTCTTCGGAGGGTTCCCCGTTTTTCTCCTTTGCTTCGGCGAGACGCAGATGAAGCGCGTTAACGCTTCCGGCAACATCTTCTACTGTTTGCGGCTCTGCTTGGTCCGTATCCTCGGCATACTGATTGCTGTCGAGGTGTTCGGCTGCATTTCCCCCGTTTTTGTTTTTGCTTTCGAGAGGCTGTCCTGGTTTTTCAAACGGC
>JAABYK010000015.1:0-184 GCA_011775825.1 Candidatus Zhuqueibacterota bacterium | reverse complement strand
TTTAGCTTTTCGATCGTTTCTTTGACTTCCTTTTTAAAATCCTGCACGGTCTGCGTGACCATGTCATCGTAATTGTCTATATTGCCGCGCAAAAACTCCTCCATTTCTTCCGGAGAGCCGTTTTCTTGAAGCCTTTCAAACTCTGCCCGCTGCTCGTCCGATAATGTTTCGAGTACGTTGACCG
>JAABYK010000362.1:952-1163 GCA_011775825.1 Candidatus Zhuqueibacterota bacterium | reverse complement strand
CCCCCTCTCCTCCACATCGAGTACCTCTTCTGACCCGCGTGTCAACCCTTCAGCAGCGCCGCCTGCAAAGAGGCCTGCAATATTCTGTGGCGCTATCGGTGCAGTAACCGCCAATGGGGCTATATCTCCCACAAAACCAGAAACGCCCCTTGCGAGTCCCTCAGGGAGTTGTTCGAAACGCTCTTGTGATGCTTTTTGCCTCTTCGCGAGC
>JAABYK010000362.1:307-819 GCA_011775825.1 Candidatus Zhuqueibacterota bacterium | reverse complement strand
GTGTCGTGCCTTCGGGGACATTGAATTTCCCTATACGGCCGTTGGGCATCCTAACTTTTGCTATGGGCATTTTTACTCAAACTCCAAAAATTCAATTGACCTCTTCCCGGCCGTCACATCTGCATCTCCGCTTGATCTCTCACCAACCATCTGCGCTGCCTCTTCACTAGACATTAGGCGTATGGGGTTGTTTCTGTCATACTCACGCAATGCCTTATCAATGGCGAAAGCGCTTGTTTGACTATCGACACCCCTTTGTTGCGCCAAACGGTTTGCTTGACGAATTATTTCCGCGTGATCTTTGACGCGCTCTTGCATTTGCTTTTTCGCGTCCAGAAGGATCAAGTTGGCCTCGGGGCTCTTGCCTACATTCGCGTGCGCTTTCATCATCTGCTTGAAATCAAAATCTGTAGGATTAGTACCGGCTTGCTTTAATTCGGGGATAATTTCCTCAATAGACATTGCCCGAATTGCCGATAGATCGTCCGCGTCGCTTACTGGTACTCCCACTT
>JAABYK010000362.1:0-244 GCA_011775825.1 Candidatus Zhuqueibacterota bacterium | reverse complement strand
GCCAAGCTGACGTCTATTCCCTCCGCGTTTTCAAAAACAGATCTTATTTTTTTGTCTATGGCATCTATCTCAGCTGTTTGGCCCACCGTTAATTCTTGCCCCGTTTCGGGGTTGACATTAACAACCGTGCCGGGCGACTTGGGCGCTCGTGGATCTGACTTTACTTCGCCAGTCGCCATATTGCGCTGTGCGACAACATTTCCAGACTCATCAACAACCGGTTGCCAAACAGCCTCGGGCGATC
>JAABYK010000369.1:968-1118 GCA_011775825.1 Candidatus Zhuqueibacterota bacterium | reverse complement strand
CCCGGTGAAGGGGCTTTTTTTTGTTATTGGCTTTTGTGCGCGTCCGGGTCTGACGTGTGTCTGTATAACGCCTTTTTCAGCCTGACAACGCCGCGTGCTGTTCGCATGATCCCGTAAAAAACCAACATAAAAGTTGGAATGGGCCAAGCC
>JAABYK010000369.1:657-861 GCA_011775825.1 Candidatus Zhuqueibacterota bacterium | reverse complement strand
ACTGTGCTCGTGAGCGTCATATTCATCATCACAAATATAACGCTTTGCAAAACTGGCGACGTGCCAAAGGATGTAAGCGGCAAAAGTAAATGCCGTAAATCCGGTAGTAAACGGCATAAGCAAATCAAAAGCATCTTCAATATTCCACATGGTTAGTCTTCCTTTTTTCGTTTGAAGTAAATTTCGTACTCGCCCATAGGGATT
>JAABYK010000369.1:0-557 GCA_011775825.1 Candidatus Zhuqueibacterota bacterium | reverse complement strand
TTCCAAATCTTCGATGCGCTCAAAAATAGCGTCCGTGCTGCGATCATGGGCGCGGAGGCGGCGCTCGTGTTGTTCAACAGTAACAACAGTTTCCCGCAAGCCGTTAATAATAAATGCGAGAGGATCACTGTCGCCTATTTCTTCCACCAGTTCCGGGGGCAAAAAATCCCTGATTGCGTTGCTAATGGCCATGGCGATTTCTTTTATGTTAAATTTTCTCATTTAAAGACACCTTTAATGCTTTGTTGAATTGTTTGCGGGTTTTTGTGGTGAAAGTAAAACTAACGTGGCCGCAATCAGCTGCCGTTTTCGGGTTAAAAGAGCATACCGTGCCATCTCTAAGGATTTCTACGTGGCCCTTTTCCTCAAATGGAATCTGTTTGCGGCTACACCAGCCGCAGCTACAATAGATTGTTCGCTTCATGATTGACCCCGCTTGTTTCTGTATCCTTCTAGGGTGGGGTCACCTTCAAGCGCTACGCGCAAGGCCATAGTCGCTACTTGAATAGCTTCAGCGCGTATGTTCTCTCTGGGTTCGTCCAAATATGCTTTTGCCA
>JAABYK010000434.1:990-1171 GCA_011775825.1 Candidatus Zhuqueibacterota bacterium | reverse complement strand
CCAGAAATTTCCTGACTGATACGGCGGCGGATAGTATAGTCCGGAAGTACCCCGTGATCCGGAAATCTGTCCAGGGGAGGATTTCTCAAAATCATTGTGGAGATATCCACCGACAGATGTGTTTGGGGAAGCGTAACGGAGATACGCTCTCCGAATGAACCTCCCGAAAGACCTCCCGTTT
>JAABYK010000434.1:701-911 GCA_011775825.1 Candidatus Zhuqueibacterota bacterium | reverse complement strand
ATAGGCACCTGCCGAAAAGCTGTGGCCGTTTGTGAGCACAAAAACTTCACCGTCGAAGCGTAATCGTCTGGGCTTCGGTTGAACTCTTTCTTCAAGAGCCAAATCCACGACAGTACCGTTTTGTTGCCGTAAAATCGTCTGATGGCGTTTGTTAAACAGCCTTAGTTGCACCCATTGGATGATATCCGAAACGCGTCTTTTCTGATGCTG
>JAABYK010000434.1:338-595 GCA_011775825.1 Candidatus Zhuqueibacterota bacterium | reverse complement strand
GGTCGATGATGAGATACTCCGTTTTTTCTTTCCGGATCTTGCGGAAAGCCTCCCGGAAAAAAGGCTTCAGGTCGGTGCCGGTAAAAGTTCGTAGCGATAAAACCGCCGTCTTCTTTTCCGGATATATTTCCAGGGAATACCGGTATTGCGTGAGACCGCTTATATGACGCCGGATGCGCAAAATTTCATTACCGGTCAGTCCGGATAACGGTTCGGTGATACGGCTTTGGCCGGGTTGCTGGTAGGTGACTTTCCAC
>JAABYK010000434.1:0-197 GCA_011775825.1 Candidatus Zhuqueibacterota bacterium | reverse complement strand
TTTGGTCAACGTATCGATGTGAACGCCGTCAATGGCGATTAATTCCGCTCCGACTCTATTGGACTCATAATGGGTATAATCACGTAGGATATATGTTTTGTCGCCAATATAGGCGAGATCAAAAGGGAACATCACTATCCGGAGCTCCGCGAGAAGGTTCGGCTCAAAAGGAAGAGACAAGTAGGTATGGCCATCTT
>JAABYK010000647.1:2288-2551 GCA_011775825.1 Candidatus Zhuqueibacterota bacterium | reverse complement strand
TTCGGGGTGTTCATGCATGACGGACTTTTCGCCGGGCCCGTAGCTGATGCGCAACACCCTCACCTGGTCGTTTTCAAATTCAACCTTGTAGTGCTTCGGATCGACCTTGGTGGCATCCTGGGCGAATGGTGATTGCGTCATAAGAAACAGGAACGCTAACAAACTCATTATAATAGACTTTAACATCGCTAAAACTCCTTCTTATTTTATTTGTGCACACGCCAACAAAAATGGTAATTGGCGTGCAATTTTTATTTAAAATA
>JAABYK010000647.1:1902-2211 GCA_011775825.1 Candidatus Zhuqueibacterota bacterium | reverse complement strand
GGAATCCCGCTATATATTTCGTCCGAGTGACTGACAAGATAGCGCCCAAATTTTTTCATGTGGGCATCGCGAACTTTCTTATCCGGCCAGACTGCTTCCATTAACTTGTTCTGCATCTTCTGGGCCGCCTCAATATCGCTCCACGAAGCATACTCGGTAATAATCACCAGATCCCGGCTGTCGCTACCGCTGAGATGACGCATCACCCATTCATTGAGGATTTTGTCATTTTTCCGGGTAATCTTTTCGGCCCATTCTTTCATCATTTCGTCAAACTCTGCCTGGGTACCGTCTTCCGGAATGTCAACC
>JAABYK010000647.1:238-1814 GCA_011775825.1 Candidatus Zhuqueibacterota bacterium | reverse complement strand
CCTCCTGCATTTTGATTAATGGATTAGTTGGGTGAAACTATTTTCATCCCGATTCCTCTTCTCTGCCTCGCAACCAATAAAACGTAGGAACCGGAGAAACGGGGAACGGGAGAAGCGGAGATGGCGCGTCATAAAATATTTTCGTTTGCTCGAATTACCCCCTCATCGTTTCCCCGGTTCTCCCTTTCTCCGGTTCATCATTTCTGCAAAACTCTGCTTCTCCTACTACTGTTCTCGCACTATTCTCGTTGCCTGTTCGGTATCGGTGTATTGCTGAAACCTCACCGCTTTGCCGTTCTGCAGCCACCAGACGTGTGCGAACTGTGCGTCCAACTTGCCGCCGGTTTTATTGAACCGGATTCGCAAATGTTGTGAGATGTACGCTGGTTAATATCATCAGCATTTCTTCAACTTCAAAGCATACTTCGTCTCTCTCGGGATCCAGATTTTGCTGACGACAATCGGTATTGAGACTCCTTTCAAACTTCTGGTAAAATTCATCATCAAAACGATCCAGGGTGCCTGCGGCAAGGAAGTAAATATCTTTATTAGTGAGAAAGGTGATATAGTTGATTTCGTGTGAATCTACCTGATAATTGTCAAAATCGTTGAAGGCCGAACGCAACACGTATTTGTCATTGCCATAGAACTCAATAGTTCGAAAGTCCTGATATTCCACATAATGGTCGTAGTCTTCCGAATTCAATTCTTCAAGGTATGCATTTGCCAGCTGGTTCAGGAAATGTTCGACCGGTTCCACAGGTATACCCGTTTCCCCTACTTTACCGACGTGAAAAAGAATGTCGTAGGGACCCCGGTCACCATAGCCATCACCGGCAGCCATCAGTGTACCTTCCTCATCTACAATGAGATCAAGGCCAGCAGGAAGGGTGATAATCAACCCGTAATTGATATCCTCGTAAATATCGAATTCGAACGGAAAATAATCCACAGTAAATTCCTCAAAAATCTTCAACACCCAGAGCAAACCCTCCGGATCGTCGGTCGTTTCGAGCAGCTCTTCAAAGGTTCGGGTTTTGGTTTTAACGAATACAAACTCATTGTATCTTACCTCTCGATAATCTGTCGGCACGTCCATATCTGCAGAAAACGATTGGCTGGCCTTTGACAAATCGCCAGGCAGAGACGTCATCCTGGAAGCCGTCAATTTGTCCAGATGGTGAGCCGGAATCACCCAGCTAACATTAGAAGCGCCTTTTTCCAGGCCGCCGTCGCCGATCCCGATCAATTTGCCGTGCCTGTTGACGACAGGTGAGCCGGAGAAGCCCGGCAGAAGACTGCCGTCGAGGTAGTAAATCGGTAATGAGATGTCCGGAATCTTGACGGCTTCAAGCTCTTTTCGATCTTTTGGCGGGAGGATGTTTTTTAGTATTTCCGGTTCTCCATAACCCTTTCTAAGCTCACGAGTTGTCCTGCCGGTGGCGCCGCTGTTAAAGCCCAACGCCGAAATCTCCTCCTTGTATTGGGGTTTATTACCGTCATAACTATTCAGCGGTATCCAACCGGGAATGGGATCAGCCACTTTCAGTAAAACCAGGTCAGCGTTGGTGAGGAC
>JAABYK010000647.1:0-207 GCA_011775825.1 Candidatus Zhuqueibacterota bacterium | reverse complement strand
CCTTCAAATTCAACGATCGTCTTTACATTTGGACCCGGATGCATCACATGTAACGAGGTGACGATTTGGTGGTTGGTTTGCCAGACAAAACCGGTTGCAACAGACTTCACCAGGGCGCCTTCTTTAATCACAATTCTCACAGTTGATTTTGCAAGAACGGCAGGATTAAATTGGCTGAAAGTCAAGGTAGTACAAAGCAGCAAGCTA
>JAABYK010000447.1:365-1290 GCA_011775825.1 Candidatus Zhuqueibacterota bacterium | reverse complement strand
TCTATCATGCTTTTTTAACCGAAGATTGCCATCCCGTTGACAATCCACTGCCACAGGTTTTACACCATACAGACGGAGGAATATGGGCAACGACCCCACAAGATGGACAAAGCACCTGAACGCCTTGCCTCTTATCTATCGTATCTCTATCCACTTGTTCTTCAACACCACATCCGGGGCAGGGGAACTCTGCAAAAACCCCGTTGAATGTCACTCGGACGCCCCGCTCTCTCATTTGTGACGACTCCGGTGCTCCGCATTCGGGGCATGTAGCTGATATTCCGGGAATTTGGAGCGCACCTCGCTCTTTGAGCAACGCTGTAATCTCCTTGCCTTCAGGTGTGTCCAATAAGAAAATGAAACTTAAAGCGGTGCGCCCATCATGATTTTCAGCGTTCGGATTTGCACCAAGGTCCAGAAGGGTTTTCACCACAGAAGGATCAATCTTCGCATCTGTCCAACGATAATCGCAGGCTAACATTAGAGGCGTTTCGCCATACTCAGCACGTGATTCAATATCAGCTCCGTGCTCAATGAGAAAACGAATCATACTCTCATTCCCACACTGGGCAGAAAGGTGTAAGAGCGTCCAGCCATTCGGAGCCCGCCAGTCCAAGTTGCCGCCAGATTCTACCCAGTCGGTGATTTGTTGCTGCATCTCCTTGTTATCGGCTGTGAGCGCATGTCGAAGAACGCTAATCGACTTGGCTGGTGTGGTAGGTATGTATCGGTGCCGTATCGTCAACCTCATGGGCCCGAGTCCACGCCTTGCCCTCAGCCGATTCCAACCAGGCTTTTCCTTCTGCCGTAGTTTGAGTCAACAACACTTTTATATCGTGAAATCGGGAACTGTCTTCTTCAAGAATAAGGCCAAACACTGTTTTACCATTTTCGTCTTTGATTGTTGCATCGGCCCCTCTATTGA
>JAABYK010000447.1:0-236 GCA_011775825.1 Candidatus Zhuqueibacterota bacterium | reverse complement strand
CAATGAACCGGCAGCATACCCTTTTTGGGCATTTACGTTAGCTCCGTCATCGATAAGTGCCTTAACCTCGCTGACATCTAATTGTTCAACCGCTTTGAACAATTTCTCATCAAGTTCCTGTTGTCTGTTGCTCAATGTCTGACTCCGAGTTTTGAGGCTTATTTATTGTTTGTATATTAGATATATGGACCCACTCTCCAATTTTTTATAGTCATAATTGCAATTACTAAAAAACT
>JAABYK010000048.1:1008-1232 GCA_011775825.1 Candidatus Zhuqueibacterota bacterium | reverse complement strand
GGGGACCGTCTTTACGTCTCAGGACATATCGGGCTCAGGAAGAAAACAGGTCGTCTATTCAGACACGTTCTACACCATGAGGGTCTTCAACCGTCGCAAATCAGCCATATCGGCGATCATTTCCGGAATGATTATATTATGGCGCGACTGAATGGGATCAAAGCATACCTTTTGAAAAATGGTTGTTTGAATCGCTACGAGAGAATCCTGGCCGATAGATCCAA
>JAABYK010000048.1:625-950 GCA_011775825.1 Candidatus Zhuqueibacterota bacterium | reverse complement strand
GACAGATAAGCGCCGACGCTCACTTCAGGAAATAGGGGCCGATGTCGTCGGACCGATTCTTTTTTTATTCGTCTATTGGCTTTTGCATGAAGCGAAAAAGGATAACATCAAGACACTTTATTTTCTAGCGCGGGACGGCGAGATAATGATGCATGTCGCTTCCATGATTGCCAAACCTCTCGGTTTTTCGATTGACCTAAAGTATTTGTACGTTTCTCGTCAGTCTTTGTTTGTGCCGTCCTTTGTCAAACTTTCGGGGACTGAAATCGACTGGATATTACATAAGGACCCGTCATTGACGGTTGCACTTGTTGCGAGGCGCTTT
>JAABYK010000048.1:270-534 GCA_011775825.1 Candidatus Zhuqueibacterota bacterium | reverse complement strand
GGGTATATACCCTTGGCTACTTGAAGCAAGAGGGGCTCTGTGACTCTACCGATTGGGGTTTGGTCGATAGTGGCTGGAATGGACGTTTGCAGAATGCGATACAGGGAATTCTTGCGAATTCTGGCTATCCGTGCCAAACAAGAGGCTATTATTTTGGTCTTTTTGACCGGTTTAATCTTCGCGGTATCAGAAAAGGGTTCCTTTTTTCCAAAAAGCATCCCCGTTATATTCAATGGAGTCGTCCCTTTACCTTTCTTTTTGAGA
>JAABYK010000048.1:0-227 GCA_011775825.1 Candidatus Zhuqueibacterota bacterium | reverse complement strand
AAGTCGCCCTCGGGGAAATGCCAGCCTGTCCTCGATGCCACCCCAGGTAGTGTCGATCCCTGTGATATTGAGGCATTGAGGAGTGGGGTGTTCGATTATGTCAATGCCTTGGAATTCGATAGGGTTGCTTATGATGAAGGCCTTTTTAGGGAAAAGGCTTTCCGTCTTCTGAAAAACTTTTATCTTGCCCCCTCAAAGTCCAAGGCCGAGGCCTTTGGGAAACTTAA
>JAABYK010000654.1 GCA_011775825.1 Candidatus Zhuqueibacterota bacterium | reverse complement strand
GTGTCCAAGCAAACGATCCTTGTTGTTGATGATGAAAAAGATCTTTTAGACCTGATTGAATATAACCTGAAAAAGGAAGGCTTTGCGGTATTGAAAGCTGAAAACGGCGAGGAAGGTATTGAAATTGCCAGGGAGCATAAACCGGACCNNCTAAAATGGACGGCCTTGAAGCAGTTGAAATTATGCGGGATGACGACGAGCTGAAGTCGATTCCCATCATCTTCCTGACTGCACGAAGCGACGAAAAAACCGAAGTGGAAGGCCTCGACAAAGGCGGCGACGACTACATCACCAAGCCGATCAGCACCACGAAATTAATTTCACGCATTAAAGCAGTGATGCGCCGCTTCGACGAAACCCATGAATCGGTTAACAAGATTGACGTCCATGACATCGAAATTGACAAAGACCGCTACATTGTAACCCGTGGCGAAGAAGAGTTTCAGCTGCCGCGCAAAGAGTTTGAATTGCTGTTCTACCTGGCCAGCCGTAAAGGAAAAGTAATGGACCGGCAAACCCTGCTTAATAAGGTTTGGGGAGATAATATCTATGTGGTGGATCGCACGGTGGATGTTCATGTAAGAAAAATCAGAGAAAAGTTAGGTGACCATTACATCGAAACGGTGAAAGGTGTAGGTTATCGTTTTAAAGAATGAGCGATTCCAGAAAGAAAAAAAGAAAAAAGAAAAGCTGGTCTATTTACAAGCTGGGCCTCAGGACTGCAGTTTACACTGCTATCTTGACATCTATCGTGTTATTCCTGGTGCTGTGGCTGGCCTATGGATTTGTGCCAAAAGAAGCTGGCACCTTCGCCGGGCTGTTTACCGTGCTCGTCTTTATTGTTACCTATGGGGTGAATTTTTCTCTTGAATACCGGCGCCTCGAAACTCTTGAGCGTATCACAAAAAATATTATACGCAAACGCTTCATGGAATATGAGGATGTGACCACCACTTATCACGATGAGGTGGATTATCTCATAAAGCAAGCTATTAAATCCAGCCGGACTATTGAGCG
>JAABYK010000706.1:2319-2922 GCA_011775825.1 Candidatus Zhuqueibacterota bacterium | reverse complement strand
GCTCAACATACTTCGACATTTCGTTGACAAGGGCGAACAAGCGGCCAGCATCAGTCAAGCCTCCTTGTTCAGATTTGTTGAGGCAGAACGGCCCACGTTACTTCTGGATGAATTTGACCAGCAATCCAACGTCGATGATTTGTTGAGTCTCTTAAATTCGGGCCACGAAAGACATGGTGCGGCCATTCGTATGGTTCCGAAGGGAAATGACTATATTCCCAAGAGATTTTCGACTTTTTGTCCCAAGATCATCGCTATGATTGGCAAACCCAAAGACACACTCGTGGATCGTTCAATTGTGGTGATGATGCAAAGAAAAAAACCACAGGATCGCGTCGAGCGCTTCAATCAGGACATGAAAAAATCCTTTGAAGTGATCAAGAGAAAGCTGACGAGATGGAGGGAAAACCTTTCGGATCGGTTGCCAGAGGTTGCGCCATTGAGTACTAATAACGACCGGGAAGCAGATAACTGGCTCCCTTTACTTACGATAGCGGAAATCGCAGGTAGTGAATGGCCGCAACGCGCCTTAGAAGCTGCTAAAGCGTTGAGCAAGGATATTGAAGACGATTCCGTCAAGATTCAGTTACTTCTGGACATCAG
>JAABYK010000706.1:2072-2303 GCA_011775825.1 Candidatus Zhuqueibacterota bacterium | reverse complement strand
TCAGAGGTGTGTTTGAGAGGCAACAGATGGATAAGATTGCAACATCTGATTTACTTGAGGAGCTAAAATCTTTGGAAGAATCGCCCTGGAGCGATTGGAATCACGGAACAGGATTAAATGCACGACTTCTGGCGAATTTGCTAAAGCCTTTCAATATTGAACCCAAAGTTATTCGAATGGGAGATAAAACGCCTCGTGGTTACGAATTTTCCGATTTTCGAGAGACGTTTG
>JAABYK010000706.1:1552-1959 GCA_011775825.1 Candidatus Zhuqueibacterota bacterium | reverse complement strand
GCATGTTGCGGATGTTGCGCCTAAATCCGGAGTGTGTGGACATAAGCGTACAACAAAGAGGCGAACATAAGTGAGCAACAATTGGAGTAAAAGAACGGACTTTGAGACTGTGAAGAAAAGGGCCGGAGGACGCAGGCACTATAACAGTGTTCGCCGCTTATATGCAGTATTGAGGAAAAATGAGGTCGCACTGCTTTTTGCCCAGGGAGTTAGAAAAGCAGAAATCGCGCGGCGTTTGGGGGTGCATCGCAGTACAGTGAGCCGGGACGTAAAAGGCTTCTTTCAGACGCTGCGCGAGGAGCAGGACTGTCCGGTGTGCGGGCATAAGTTCAGGCCAGATTTGCTACCGAAATCATCGCGATTTTTAGCTTTAACAAAACAGGAATCCAAACCAAACTTTCCCAAAG
>JAABYK010000706.1:670-1455 GCA_011775825.1 Candidatus Zhuqueibacterota bacterium | reverse complement strand
TTACGGAAAAAAAATGCAATACAGTGGTCGAGCAGTGATAACCAGAAAGCTTCTTGTGGACGAAGTCCATTGGCTCGATATGAAGAGCCTTAAAAAAATGGGAGTCTTTACCAGGGGGTCAAACGTGCGCTGGACATCAAGGTGGACGTGCCGAGGTGAAGAGTCCGGATCTGTAGGTTACCATCTCGTTGAGGACTCCAGCGGCGGGCTTGCCTTACGGTTTATCTATACTCTTACGGAACCTTACACCGGCAAAAAGACCGACTTTGACTATCGTGTGCATCTGGATTCAACTCCCTGCAACTATGGAGGACGGCGCTGGTGGTTCATCTGTCCCCTACGGGCAAGACCAAACTGCGTGCGTCGGTGCCGGGTTATTTATATCACACCCTATAACTACACGTTCGGGTGTCGGGAATGTTCTGACTTAACTTATGAATGCAGACGCAAACACCGGGATTACTACTATGAGAGGTTGCATAAACCTCAGGCGCGACACGACAAGGCTTTGAAAAACCTGCGATCACGCTCACCGAAGAAGCGAGCACTTGCGCGGCGCGAACTCGAATGGACCAGGGGTCAGTTCGAGGAGTTTGACCGACTGGCCGACCTACGACTGGCAAAGTTGATGAACAAAGCAAAGTAAGGCATGGACATAACGGTACCTTCGAACAATATGAGTCCGTTTATAAACGGCAAAAACGGACAATTCTTGAGAATAGAGCAAGCGGATTATTCGAGTTTTTTCAGTCCCTAAAAAAGGTCGGTTTAATAAACGGGAAACG
>JAABYK010000706.1:271-588 GCA_011775825.1 Candidatus Zhuqueibacterota bacterium | reverse complement strand
TCGCACAACATCTTGCAGCAAATTCTCCTTGAACTTCAGTCGTTAAGGCGGGAAAACAGCCGGTGGCTCAGTGTCGAGGATGTTGCCGATTATCTCAATTTGAAGGTCAACACCATTTACCGCTATGTAACGGAGCATCGCATCCCTTACAAAAAGATACCCGGAAGCTCCAAGTTGATTTTCTCCCGTCGGGAGATCGACACCTGGTTAGAAACTGATAGCAGTGATGATCCCAAAATCCACGAGGCCAAGACTCAAGCGAATAGAATTTTGAACGAAGTTCAAAGTAGAGGTTTGTAAGTAATTATCCGATGGCT
>JAABYK010000706.1:0-149 GCA_011775825.1 Candidatus Zhuqueibacterota bacterium | reverse complement strand
TTATTTTACAAATGTCTGGAATTCTCAAGGGGTTAACCCGAGCCTCATCGGGTTTTGTTTTTTGTACCAAAGATGGGCCGGGAGTTGCCTGTATTCGTGAGAATACAGGGGCGTCTCCTTGAGAGCGTCAGACACAACTCTCGGCTTTT
>JAABYK010000143.1:1330-1626 GCA_011775825.1 Candidatus Zhuqueibacterota bacterium | reverse complement strand
GGTGGAGAGAGTTTTCCGATTTTGTTTATTCGATCAATCCATCTGCTGTTCTGGTTGGAGAGGTTTTGGCTTCGCATGAAATCGTTCAGCAATTTGCGTTTGGATTGGATGCCGAATTGGATTTCCATTTCAAATACCATCTTAGGAAGTTTGTTAAAAAGCCCTATCCCGGTTTTTTGGAGTTGTGGAAAAATTACTTTGATAAAGCGCGTCAAAATAATGCCAAATTTAAGCTGTACCAGTTTGTATCCAGTCACGATACCAATCCCCGACTTGCTTCATTTGTCAAAGAATAT
>JAABYK010000143.1:334-1296 GCA_011775825.1 Candidatus Zhuqueibacterota bacterium | reverse complement strand
ATGCAGGAGGGCTGGAAGTGGAAGGGGGGTGACCCTCCCCAAGGCGACGGATCGCATATTTGGGACGAAACATTGCGGGAGCCGTTTCAATGGTACGCTGATCAATCTGGCGCCGGTCAAACGAACTGGTTTGCCCCGCGGTTTGATGAATCCGATGACGGCATTTCCGTGGAAGAACAATCTCCGCACGACAGCAGCATGTTAAGTTTGGTGCGGGCATTGACCAATNNTTAAGTTTGGTTCAGGCTTTGACCAATTTCCGCGCCGAGCATCCCGATTTTGCCAATGGAGAGATCAGCAATATTTTAGAGGATACCAACGAATGGCTGGCATTTGAAAAACAAGGCGGGGATCAAAGATTTCTTGTTTTGATCAATCCTTCAGCGGAATCCAAGGAGTATGAAGCCGACGTATATCAAAATGCGCGGCTGTTGTTTTGGTCGGATGGATCAAGGAAGCAGTGGGAGAATTATCTTTCTGAAAGTAAACGAGTGGAAGGTAGCGTTTCCGTGCCAGCATTTGGGCTAATAATATTAGAAAGGGCTTGAAGTGTCCAACGCCAAGAATGTCATTTGGGCGGTCGGGTTTGGGATTAGCGTTGTAATGACTGACCGGACGCTCTGAGCGTCCGGTCAATGACCCTATCGATTTTACCCCGGCGGAGTCTTCACACACACGGCGAGTCGCTGGGGCGACCCGACCCATCGGGAGATTCCACCGAATCATGCCTTGCCCTGTAAAGATTACTTCATAAGCAGCATTTTGTTAACAGCAGCAAACTTGCCCGCCTGAATTCGGTAGAAATAAACACCTGACGCAGCTTGATTTCCAACCTCATCGTATCCATCCCAAACCACCTGGTGACTGCCGGCTTCCATATTTTTGTTAACCACAGTTCGGACTTTTCTGCCGGAAATATCATAGATTTCCAGTTCTACAAAACTGTTTTGGGGCAGATCAAA
>JAABYK010000143.1:0-161 GCA_011775825.1 Candidatus Zhuqueibacterota bacterium | reverse complement strand
TAGACATGCGTCCATTTCACTGCTTTTTCGAGATTCATGTTGCTGAAGTTTGTCTTCACTGCAATCTCACGACCCAAAAATGGAGCTGTCGGAACGCTCAATTCAATATCAAGTGAATCTCCCATTTGATGCAAGTTTAATAAGTCTTTTATGCGAATTAA
>JAABYK010000518.1:629-2425 GCA_011775825.1 Candidatus Zhuqueibacterota bacterium | reverse complement strand
GTGATCACAAGGTCATTGCATGGCATGAGCATACTGTTAATGAGGGAAGTGCCCAATTCGAATCGATTGCATCCATTCCCGGACCCGATGGCGGTGATGATATTTATGCTGTGATAAATGTTGATCCTGGCGGAACTGATGAACGTTGGGTTTGNNAAGCCGATTTTGACAACAATTTAGGTCAGACCTTTGCGGAATCATTGGGCCAGACACCCGCATATGAGAAAGTCTATTTGTTCGGCAAGAGACAAGAATTG
This sequence comes from Candidatus Zhuqueibacterota bacterium, assembly GCA_011775825.1. Lineage (GTDB taxonomy): Bacteria > Zhuqueibacterota > Zhuqueibacteria > Oceanimicrobiales > Oceanimicrobiaceae > JAABYK01. Next base: position 2,168 of record JAABYK010000518.1, on the reverse strand, counting down.
ACATTAAACTTTGAAACCGGCCTGGATAATGACCAGAAAGCATACCCCTGCACAGTCCTTGGGTTTCTTGGAAAGGTGAATGTCAGTGAACCTTAGTATGATGGCTTTGAAACCGTCTATGATCAGCCGATTCAACGCGCGTGAGGAAGATCAGGCGGATATAGCGATAATCTGGCAGGTTCTTCAAAACGCCTTCAATCATGAATCATGGGCATTATTGGATGGACGAGATAATATTGTTGCCATCGGTACGCTCTATGAAATGTGGAAGGGATGTGCCGAAGCTGGCCTTGCAGTATCGGCAGATGTCAATAAGAGTCCATACAATCCAGTTATGCGGGAAATGTGTATAACTATTAAAGGATATTTGGAATCTGCGTTTTATGCGCGTCAACTGCGTAGAATGCAGGCCCATATCCGTTCAGGAAATCCGGCGCGCCTTCGGTTTGTTCGATGGCTAGGCTTGCAGTGCAATGGATATTTGCCCAAGTGGGGGCCGAATGGTGAGGATTACTGGATTGTGGCGAAGGTGAAATCATGAGTTTTGGTCCAGCAGCCGCTTTATTCGCAGCATCACAAATTGGACAGGGCTTCAGCGCCTTGCAGCAAGGCAGGTTCAACCAAGAAGTTGCCGAGCAGCAAGCCCAAGCTGCACGTACCGCCAGAGCTGTCAATCGCAGAGCGGAACAGCGCCGGTTTCGGGAGTTGCAGGGGGAGAATCTAGCCCGCACTTTAGCAGCCGGTGTCGATGTGTCAGGTTCAGTTTTGCAGCAAAGAATCAAGAACCGTTTTGAATTCTTGCAGGATCAACGGGCCGCCGATTTCAACACTGAGGTTCAGGCGAGGCAAGCGGAAGCCAGAGGGGAGCTGGCGCGATTCAAAGGATTATCGAGTTTTGGCACTTCGCTGCTTAGAGCCGGAGCAAGCGCAAGTTTGTTGTCTGATGATTCGGAAACCGATACAAGCGGAAATGTAAGAACGTTGAGGATTGATTAATGCCACCCATTCGAAAGTTCAGGCAACGCAGAGGAATCACCAGTCAAGCACCCGCCGTTTTTGACACGGGACAAACACCCACTGTGTTCGATGTGGGAGCTGATTTCTTTGGTCGAAAGGTGGCTGAGGAACAACAAGAAAAAGAAATCCTTGAGCGACAGGTAAAGCTCAACAAAAGAGATAGCGTTATTCGTGCTGCCAAAATAGAAACTCAACGCTTCCTTCAACAATACAATGCTGGAGAAATTGAATCATTAAATAGCTATGAAAAACAAATCCGAAACAAAGTGCAACCGCTTCTACAAGAACTTGAGGAACCGTTTCGAGCGGATGCGCAGGGCCAAATTGAAGAAATCATAGCCAGGCAACAAATTGAAAACCAAGCCACCCTTGCCCAACGCCAAACAGAGTTTGAGCAGAAACTTCTTGAAGATGAGAGAAATAGCACAGCAGATGTTTTCGCTCAAAATCCATTCAATCCACAAAAGCGTGATAGTGCATTTGCTGATTACGCCGAAAAGCGCAAAGAGCACATGGTCAATC
>JAABYK010000518.1:0-601 GCA_011775825.1 Candidatus Zhuqueibacterota bacterium | reverse complement strand
GCCATAGCCAGTGATCCTATTGAAGCCAAAGAAGCTTTTGAGCGTGGTGAATTCGCCATTGATGAAGGCACAAAACTGGCGCAAGCTCAAAGTAAGGTTGATCGTGCTTTCAAAGTGCGAAAAGGCAATCAAGTGTTAGGTGATTTGCTTGCCGAACAAGACGAAAACCCCACCGATACTTCAATTATAGACAAAGCACAGCAAGCATCTGAACAAGGTTTATTGTCTGCTCAACAGGTCGATGCAATCCGAGATTCAATCAATACAGAAATTGAACGACAGCAACGGAAAGAAGAAGCAAGAGCAGAAACCAAAGAACTTGTTGATGTTCAGAAAAAGCTGCTTNNTCAAAAAACCGGAAGAGGCCCGTCAATTCGTAGAAAATTCAAATTTATCTGATGAGCAAAAGCTGCAACTTCAATTAAAAATACAACAATTCCAGGAATCCCAACCGGAAAACACAGAAGAATTCAGGCGGGTTCAGACAGAACTTTTTATTAATGATAAGATTGAAAACCCACAAGAAGCCAAACAAATTGTTGAAGACTCTTCATTGTCAGAAGATCAAAAGCAACAGTTTCGTTTGGACATTGATAAGGTT
>JAABYK010000404.1:1030-1181 GCA_011775825.1 Candidatus Zhuqueibacterota bacterium | reverse complement strand
GCCATTGACTGTGATCGTCGTTTCCAAAAGTTCGCTCATAGACGTTCCGATTTTGACAATTCAAGAGATGGTTTCTTCAATCAACGAATGTTATCGATTTTTAACGCCTTAATCAAGCAAAAACGACGTGGGTTGTTTGACGAAAACTTGA
>JAABYK010000404.1:0-906 GCA_011775825.1 Candidatus Zhuqueibacterota bacterium | reverse complement strand
ACCGCTTCCTAAATAAATAAAAAACTGGATGCCCTGAAAATGGTAGGACATCCAGTTCATAATTCTTTAATCTGAAAGAAGAATGTTACGATCGCGGTTCGATGGTTTTGGAGCCGTCGGGATGGATGGTGACATCGTAGGTTTGCTCGCCATCGGTCACCGTCCCGCGTCCAGACCCATCGGGATAGAAATCGAACACACCGCTGGCAATGGGCTCTGCGCCATTTTCAAACGCCACTTCGGATTCGTAGACATCAAATTCCAGATGGGCACTGTTATCCGTATACGATTCAGCCGAAAAGACCACAAACGTCTCGTCCGCGTTGGTCCATTCTCCGGAAACCTTATCGACATCGTCTGTTTCCACAATGGTGATGAAGCCCCCGCTGCCGTCCGACTTCTCCACGTTTAAAGTCGTTGTTAACACATCGCCCACTCGCGTCTGATCGACGGTCACACTTTCGTTTTCTTTGCTGCCATCCTGAAAGGTGACCTCTCTGTCGAAGGAACCCTGGACCGTGGAATCAGAACCATCGATGGTAAATTCGCCGGATTCCGAGATCGATACCGGGTCGTGTCCGGCCGGGAACGTCGTCGTGAGTGAGAAGCTGCCCTGACCATCCTGCTGGCCCGTGTCGAACTCACCTTCGATTTGGGTGCCGTCCCGGCGCAATTCCGAGAACGTGCCGGTCCCGTCTTCGTTGAATGTGGCTTCCTCGCGACTCGTGCTGCCGTCTGAAAACATCGATTCCTTGAAGTAACTGCCGCCCTCTCCTTCGTGGTATTCGAGACGGGCACTGGTGCTGCTGATGAAATTTGAATTCGAATAGATGATGTCATTGGTCAGCACACCGCCGGTCGGTTCCGTGCCAGGGTCGTGGGCATCCGGTACAAAGCTGGCTCGTT
>JAABYK010000471.1:945-1119 GCA_011775825.1 Candidatus Zhuqueibacterota bacterium | reverse complement strand
ACGGGAACGACTTTCAGAAGCAGTAGAACTCGCGCTTGGTGAGACCGGTGGCCTTGTAAAAATCGAAAGTCCCGACGGATCGGAACGCACGCTTTCAGCGAAATTCATTTGTCCAGTCGACGGCTCTTCGTTCCCTGAGGTGGAACCACGACTTTTCTCTTTTAATTCACCGTA
>JAABYK010000471.1:601-864 GCA_011775825.1 Candidatus Zhuqueibacterota bacterium | reverse complement strand
CGGAGTGGTCGGTATTTTCCAGAGTGATGAGTGTCCTGCTTGTAATGGTGCTCGTTTGCGACCTGAAGCGCTTCGCGTGTACCTAGGAGGTGACGGAAAGGAACATCTCGGCCTAAACATTGTTGATTTCACGGCAATGACGGTGAAAGAGGCGGCTCAATTTGTTAGCAAATTGAAATTGTCTAAAAAACAACAAGAAATTGCCTGGCCTGCGCTACGAGAGATTATCGAACGACTCGATTTCATGCTGGATGTGGGAATTG
>JAABYK010000471.1:303-446 GCA_011775825.1 Candidatus Zhuqueibacterota bacterium | reverse complement strand
GAGCCGACGATCGGCTTGCACCAACGCGATAATGACAAGCTCATTAAAACGCTCGAAGGACTTCGCGATCTTGGTAATACCATTATTGTAGTTGAGCATGACGAAGACACTATTTTTGCAGCAGATTACATAGTTGATATTGG
>JAABYK010000471.1:0-157 GCA_011775825.1 Candidatus Zhuqueibacterota bacterium | reverse complement strand
AGAATCTTAATGTTGATATTCCACTCGGTAGACTTATCTGTGTTACTGGTGTTTCTGGTTCAGGAAAGTCAACTTTCATGTACGAAATTGTGGACAAAAATCTCAAGGCACGCCTCGAGAAACGACATCGGTCACCTAAAACTTTCAACGCTACAAC
>JAABYK010000170.1 GCA_011775825.1 Candidatus Zhuqueibacterota bacterium | reverse complement strand
ATGTTGCAATGGATATACTGCGCAGCTCCTCATATAAACGAACAGTTCGAAAAAGACGAGTAATGGAAACGGCTGAAGAGAGTGAAACAGCCATCGAGAACGGAGATGCCTGGACAGGTGAAAAGGAGCAATCGGTCGAGCAACGGGTCATTCAAAATGAAATGAATCAATGTATTCGGGATTTTATTGAGAATCTGCCTGGGAACTACAAGACCGTGGTGATTCTCAGTGAGTTGGAAGGTTTGAAAAACCAGGAAATTGCCGGCATACTTCAAATCAGCCTTGATAGTGTTAAAATAAGGTTGCATCGCGGCAGGGCAAACCTAAGGAAAAAACTGGAATCCAACTGCAGTTTCTATCGGAATGAGCAAAACGAACTGGCCTGCGATCTGAAAAGTGCGTTTGAGGAATTTCGAGAGACTTTTTAATCTGACATAGACGAAGAAATATAGTTAGTAGGGACGTTCGCCGCCACTACGGGGTTGGGCTGCCCCGTCGACCGTTGAATTCTCCAGCTGCAGAGGGTGATTAGGTTTCACCAGCTCCGCTTGCCACCAAAACCTCATAGTGCTGGACGTTGGGTTCGGGGTCCACAAGACACTCTCGATCGTACGGAAAGTATTGTGCTTTCTCAATGTCCGGGCCCGCGTATTTCTTAATGGCCTCGCGTGAGTCCCAGAGCGAGATGAGGAGAAAATGAACTCGATCGCCTTCAGTGCGTCGAAGGAGGGAAACTCCACGATTTCCCGGCACTCTTTGGTAGTCACGCACACCAAGATCGGAGTCTTGAAGATACTTGCCATACCCCTCAGCTTTCTCTACCGGAACGACCCCATGCCACACACGAGCGATCATCTCGTCTCCTTCACAATTGATTTTTCTGTATTCGACCAATGTGGCCTAACATGTAGTCCCATAGCTGTCTTCATAATAACCAAATATTTATATTTTTATAATCTAAAAACAAGGGAAATTGGGTACTGTGATAAAATTAAACGCTCTGAGAAGCATGCAGGGGCGATATAGACAGCGCCCATGCCGCCTT
>JAABYK010000033.1:963-1326 GCA_011775825.1 Candidatus Zhuqueibacterota bacterium | reverse complement strand
GCACGCAGTTCTTACGGCCCCTATTCCCGGGCTATGGTGCGCATTTGTAAAGAAGAGAGTTTTCACAAAAAACAAGGCTATGAAATGGTCGCAAAGATGGCCGATGGTACTCCTGAGCAACAGGATATGATTCAGGATGCTGTTAATCGCTGGTGGTGGCCAACGCTCATGATGTTTGGTCCACACGATGAGGATTCTCCCAACAGTGCTGAACTTATCAAATGGGGTGTGAAGTCGAAAACCAACGATGAACTCCGTCAAAGTTTTGTTGATCGCCATGTTGCTGAGGCTCATGAAGTCGGACTCGAAATTCCTGATGATGACCTGGAATACAACGAAGAAACAGGCCACTGGGAATTTGGA
>JAABYK010000033.1:0-940 GCA_011775825.1 Candidatus Zhuqueibacterota bacterium | reverse complement strand
AGAAAAAGCTTCGTAACTCCGTAAGGTCATACTTCAATACCACCTTACAATTACAAACAATAAAGTTTTATGAGCAAAGAGAACGAAAATAATTCAGAAGATACGCAATGGCCGCTTTGGGAAGTCTTTACTCAGCCCAGAGATGGCAAACCTCATGAACATGCCGGCAGCTTACATGCCCCGGATGCAGAAAAAGCACTTGAGAATGCACGCGATGTCTATACGCGCCGCAAGGAAGCGGTCAACATCTGGGTAGTACCCAGCGACCAGATAGTGGCATCAAAAGGAGAAGATGAAGGACCATTTTTTGATCCGGCTGATGATAAGCCCTATCGGCATCCTCAATTTTACAGTGTACCCCGAGTTTCAAAGCGACGANNCCGAGTTTCAAAGCGACGATCATGAGTACAACCACGAAATCTAAAGAATTGACAAAGCAGGAAGCACTTTTTGAATACCTTGTCCGTCTGGCTGATGACCGCCTTATTTTAGGCCATCGCCTCTCGGAATGGTGCGGACATGGTCCGATCCTCGAAGAGGATATTGCACTTGCTAATATTGCCTTGGATTATATCGGCCACGCAGCTAATCTGTACGAATACGCTGTTGAAATTGAAGGAGAAGGTCGCCATCGTGACGATCTGGTTTATTTCCGCAATGACCCTGAATATAAGAACTTGAAGCTGGTTGAGCTGCCAAAAGGGGATTTCGGATTTACCATTGCCCGACAGTTTCTGTTCGCATCGTACAGCTACTATTTATACCAGTTATTGTCGGATGTTGAGGATGAGCAAATCCGAGGTATGGTTGAAAAACATTTTAAGGAGGTAAAGTATCACCTGCGTCACAGCCGGGAATGGGTATTACGACTCGGCGACGGTACCGAAGAAAGTCACAGGCGCATTCAAGATGCTTTTAACGACATGTGGACCTATGTTGG
>JAABYK010000476.1:871-1167 GCA_011775825.1 Candidatus Zhuqueibacterota bacterium | reverse complement strand
GGCTGTGTGTTACGCCAGAGGCACCGCGTGAGCTGGCCAACGCCATCCTGGATTTACAAAACCGTCCTGACGAGTCCAAGAGGCTGGGCAAAAACGGGCGTGTTTATGTAGAGCATCACCTGTCACGAAAGCAAATTGCGAAGCAATTGGAATCGACTCTTCTCAAGCTCATAAAGTAAAGAGGATGTCTTTAACTAAACAGGTTTCAGAACAGCCTGAGATGTTTTTACAAGAGGTTCGCCGAATCAATGCAGAATTCGACCGGCGACAAAGAACCATAACAGGGGATTTCTATT
>JAABYK010000476.1:0-814 GCA_011775825.1 Candidatus Zhuqueibacterota bacterium | reverse complement strand
ATGCGGGAATTGGCAAAAGTCTTAATTTCAGAAGGTGTTACCAACTTGGAGAAATCAAGCATTCTGGAGATAGGATGCGGCAGCCGCCCATGGTTGTTAGATTTTCTTTACCTCGGTGCTCAAGCCAATCGCTTATCCGGTCTTGACCTTTCGAAACAGAGTGTTGCTAAAGCATCAGACAAACTTGCTGGCGCTGATCTGCGCGTGGGTAACGCCGCGGATCTTCCATGGCCTGAAAATCATTTTGATTTAGTTTTGCAATCAACGGTGTTTACTTCGATTCTCAATAAGACTTTACAAGAACGCATAGCGCAGGAAATGCTAAGGGTTTTGAAGCCGGATGGGTTTATCCTGTGGTATGATTTTCGTTATAATAATCCAAAAAATCCCAATGTGCGTGGTGTCACGGCTGAGCAAATACATTCATTATTTGCGGAATGCCAGATTCGCCTCCGAAAAGTGACCCTCGCACCACCAATTGCTCGGCCTCTGGTCCCGGTCTCATGGGTTGTGTGCTTAATTCTGGAGAAGGTTCCATTTCTGCGNNGGTGTTATTCGCAGAAAAAGATAGCTGTTACGTATGCTCATTTATACATCAGGTAAATACACGATCAGATCTTTCAGTGGATCTTTTTCGGTCATTTTGATTACCTTGTTCAAGTTACAGGAAGGAAGTAGCAAGTAGCAAGTAGGCAAGTTGCAAGTTTTAAGTTTCGAGTTTCAAGTTTGGATTCCCGATTACCTCGTTCGGGAATGACACGATGGCTAAGCAATTTAGCCTTATGAAATCATGAGGTTGTAGCAAGTCCCCAAT
>JAABYK010000494.1:2116-2818 GCA_011775825.1 Candidatus Zhuqueibacterota bacterium | reverse complement strand
ACGCGCCCAGTCCGGAACGCGTGCTACGCTCTGCGGAGAATAAAAATGCTTCACGTCTCCCGGGAACGGGCGATCGGCTTCCGGCGCCGCATACACCTCACTGGCGACCTTAAGCGCGTTTTGCCATGCGGTGTTCCGGTCGTGATAGCTCATGGTGACATTGGTGTGGTATTGCTTGTCGTAGGGGTTTAGGCCCGAGAACTGATGCTTTCGTCGCGCGACCGCCTCGTACGTTGTGTCGCCCAAATACTGCGTCTTCACGCGATTGCGCAGCACCCATCCAATAAGCTCCATCTCAGCAGGGTCCTTTGTCTCGGAAAACACCGCGCGGGCGAGCCAGAGGACCTCGCGTTCCTGCGGTGTGATGCGACAGAGAGTGTATAGCTCTCCGCCCCACGCTCCGGAGGCTGATGAGAACGCCCAAAACTGCCCGAAAAATANNTCATTCAGAATTTGTCAAGACCATCGTTTTCAAGTTTAAAAAATTAAAATACAACGCCTGCCATCTGCCATCCAATACGCTATATTATACTTCTGAAGTATAACACAGCCGGGATGGATTCGAATTTGAGTCATGCGCCTCCAATCATACCCTCATACTCTTCCAATCACACATTCAATCATATCCCCATATCCCCAATCATACGCTTCCGGGTAAAGGATATAAAAAGCCAACGAGATGTCCACCTGCCTGCGGGTAGT
>JAABYK010000494.1:1499-2069 GCA_011775825.1 Candidatus Zhuqueibacterota bacterium | reverse complement strand
CAAACAGATCGTTTACATTACATTTCTATGACACAACATATCTCAACAAGTCCTTTTGCTCTTTCGGTGAAGCGTTCCCGCGCCGGCCTCGGGCTCTATGCGAACGAACCCATCCCCAAGAACTCATTCGTTATAGAGTACTTCGGTAAAATTCTTTCAAACGAAGAGGCCGACCGGCGTGGGGGGAAGTACCTATTCGACATAAGCTCGCGCAGGACGGTGGACGGCAGTACGTGGAAAAACCTAGCGCGGTATATCAACCACTCGTGCAGGCCGAACTGTGAGGTTGAGGTCAAGCGGGGCAGGATCTATATCTATGCAAAACGTGCCATCGAACCCGGCGAAGAACTCGGGTATGATTACGGGAAGGAATACGTGGACGAATTCATCAAACCACGCGGATGCAGATGCAACCACTGCGCTGTCGGGAGTAACGCATCCCTTGTGCCGGCAAAAAACAAGAGGAAAGCCCGCACAAAAACAAAGAGGCACAAATGAAAAACACCCCGCCGTTCGACGGGGTGTTTTTCTGCAATCGCGCTTTAAGCGCGTGCTACGTTTACGGCATTC
>JAABYK010000494.1:1145-1486 GCA_011775825.1 Candidatus Zhuqueibacterota bacterium | reverse complement strand
CCTTTTCGCCGTTGGCGACCTCAAAGGTGACATTGTCCCCCTCGCGAAGGTTGTTGAAGTCGGCGCCTTGGAGCTCATTTGCGTGAAAGAAGAGATCTTTATCCTCGCCCTCGCGCTTGATGAACCCGTAGCCCTTATCCATAAGACGTACAATCGTTCCTTTATTCATTGTCCACAGAACTAAATCCGATAAACATCTCAAACCCACTACCGAAGATGTACCCGACCTAGTCCTCTTCAAGTAAAGATTTGATAATACGAGTATAACATCAAGTGTGAAAAAGTCAAATTTTCACTTCAGGACCCTGGTCGCGCTGTTTAGAACTTGAAGTGCTCGGCGA
>JAABYK010000494.1:248-1096 GCA_011775825.1 Candidatus Zhuqueibacterota bacterium | reverse complement strand
TCCATGCGATTACATACAAGAAGGAGATCATGGAAACGACAAACGATACGACAACCCAGGAGAGAAAGAGTACCAATCCCTGCTTTACATGATATTTCACGAACGGGTCATCTCTTGCATCGGTCAGAAGGGGGACAAAAAAGATAATGTAGGCGATGATCGCCATTGCCGTGTTGTGCGCGCCATCTTGCTGTTGCTCTGTGCCTGTACGGCGCGCGCCTGCTTTTTGTTCCGGCGCCTCTGGTGCGACACGTTGCTCGTTTTGCATAAAAATACCGCTATCTGCTGCTAAAAGACTTTTTTAGTATAGCATGGAATTTTGGAGATCGCATGGGGAAGTCGTGAAAGTCGTGAATCGGCTCAAAACCGGCTCAGTCGGTTTTGAGCCGATTCACTCGAAGATGTCCACCAGGTACTCGTCGATCTCGCGTTGCTCAAGGTCGTAAAAATTACGGCCGGAGTTGTAAAGATCGGCGGCAAGTCCGATACCGACAAAGCGCCAATGCCATGGTTCGAAAATGTAGTACCCGTTCTCTTTGGGGTAAGAAAGCGTGAAGCCGTACCGATGCGCGTTATCCTTGAGCCACGCATATGCTTCGGTCCCGTCGAACCCCTGCAGTGTGCCGCCGATGCCGGGGGTAATGAGATCAACGGTCGTTCCGAGCTGGTGCTCGGAATACCCCTGGTCGGCGGAGAACTGATTGGCCGTACCTTCGCCGTAAGTGACGGCGTATTGTCCTTTGAGTGCAGCTTGTTCCTCAAACGGGCGGTATCCGGAATACACATAAATTTCAATGCCGTTTTGTTTTGCCCGGTCGAGCATCTTTTGCAGATACGGCCACACCTGC
>JAABYK010000494.1:0-164 GCA_011775825.1 Candidatus Zhuqueibacterota bacterium | reverse complement strand
ATTTCTGTAAAAGCTCCGGGTCGGTTTTTGAGAGCTTTTCAAGCGTGGTGACGGTGCCCGAGATGCTGCCGACTTCCTGTCCGATGCCGCCGAGCTCGTCCTTGAGGCGCACGATGTCTTGTTCTTTTTGTTCAAGTGCGCTTGAGAATGATTGCTGGGTCTCG
>JAABYK010000533.1 GCA_011775825.1 Candidatus Zhuqueibacterota bacterium | reverse complement strand
ACCAGCCTGGAGCAGTCCCCGAACCTGCAAGTGGCAACCTGGGAGCGTCTACGCGATCTGCTCAAGCAAACCGGTAAGGAATATGTGGAGGTTATCGATAAAGATTTGGGTTACGAGTTGTGCCGGATGGACGGCATCAATACCATCGTCGTCGGTAGTTTCACCAAAGCCGGGAATGCTTTCACGACCGAAGTGAGAATATTAGATATTTCCAGCAAAAGACTTCTCAAAGGCGCGACGGCAAATGGCAGTGGGGAAGAAAGCATTCTGTTAAATCAAGTTGACGAGTTAAGCACGGAAATCTCAAAAGGTGTTGGCCTGGCAGAAACCCGTATAAAAATCACTCAACGGCCGATTGCAGAAGTGACGACCGCTTCGATGCAAGCCTACAATTATTTTCTTCGGGGAAGAGAGTATTTTGAAAAATATTACTATGCTGATGCCACACGATTGTTCAAGAGAGCTGTTGAGCTTGACTCTACTTTTGCAACCGCACACCTCTATCTTGCCAGGCTCTATAGCAACTTCGACAGGCGCCTGGCTATTCAGGCCTACGAAAAAGCCATGGCATATTCGGGGGGTACACCGGAAAAAGAAAGACTTTTCATAGAGAGCTATTATGCTCGTACAATTGAACGAAATCCGGAAAAGGCAGATTCCATTCTGCAACAAGTCGTACAGAAATATCCAAAAGAAAAACGTATGCGCCATGCCCTGGCCAGACGGTATAGAAATAAAGGACAGTACGAAAAGGCAATAGATGAATTCAACAAAGTCCTCGATCTCGATCCAAACTTTACAGATGTTTATAACCAACTCGGATATACATACGCGAGCATGGGTGACTTCGGCAAAGGCATTGAAAGTTTGAAACGATATGCTTCGCTTTCGCCAGGAGATGCCAATCCGTTTGACTCGATGGCAGAAGTCTATTTACTCATGGGAAATGTGGATGCCGCTATCGCGAATTTCGAAGAAGTGCTGGCCATTAAACCCAATTTTCCTAATGTGTCTTGGCGACTTAGCTACTGTCATGCTCTGAAAGAAAATTATGCTGAGATTGCTGAGACTTTTGCTGCTGACGAGAAATTCGGAAAACGTTTCAACGCATATATTGATTATTACTTGAGAGGATTCTACCAATACTTTGAAGGTTGTGTCAATGAGGCCCTAAAGGATTTGCAACGCGCTTCTCAATTGGCCGATTCTCTGGAACGCCCAGGTTGGAAAGCCGTATTCGAGGAATTAAAAGGATGGATTTATTATGATCTTGGCGAATTCGATGCGGGTCGGATCGCCATTAAAAAGTCGATTGACTATCGTATGGAAGTGGACCCAAAGGGAGAAACTTATCATAAATCGTACCACAGTTTCTACCTTGGTTTAGTGAATGTTAAGCTGGGGCAGATCGATTCAGCCAAATACCATCTCGAAGTGATTAAAGCAGTTTTGCCGCAGGCAGAACGTGAGCAAAATGAGCAACCCAAATTCCATTATGATTTGCTTCGTGCCGAGATTCTGATGGCAGAAGGTTCGCTGGAGAAAGCGATTGCTGTACGCCGGGAAATAAAGTATATGAAATTGTCGCTAGGTATACCTCAAGCATTTGTCTATAACCTTCCCTTTAGAGACGATATCGCTGCGCGGGCTTTTCAACAGCAGGGAAATATTGATGCCGCGATTGCGGAATACGAACGGCTCACGATAATAGATCCGAAGAGCAATGACCGGCGCCTCATTCCCGCCCCCTTCCACTACCGCCTAGCCAAATTATACGAGCGAAAAGGACTGACAACAAAGGCAATTGCGCGTTATGAACATTTTCTCAAGGTATGGAAAAATGCTGACGAAGATCTGCCGGAATTGATTGATGCTAAAGCAAGGTTGGCCAAACTTAGGGGTAGCGATCAAGTGATTGAATTTTAAGTATAAAGACGGCTGCAGCAATGGCTGCAAGAATCTACTTGTGTGGATCGTAGGATACTTTGGAGCAAATTGAAAGCTCAGTGGGTCAAAAACCGCACTGCTGAGCCAAGGGTTATAATTCAGGAAAGCTATTGAGCCATGGCGATAATAAAGAATATAGAGGAGTGGGAAAAGGCTAAGAGACAGTACAACCTTACCGATATGCATATTCAAATGGCTCGTGATCTAGGATTGAATCCTAAAAAATTTGGAAGCCTTGCCAATCATAAGCAACAACCTTGGAAAGCTTCACTGCCAGATTTCATTGAAGACCTGTTTTTCGAACGTTTTAGGAAAGAAAGACCAA
>JAABYK010000472.1 GCA_011775825.1 Candidatus Zhuqueibacterota bacterium | reverse complement strand
TTAGAGATTGAATAAGCAAGATGATAACCATAACGTTCGAGAAAATTGCTATTAAAAGCGTGAGACCGTAAGTGTTGCTCAAAATCGTCCACCAGTTGAGGTAACTTGGGTGTGAGGTGATTGTGACTGACTGCCCGTCGGGTCTGTTTCCACACTTGCTCTTGCGGATTCAAATCAGGGGCTGCCACCGGATACTCGATAATCTCCAAACGCGGATTATCCGCTAAAATTCGGCGAATGGGTTCACCCCGATGCCAGGGGGCGCGATCCCAAAACAACAAGATGGGGCGATGGGGTATGGCATCCAATATCTCTTGCAGATGCTGGGCACTCATCTCGGCATTGAAACGCTCTGAGCGCGTGACAATCTCTTGTCCACTATGCAGATTCAAAGTCCCATAGAAACCCATTTTACTGCGCCCGGCATCCACACGGATGATGGGGATGGGTGTTTGTCCACGCACGGCCCAAACACTCCTGCTTGTTGCTTGCAAATACATCCAGGCTTCATCTTCACTCAAAATCACGGTGTCTGGCGCATCTTGGGCCACATCCATCAGTTTTTTTCAACTTGGGCCTCAAAGTCAAGAACATCACGCTCGCGTCGTGATTTGTAGACTTTCTCGCTACGCTGATAGCTAAACCCACACCGAGCAAATAAGCTCTGATACGAAGTCCGACTGTCCCAACTCACGCCGTACCACTGCCTCACGATCCGCGCCAGGTCTTCAATGGTCCAATGTTCTCCCGATATTGTATGGGTCTGTAAACCCAAGACATCTCNNTGCGGTTTCAGTTTGGCCCGATTGCCACCCAAGCGATGATCGCTTAAGCCTTCAATCCCTTGCTCACGATAGTGACGACACCAGTTCATCAAACTACTCCACGAGCAAGCGGTCAGTCGGATGATTTCTTCCACTGCATATTGTAAACCATACATCCGAACCGCTTGGATGCGCGTGCGGGTTGCCCCATCTTTGGTCGTCTCAAAGGCGTGTTGTAGTTCTTGATCTTGTTTGTCCGTAATTTGAAATTCGCGCTTTTTCATTTACTAATT
>JAABYK010000198.1:842-1158 GCA_011775825.1 Candidatus Zhuqueibacterota bacterium | reverse complement strand
TGCCATGGTAGCAATAATAAAAAAAGCCCTTCAGGCTGTGACCTAAAGAGCTGATTTTTAAATGTTTGTGTTAGCTTAATTGAGTTTGATTCAGTGTCTGTGCATAGAGAAAATCATAGTAATCCTGTCATAATTATTGCAAAATTGCTATAATTTTTTGTAGAGAAACGGGTTGATTTCATATTTTCGCATCTTCTTGTAAAAATTGGTGAAGTGCATCCCGGCCGTTCTTGCAGCGCGACTGATGTTGCCTTTTGTGGCTTTCAGGCAATCGATAATATACTCTCGTTCAAATCTTTCTACCACGTGTCGTTTG
>JAABYK010000198.1:0-811 GCA_011775825.1 Candidatus Zhuqueibacterota bacterium | reverse complement strand
ACACGGCCTTCCGCAAGAACCACCGCTCGTTCAATGATGTTTTCCAATTCCCGCACGTTGCCGGGATAGGTATAGGATAAAAGCAATGATTCGGCGTCCCGCGAGATGCGTAAGTTTTCTTTGCCATATTTGGTGTGAAAGAATTTCAGGAAGTGTTGAATTAGAAGCGCGATGTCACATTTGCGGTCTCGTAAGGGGGGAAGTTTGATGTCGATGACGTTTAGTCGGTAATATAATTCACCCCGAAATTGATCTTCTCGAATCATTCGGGTTAGATTCTTCGTTGTGGCGGCAATGACTCGCATGTCGCACGTGCTAATCTCAGTGCTGCCCACCGGGCTGTATTGACCGGTTTGCAGCACCCGCAAAAGCTTCACCTGTAAACCCGGACTCATCTCGTGAACTTCATCGAGGAAAATGGTGCCGCCATCGGCGCAGGCGAACCATCCCCGTTTATTCTTGATGGCCCCGGTAAATGCACCTCGAACATGGCCGAAAAGTTCAGACTCCAATAAATTCTCTGGAAGCGCACCGCAATTGATCGGAATAAAGGGTTGGCATTTGCGACGGCCATTGCTGTGCAACGCTCGCGCGATCAGCTCTTTTCCCGTGCCGCTTTCGCCTTGTATCAGGACGGTTGCTTCCGTATTCGCGATTTGAGAAACGAGTTTCAGGATCTCGACTATTTTGGGGTCGTGACCGACGATGGCCTCAAACCGGTGGGTGTTTCGTAACCGAATCTCGAGTGACTGCAAGTTTTGGCCACTTTGGATGTCTTCTCGTACCTGGTGTGCGACAGGTGACAGAAAAT
>JAABYK010000695.1:865-1059 GCA_011775825.1 Candidatus Zhuqueibacterota bacterium | reverse complement strand
TTGATGGACTTTGCCGTACCAGGCTTTTTCTTCCGGGGTAAATGATCGGCTGAATGCTGCATCCTGACGCTTGCTTAACGCCATCAGCGTAATGATCGTTTCCCTATCTTCGGAGCTATCCCCGGCATGCCTGTACAAATGGTTCCAGATCCAGGGGTTTTCTTCCAGGAGCTGCGCGGCGAAATTCACCAGAA
>JAABYK010000695.1:323-719 GCA_011775825.1 Candidatus Zhuqueibacterota bacterium | reverse complement strand
CTTTTGCTGTAAGTTTTCTTGCTGGACTGGTCCGTTGCGGTGACCAGAATCTCGTAGTCGCCCGGAGGATAGGTTTCATCGAAATAGATTCTCAGAAACTGCTGGTTGATGACGATGTAGTTGTTCGATTTGACCGGCCCGTTATAAGCGAGCAGGTTTTCGCCCTTATCCTCCGTTGGTTTTCCTTGGGGATCGAAAATCTGCACGTCGTACGTGATAAAGGCATTCTTTGATTTCGAAAGGCTAAAGCCTTTAAAGAGCAAGCGCAGGGCAAAAGGTTGGTTGGGGTAGATATTTTCCACCATATAAATCGTCGGTTGCATATATGGCGTTGTCTTTAACCAGCTGTCGAGCTTGTCATCGACGGTCGGAACGATGAAAATATCGAACTCGTCT
>JAABYK010000695.1:0-223 GCA_011775825.1 Candidatus Zhuqueibacterota bacterium | reverse complement strand
CTCCAGGAAGTTGGTCCAGGCCCGCCAGTACTCCGCTTCATTGAAATAAAAGCCGTCGTTGTGATCGGCACCCTCGATCAGGTGAAGCTCTTTCGGTTCCGGAGCCAGGGCGTGGAGTTTTTTGCCCATGCCAGGCGGTACGATTGAATCCCGGGTTCCGTGTATGAGGAGCAGCGGCACAGTAATCTTGTCGATTTTCTTTTCATTATCATATTTGGCCTCG
>JAABYK010000144.1:781-1121 GCA_011775825.1 Candidatus Zhuqueibacterota bacterium | reverse complement strand
CGGGTATTGGATTCAAGCGTCGTTGACACTATTTTCTATTCTTCCTTTTGGAAACTAATTACGTATTTAACGTTTCCATAATTTAAAAAAATTTTGTTTTATGTCAAGGGTTAAATTTCAGTAGACGGTTTTGAGGTGAACAAGTGTGGCTGGATAAGACGTTATTCAAGAATTCGACTTTGCGGCCTTAAGAGCGGCCACAATTTCGGAAACCTTGCCATCATCGTCAAGAGGGCTTGCTGTAAAATCGATGTGCTGGATGAGTTTTAAGCGGGGAGGGATTTCGCTTGACTTGAAGAGCACCGGCACCACGGGCTTTTTGTCATCGAGCGCGGTTCGC
>JAABYK010000144.1:274-712 GCA_011775825.1 Candidatus Zhuqueibacterota bacterium | reverse complement strand
CGGATTTTACCGACGCTGGTGAGAGAATAATGAGAAACTTTTCGCAGCGCTCCAGCGCTTTGCGGGTTTGTTGCTCCCAGTCCACGCCGCCGGGAAGACGGAGCTGGTCTACCCAGACATTGAGCTTACGTTTTTGAAGACGGTCGGCGAGTTCGAGTACGAATTCCTCGTCTTTGCGCGAATAGGCCACGAAGATGAGGCCCCTTTTTGTCCGCTTGGAACGAGTCCGTTCCAACTCCTGGCGCAGAAAGGGTCCGCGAACCAGTGAATAGATTCCGCAGCACGTCACCAGCGGTATGACTACCGAGACGTAATAACCGAAAATCAGCAGCACATAGGCGATCATCAAATAAGTGCCGACTATCGCGATCAAGGTTATCCAATAGCGCTTTCTCGTTGGCCGAAAGCGTTTCTCGAAGAGGATTAGCCAGGACAGCG
>JAABYK010000144.1:0-194 GCA_011775825.1 Candidatus Zhuqueibacterota bacterium | reverse complement strand
CGGGGCGCTGAGTTTACGAGTAGCACCAGGGCATCTCTAAAATCGTGACCGACGGCTGCGGTCGTGTCTAAGATCGTGAACCGGGAGAATGGGATAAAATTTATCAGGGTGTGTCCGTCTCGGTCTATGGAAACAATCAGCGAGTCCCTGTCCGCAGTTTGCAGATATAGGTTCTGGTTCCCTGTCTTAGTTAC
>JAABYK010000053.1:637-1377 GCA_011775825.1 Candidatus Zhuqueibacterota bacterium | reverse complement strand
CTGGAATTTTGGGCGACCTGGTGCGGATCATGCCGGAATGCTTTGCCGGAGTTTCAAAGAGTCTTCGACAAATATAAAAATAATCAAAGCGTGGCATTCCTGGCCGTAAACACCGGTCAGGACGGGGATTCATTCGACCACGTGCGGGACTTTGTGGCGCGCAATGGCTACTCGTTTCCGGTAGCTTATGACGCGGATGCCACTTTGTCGACAAAGTTAAGCATCGAATACTATCCGACCTTAATGATTGTCGACCGAGCGGGTAGATTAAGATTGNNATTGATCACCGGGCATGTCGAAAATTACTTGCAGCACGACGTGAGTTTCCGTTCAGAATGAAATCTAAGACTAGCCCAAAATATTTGAAATCTTAAATTGCCGTTGTGACAAAAAAATGAAAGACAGAAAAATAGAGCATGGAATTGAAATTCCATGCTCAAAGCTGAAGTCTGTTGAAACAGACTACAACGCCAGTCGGCTTTGAGCCGACTTCACCTTTCAGCCTGAACATTTATTTCCAGGCGCGCTTGGGTGTCAATTATTCGATTTTTGATAATCGTTGATGAATAAGCGCCTCGGCTTTTTGCCAGTCCAGTTCGTCAACGCTCTGGATAGACTGACACAATTCGTCGAGGATTTGCTCCTGAATTTCTCCCCGGGCGTAAGCCGCAGAATACGGAATGCGATGGAACGACACCATGGAGTATCTGGGGATGAATCTGTCCGGGTATTTTTCTTCC
>JAABYK010000053.1:352-602 GCA_011775825.1 Candidatus Zhuqueibacterota bacterium | reverse complement strand
AGAAATTGGGCGTCGGCCACGCGGTCGCGCATTTCGATAAAATTTTCCAGCGCCATGTCCGCGATGGCATCCGTATTCGCCTTTCGGAGGCTTTGGTATTCCGGGAAAATCTTCTGCCAATCTGTGCCGTACTTCTCGATGCATTGGTTTAAGTAGGTGCAATCTTCAAACGCGCAATTCATCCCCTGACCGAAAAACGGCACGATAGCGTGGGCTGCGTCGCCAAGCAAGAGCGCTTTGTCTTCAACAG
>JAABYK010000053.1:0-284 GCA_011775825.1 Candidatus Zhuqueibacterota bacterium | reverse complement strand
CTGCGTTTTGAAGAAACTAAGTACCTTCTCCTTGGCATTCAGAGTTTCAAAGCTAAATTCGCCTTCAAAAGGAAAAAACAGGGTACAGGTGAAGCTGCCATCGAGATTTGGCAGGGCAATCAGCATATAGGTGCCACGCGGCCAAATATGCAAGGCATGCTTTTCCAGCAGAAACTCACCGCCCGGACCGGGTGGAATGGTCAATTCCTTATAGCCATGTTCGAGGTAGTGTTGGGACAGATTAAACCGGTCTTGTTTAGTCATCTCAAGTCGAATTGCGGAAC
>JAABYK010000271.1:1564-1755 GCA_011775825.1 Candidatus Zhuqueibacterota bacterium | reverse complement strand
CGAAGCCGGCAAAATTCTGGAGATAATGACCAATGTTCTGCATGAATGAGCTAAGAATGTACAGGGTAGGCCCCACAACAAGAATGAATAGCAGGAAAAGTCCCGCGATTCGAATATTAAATTCACTCAGTACTTTCACGCCTTTGTCAATTCCCAAAACTACAGAGATTGTGGCAATTGCCGTTACCCCG
>JAABYK010000271.1:329-1461 GCA_011775825.1 Candidatus Zhuqueibacterota bacterium | reverse complement strand
CCCGAGCCCCAGTGATGTGGCCAGGCCAAAAAGAGTTGCCAAGACGGCGAGAACATCAATCACATCCCCAATCCAGCCGTTAATTCTGTCGCCCAGTAACGGATAAAAAACCGACCGAAAGGAGAGAGGAAGTTTTCGGTTGAAAGCAAAAAAGGCGAGTGCAAGGGCTACAATTGCATAAACGGCCCAGGCGTGTAATCCCCAGTGTAAAAACGTAATGCCCATGGCATCGCGGATGGCATCGGTGGTTCCGGCCTCGGCATGCGGTGGACTGATGAGATGCCACATGGGTTCGGCTACGGAATAGAACATCAAGCCGATTCCCATACCTGCGCTAAAAAGCATTGCAAACCAGGCCATGGTACTGAATTCTGGTTCGGCATCCTGTCCGCCAAGTCGGATTTTTCCATACTTACTGAAAGCAAAGTACAGGGAAAACCCAATAAAAATGTTTACAGCCGCTACAAACAGCCAGTTGGCTGAGTCGGTAATGAAGACCCGCGCAGAGTTAAATGCCTGTTCTGCGGATTCCCCGGCAATCAGTGTTCCGATGATCAAGGATGTGATCAAAATTACAGAGGGCCAAAAAACGGGACCGTGAATATCGAAATACTTGTTTGAGCCGGATTTTTTTGATGATTGATTCTTCTCTTGTTCAGATTTGCTCATGGATCAAAAAGTGATTCGTTAAAAAAATTTTGAATCGAATGTTTTACTAAAAGTAAAAACCGATGTTGATGTTGAACCGGACATTGAATTCTGTTTCCCCCATATCGAGATCTTCAAATCCGGGGCCTACACCCATTCCAAAGCTGTCGGTCAGCCAGGGATGATTTACACCCTGTGCAATATCAAAGTAAGTGTAAACGGGTCCGGCCGTTACAAGAACGCCGGTAATGTTTTGAATGGTTGGCTGGAAGTTATCTTCCAGGTTCAGCATGGAGCCTGATGCAGTTGTTGTTGTACCACTGCCTACGGTGTTCGCCATGTAACTGAAATCGTTGTAGAAATTCAGGTTGGTAACGGGTCCCCAATTCACATCATACGAGTAGGAAATTCCCAATGTGGCGATCCAGGCTTCGGTTGAAACCTCGTAGGGAATCGCATAAGCCCCCATTACAACAGTACTGAT
>JAABYK010000271.1:0-199 GCA_011775825.1 Candidatus Zhuqueibacterota bacterium | reverse complement strand
AACTTGTAAGCACTTCGTACATTAAACTGGTTACGTTCTGTGAGAGAAGCTTCCCCACCCGGGATAATGTCATAGGAGTATCGCCCCGGTCCGCCGCTTCCGAAAGCAGCGGGTGGACCCTCCGGTTCAGCCTGGAAGAAATAGGCAAAATCCCATCGAAAATTGTCGGAATGATGTGTGATTTTCAACCCCATGTCGT
>JAABYK010000323.1 GCA_011775825.1 Candidatus Zhuqueibacterota bacterium | reverse complement strand
TATGGGCAATGATCCCAATATTTCGGAAACGCTCAAGCGGAAACTCGTTCACCATGTAATCCTCTATCGTCCGCTCGTGTTTTTACCTGCCGTAATGCGAAAACGCCCGGTTCGATTCAGCCATCTTGTGGGTGTCTTCTTTTCTTCGCACTGCGGAACCGGAATTGTTAAAGGCATCCATGAATTCGCCAGCTAACTTCTCGGCGAATGAGCGACCGCCACGAGAGCGCGCTCCCTGGATAAGCCAGCGGGTTGCCAATGCAAATCGACGGTCTGATGTTACTTCCATCGGCACCTGATAGGTCGCACCACCCACTCGGCGAGGTTTGACCTCCATCATCGNNGTACTGCCTGTTGGAATACTTCCAACGGTTCTTTATTTAAACGTTCAGCAGCCATTTCCATTGCATCGTAGACCAGATTTGTAGCAACGCTTTTCTTTCCATTCTTCATCACTCGGTTGATGAATGACTGGACTTCAACGTTGTTGTATCTTACATCGGGTGGTACTTCACGTTTTTCTGCTCTATTACGGCGCATTCAAAACTCTCCAAAATAATACAATCTTTACACGTAAAAACCGCTGGTATTTACTTAGCAAATACCAACGATCAATTTATTAATCTCGCTTCTTCGATCCGTATTTGGATCGACCCTGCTTCCGCTCATCGACACCACCGGTGTCCAATGTACCTCGGACGATATGGTACCGAACACCCGGAAGGTCTTTAACACGACCACCTCGGACCAAGACCACAGAGTGTTCCTGCAGGTTGTGTCCTTCACCAGGGATATATGCTGTCACTTCGATACCATTCGACAGGCGCACACGGGCGATTTTCCGAAGTGCCGAATTCGGCTTCTTCGGTGTCATGGTACGCACAACGGTGCACACACCTCGCTTTTGAGGAGCGCCTTTGGGTTGGCGTTTTCGACGCTGCTTCATTGAATTGAACGTGTACTGCAGCGCTGGTGATTTACTCTTCGATTTTTTCGACTTGCGGCCCTTACGAACCAATTGGTTAATTGTGGGCACGTTTGCCTCCAGATGATGATTTCTATTTAATTCTGTTTCTTTCCAATAAGTGAGGCCATCGAATTACACATTGATGGCCTCACGCTTACGATCGTGATATTTTGTTGGAAATCAGGCGGGGGGTAATGCCCGCCTTCTCAACAAAAGCGACGGTCTGTGATTTTACCACTCTGGTTATATAGCGTCAAGTGGATTCTTCTATTAAAATCCTCCCAGACCAAGCAAACCTGTATCCGAGGTTGTCGTCCTTGTTTTCGCTTCGTCCTTGCCAAATTTGATGACATCACCAGTCTCGGTGATCGCTTCAACAGCCAGTCCAAGGCTCTGCAGTTCCTTCACCAGC
>JAABYK010000502.1:333-1275 GCA_011775825.1 Candidatus Zhuqueibacterota bacterium | reverse complement strand
ATGTCTTCATAACTTTTGCCGATGAAATCACAATTGCCACAGGGATAATAGTTGGGGCGATACTTGACCAATTTTCCCCGCATGTAAATCGGATTGGTGTTGCCGGTGCGAACGCTGCGACCCTTTTCCCGCAGCTCAAAGGCGATGTCCATCGCATATTGCACGGTCTTGGTATTCAGATTGATGTTGAAGGCGATCAGCATATTTCTCGCCCCGATAATCGTGGCGCCGGTTCGGGGATTGAATTCGGTCGGCCCGTAATCCGGCATCCAGTCCGGGTTTTGTAGTTTTTTCTCCAGTTCCTCATAATTCCCGCTACGAATATCGGCCAGGTTGCGGCGCTCCGGGCGGATTGCCGAGCGTTCATATAAATACACCGGGATTTGTAATTCATCGCCCACGCGCTTGCCCAGCTCTCTGGATAGTGCCACGCATTCTTCCATATCGATTCCACGGAGGGGAACCAGGGGGCAAACATCGGTAGCGCCAATTCTCGGATGAAGTCCGCGCTGTTTGCGCATGTCGATCAGTTCCGCCGCTTTCCTGATGGCGTGAAAGGCCGCTTCTTTGACCTGATCCGGGGAGCCGAGAAAGGTCATCACCGTTCGGTTCACCGAGGCGCCCATTTCTACCGAGAGTAAGCGCACCTCTTCAACAGATGAAATTTCGGCAGCGATCCGGTCGATGATTGCTTTATTGCGCCCTTCGGAAAAATTGGGCACACATTCGACGATTGGTTTAGTCATGCTGACTTCTGTATTTTTTTCCTTAGAAGCATTGACAAATTTACCAAGTCAGCGCTATTCTTAAAAGGAGTTTATGATTCAGGAATGGTGATCTTGGAGGCATTTTTCATAATCTCGAAATTTTTTGGCGAACAAAGTTGCAACGAAAAAAGAACAGCAACAAAAACAGAATAGCCACATAGGGGATTACCACATA
>JAABYK010000502.1:0-273 GCA_011775825.1 Candidatus Zhuqueibacterota bacterium | reverse complement strand
AGTATGAAGGTTACTGAGAAGTTTGGCGTAATTTTTAAGTGGAAAGAAAAAACCTAAATCCGAATAAACATCTTCCCGGAAAGTTGTTTGACCAATCCCATTAATTCCAATGACAACAGTCTGGACAATAAGACCGCCGGGGATTCCTGTAATTCCAGGACTAATTTATCGATGTGAATTGGCTCGGTGGACAAACGTTTTAAAAGGTTCAATTCCGCTTCACTGAGATTGGGCGGCAGCGGTTTTTCTTCCGGCTTGGGTCGCAGAAAACTG
>JAABYK010000697.1:1278-1676 GCA_011775825.1 Candidatus Zhuqueibacterota bacterium | reverse complement strand
TAAAGGTTCAAAAAGCCTGGGATAGTGAGCGCATTACAAAGGGAAAATCAGGCATTCTTCAGGGTAAAGAATCGCTTTTGAATATTTGAATAGGGAAAATCTTTAACACCGATGGGAGGTGGTGGTAAGGATTTCAGTAAACGGGTTGTTGTAAGTTATCTCCTTATAATCCGCTTTTGAAAGGGGGAGCACATGAGAGTTAAGGTTGCCAGCATTCTATCCGTATTTGCTTTGTTTGCCTTGGTTTCCGTGGCAAGCGCCAACGTCGTTGAGGTGGAACCGGGAGGAAAAGCCGTTTGTGAAAACGCTTCCTGGGTGGTCTACAACCTGAGCGAAACTCAGGAAACCGATATCTCCTTCGATATCGGCCCCTTCGCTTATGCTTGGGATAAAGTTTT
>JAABYK010000697.1:920-1254 GCA_011775825.1 Candidatus Zhuqueibacterota bacterium | reverse complement strand
TATGAAACCAACGCCATTGCTTCGCGTTCGGTGATCACCAACAAAGGTCCGGGACGCATCTCCGTCAACTGCCAGCGGCAGCGGTTCGACCGCCATGACTGGAAGATCGACGCCGGTTCCGGGAAAACCTACCAGAGCAACTATCATCTGGATCACGTGAAACCGGAAACTTACATTGAACCCGGTCTCGGCCAGCCGGAAGGCACCGAGCGGGGCGTCTTTGGGGTGACCGGAGCGAAGCCTGAAGCGTACCGGTAAAGCTTAAGAAGTTTTTCGAGGTTCTGAATGCCGGAAGGCGTAAGCCTTCCGGCATTTTTTTTGTCTTTTCCCCCCG
>JAABYK010000697.1:620-837 GCA_011775825.1 Candidatus Zhuqueibacterota bacterium | reverse complement strand
CCCAATTGATGTGGATGAAAGGCGATTCCTACCTGGAACTCAAAAAATTCATCAACCATCCCCAGGCCGTCAAATACATGAAACTAAAAAATCAGGAAGCGTTTGCCGGATATGCCGACTGGCGGCTGCCCGATAAAAGAGAGGCTCACAGCCTTTTCGATAAAAACAAAACCATCAAAGACAAATACGACATGGAAATTCATCTCGACCCCGTGTT
>JAABYK010000697.1:276-551 GCA_011775825.1 Candidatus Zhuqueibacterota bacterium | reverse complement strand
CTTCAACAGCGGCCAGGGCGGTCATAAGGAAGCCGACGAGATTCTGAACGTCAGCGTCCGGTTGGTCCGGGGGCAGTTTGATAATTCCCGCGTTAAGGTGGGGAAAGTCCCTGAATTCAAGGAAACTACGATCAAGGGAGGGGGGTGGCGGTAAGCCTCCTGGACGACGGCAAATCCCGAGAGGTGTCCAGCACCTTGCTGAGAGTGTCATTCCCCGGGGCGGGGATCACTTTCAAATGAAACGGTTCCCCGGAAATCGATTTAGGGCACAAAAA
>JAABYK010000697.1:0-258 GCA_011775825.1 Candidatus Zhuqueibacterota bacterium | reverse complement strand
AGGGCATAAAAAATCATAAATTAGCCCCAATCTCGGGGCCATAATTTGGCTTGCATATTTGCATCACGAGTGCTATTTTTGGGACATCAAATCCCTTAGTGCCAATAACGTCAGAGAGTTATTCGGTAAGAACCGTTCTTTCCAATGCTCGTTTTTAGTGTCCACAAGGATTCCGGGTTTGATTTCGGGGAAACCGGGAACATTCAAGGAATTTGGATGGCGCGACTGGAACCGGAGGGAGAGGAGGTGTTTCCCCAT
>JAABYK010000090.1 GCA_011775825.1 Candidatus Zhuqueibacterota bacterium | reverse complement strand
TTTTGCTGGGTAATCCCCTCCGGATTGAGACGAAAGGCGTGATCATATTGGGTTGCTTCAATGTTGTTTAAAATCGCTTGATAATTCAATTCTATTTTCGGGATCGCCTTGTTGCTCAATTTAATCTGACCACTCCATTCTCTGCGGGTGGCCATCGGCACGATATTGCCGTCGCCACCGGCATTGAAATCCCGGGTTTCAAAGTTACTGGAATCGGTGGGAAGAAAGCGACGTTCTCCGAAGAGATAGCCATCATTCAAAAAACGTCTTCCGTTGATAAAGAAGGTCGTTTGGGGAAGCGGCGTTGGTCCACTGAGCGTTAATTGATAGTATTGGATGCCTGACGGATCGAGATCTTCAATTTGATTGTGGGGGTAACGGTCATCATCGGTGGTGAAAAAGTCACCGCCGTAGGCTTCGCCACTCCATTCCAATTTTTGGCTTCCGCTTTTGAGCACGGCATTTACCACGCCGGACATGGCCTGCCCGTATTTGGCATCAAACGTTCCGCTGATGACCTGCACCTCTTTCAGCACCGAACGATCTAATTGCAGCGTAGAGGAATTGTCATAAGGGTTGTTTACGGTCACCCCATCGACCTGGTATTGGACCTCGCCAATTCTTCCTCCCCGGAAATGGCCATCAATAACACCGGCTTGCAGATTAACAATTTCATTCAAATCCTGCACGGGCAGTAGTTCAATGTCTTCAGTCGTAACAGTGGACACCGAGCTGGTTTCATTGAACTCAACCAATGGTTTTTGGGCGGTGACTACCACTTCCTCACCTTCAATGGTTTCTTCGGCCAGCTCGACATTAATGTGAGTGGTCTTATCCGGGCTAACTTTAACATTTTCAACTACTTTAGACTGATATCCCACATAAAAAAAGCGGAGCATATAGGTTCCGGCACNNCCACATTGACACCGATGAGCGGATTTCCCTCGGTATCCACTACCCGACCGGCCAGCTTGCCGGTCGTTTGGGCAAATAAAATTTGAGCTGAGATGCTCACGATAAGCAATAACCACCCCAAAATTGTTGGCTTTCCAGTTCCGGTAAGTCCGGTTGAAATTTTTTTGGCAAACATGGTCACACCATAAAAAGTATTAAGTTAATATTGCATTAAACCATAAGGCAATGGCTT
>JAABYK010000441.1 GCA_011775825.1 Candidatus Zhuqueibacterota bacterium | reverse complement strand
GATTGTCAAGTAAAAACAAGAAGTAATCTCATTTTTTTATTTGGAGACTTTAAGCAAAGCTGTCGAATTGTACGCTTCGGTTTCGGGATCGACTTGAAAGAACTCGACCCATATTTCATCTTCGAGCACATCAAAGCGCACGAATCCGTGGGCCGAGTGGGAAAAATAGGTATCGGTCTCATGCGTGACTCCAGAGAGTTTTCCAGCACTGCCGGAGACAATCTGAAAATTGCGGCCATCGGCCTCGATAAACTGCAGGTTGTGTTCATGACCAGCTAAGTAAAAGTCCACCTCATGTTTTTGCATGAATTCGATTAGATCCTTTTGGAATGCTTGATTATGAGGATTGTCGAGATCTTGAAGACGTTTGACGAAGAGTTTATCGACAATGGTGAAAAACAAAACCGGAGGCACCCACCAGAAGGCGGATCGAAAGCCGCCGTGCCGGCCGTGACTTCGGACTGGATGATGTCCGATAATCATCTTCCAGGCTGTGTCATCGCCTAATAATGAGCCGAGAGTCCGCCAATGCTCTTCCAACAACTGGTTGTCCTCTTTCTCGTAGATTTCCAAAAGTACTTGTGTATCGATGGCAAAAATCGACAGTAGGCTGTGACTTTGAATCTCGACTTTTTCCGGCACAGTTAAGGTAAAGATATTTTCCGATTTCAGAGCATGGTAATCCGTAGAGTCGTTGGTGTCTGCATTTTTGGCCGGATCGATGGGGTAATACTTCCAGGATGAATAGAGGGATTCAGCAGTTGTCTCCTGATGAATGACATCGCCCCAGCCGTTTTTCCCACCGGCGCGACCCGCGTAATCATGGTTGCCGGGCGCGATGTGAAAGACCAATTCTTCGCCTTCGTATTTCACATCCGAATAGATCTTGCCAAAGGTTTCTTCAAGAAGCTCGATGGCTCTCGGATGGTTCCAGCCTTCCGGCAAGCCGTTTTCGTAGACATTGTCCCCCAAGCCTAAAGCAAACGGCCGCAGTTCGCGCCCAGGTGGAATGTCTTTCACATTCTCTTTCAGCGCTTTTGCGACGGCTTTTTGCCCCTTTTCTCCGGTCCCCCAATCGCCAAGCGCGTAAAAGGTTAATACGCTGTCGTCGTTTGGTCGAAGCTCGGGATCGCCTATTTGCACCGGATCGTCCGGAGCGGGTTTTCTCAGGAACGGCCTGGTGTCACTGCA
>JAABYK010000664.1:1051-1235 GCA_011775825.1 Candidatus Zhuqueibacterota bacterium | reverse complement strand
AACTCGAACTTGTGCAGGTTTGACTCCCTCGACTTACGTAGGCAAATGTTGTTAACGATGAAGCGAATAACCTCATTCAGATTGGTCTTGAAGATTGGATTGCGGATCGCCTGAATGGGTGGCTCGTACCACTTCATGTCGTAAATAACGCGGGAGATGAAGTTGGCGTACTTGGTCACGCGGT
>JAABYK010000664.1:733-1034 GCA_011775825.1 Candidatus Zhuqueibacterota bacterium | reverse complement strand
ATCCCATCACTTTTTCGGCCTTGTGGTGCGTGTGGTAAATTCGCTTGGCAAACAACGCCTCTTTCTGGTAATGTACGGTTTCCTTAATTTGTCTCTCCCGCTCCTTGAGCAGCAACTCGTTGGCCTCGTCGCGCTCACGCACCGTGTACGACGATATGTAAAACATCGCAAGCAGTCCGAACAGAATCAGCCCGGTAAACACGAGGCTGGATTCATTGAAGCCGGCAATGATCTCGCGGGTGATAAAAGCAAAATCAGGGGAGTTTTTCATGTAAACGGCGCCAGCAAACTCGCCTTTTGG
>JAABYK010000664.1:390-646 GCA_011775825.1 Candidatus Zhuqueibacterota bacterium | reverse complement strand
CAAGCCTCTTCCACGTGCTGCAGCAATAGTTGCTGGCTCAGAATAATATTCAACGCCTCGACGATTTTTCGGGCGGCCTGCTCTGAATGTGCCTGAGCCTGTGGCGCGGTTTCCAACAAGAGCTCGAGCGAGGTAGCGGTCAGGTTCGCCAGGCGCTCCGCGGAATCTTTCTGATAGGATTCCTGCGTCTGCACAAGGAATTCCTGCAAAGAAAAGCGTTGCACAAGTGAGATAAAGACCTGAGCCGCCCCCAGTA
>JAABYK010000664.1:0-279 GCA_011775825.1 Candidatus Zhuqueibacterota bacterium | reverse complement strand
GCTCGCTGGCCTCCTGCAAGGCATTTGGCACTGAAATCTCCTGTTTGATTGCGAGTTTGATGTAGTAGGAAATAATATCTGAAATCTTGGTGTAATCAGCTACTGCAGGTCTGTGAAAGCCCCGTTCCAGGTAGCGATGATAGAACTCCAACTCGGGGTACTGCCTCAGAAAGCTCGAATCAGCGTAGACGTGCGTATTTACAGGCAAGTAGCCCATTTCGTCGAAAAGCAATTTTTGCATTTCCGGGCTGGTCGCAAACTTAAGAAATTTGACGATCT
>JAABYK010000454.1:1327-1786 GCA_011775825.1 Candidatus Zhuqueibacterota bacterium | reverse complement strand
CGTCCCTTGGGTTTTCCATTGAATCATTTCATCGCTGACATCTTTAACGATGTTTGCCGGATTGCCCACAACTACTTTTCGCCTCGGAATTTCCATTTCGGCGGGAATAAAGCAAAGGGCGCCTACAATACATTCATCGCCTACAATGGCATTATCCATCACGACCGCATTCATTCCGATGAGCGAATTTTTGCCGATTTGTCCGCCGTGAATGATAGCCCCATGTCCGATATGTGCCGCTTCTTTTAGTCTCACCGTCACACCAGGAAACATATGAACCACACAATTCTCTTGAACATTGCAGCCGTCTTCGATGATAATTTGTCCCCAGTCACCGCGGATAGCTGCGCCGGGACCTATATAAACATCTTTCCCAATGATTACATTTCCGGTAACCGCCGCATGAGGGTGGATGAAGGCGCTCTCGTGAATAACCGGCCGGAAGCCGTTGAATTGGAA
>JAABYK010000454.1:0-1247 GCA_011775825.1 Candidatus Zhuqueibacterota bacterium | reverse complement strand
TTTATGGAAGAAACAATGATAGAAAGGATCTCATTCCCTTCTTGAATTGATGATTGTAATAGTTCCTGTTTTACCATTTTTTGACCCTGAATCAATCCCAACCAAAACAGAGATTCATCTGCTTCTTCTTCAACGATGCCCAATTTTGACAGAAATTCGGCAGTTGATCTTGCTCGACATGCAGCCCGATAATTTGCCGCTACAGAGGTTCCGGCACGGAATAATTGATCACCGATTAATCTTCCTTCTCTATTATTTGGTAAAGCTTTACACAGTTTCATAATTCTCTGTGCAAATTCGTTTGTTCGTTTTTTCATATCTTCTTGGGTCATCATCTTCTCCTTCAATTCCCAAACAACCTACTTAATCGGAAATCCGCATTCCGAAATCCAAAATTCTAAATTTTTTCAAGAATTGTTGCCATGCCCTGCCCCACACCCACACACATGGTACACAGGGCATAACGAGCGTTTCTTTCCTGCAACTCAATCATAGCGGTATTTAGTAACCGGGCGCCGGACATTCCCAACGGATGCCCCAGTGCGATGGCGCCGCCATTGGGATTAACTCGTGGATCATCGTCCGCCAACCCCAGTTCCCGTAGGCAAGCCAGGCTTTGTGCCGCGAATGCCTCGTTCAGTTCAATGATATCCATATCCTCAAGCTTCAATCCTGTTCTTTTTAGGACTTTTTGGGTAGCGCTTACCGGACCCATTCCCATAATCCGTGGCTCGACGCCGACTACTGCCGAGGAGACAATTCTCACTTTCGGTGTTAGGTGGAATTCTTTGACTGTCTCGTCAGAAGCGATTAACATGGCGCATGCGCCATCATTAATTCCCGATGAATTGCCCGCCGTAACCGTACCATCTTTTTTGNNTATCCGGTCTAATAAATTCATCATGTTCAAACAAAATAGGCGGCGCTTTTCTTTGCGGAATTTCCACTGCAAAAATCTCTTTCGCAAGCCTGCCACTCTCCCGGGCTTTTGTGGCTTTCATTTGGGAGTGATGGGCAAATAAATCCTGATCCTCGCGATTCACATTAAACCCGTCTGCAACGTTTTCTGCCGTTTCACCCATAGAGTCTGTTCCAAACAGCTCCCTCATCTTGAGATTCACAAAACGCCAGCCAATACTGGAATCATACATTTCTGCTTTTCGGGAAAAAGCTGAAGAAGATTTGGCTACAACGAAAGGCGCCCGGGTCATGTGCTCCACGCCGCCGGCAATGAATAAATCCCCTTC
>JAABYK010000485.1 GCA_011775825.1 Candidatus Zhuqueibacterota bacterium | reverse complement strand
ACATTTACAAGAAACTTTTTGATTCATAAGCTTCAAGTGTCTTCAATGCATGGTGTCCATCCTAGCCAACTCGCTAGAAATGACAAGTTGACAAATAAGTGAAGGGCGATCCAGCGAAACCATTCTGATAGGAGAGAACTCCGTTAACGCAAGAGGAGCAGTTTTTGACGACGTTTTGTTCAAGAAAAACAGTTGCAAACAGAAATACAAGCAGGCAGCCATAATTTTGCTCTTGATGACTTGCCGGTCAACGTTGTCGACGCTTGACACTCATCCCTCAAGAACAAATCCNNCGATACATGATCCGGAATGAACCGAAGATGATTTCGCGGCGAACTTCGTCACGAATCTCAGGTATCATTCGGCCTGATTGTGGAAACGTCTTCAAACGCTCTACGGCTTTAATCAGGCGATCGACAAACAGACTGGCGCGCCGTGGGGAATCGCGAGCAATATACTCAGCAATCAAGTCGATGTCATCTAACGATTTCGGTGACCAGATTACTTTAGCCACTTCTTTAGCCTTTCTTTGGCCTGCTCATGGGGGATCCCTTTCCCGTCACGGATCTCCTGTTCTCCATGTTCAAACTTCGTTCTTATGTACAAAGCATCGATGATTTCCTCCATAGTCGCTTCATCGGGCAAACTGTCGATAACGCTTCTCGCCATGTCTTTTACTACCATATTTTACTCCTTATTGAATTCTTTTGAGTCATCGGCTTAGGATTGGATGTGCGTTTTTCCAGAATATAAAATAATACCGGGTGTTTATCAAGATTTAAATTATCATCTAAACTGTGTAATTCTTTGCGCGATTTTTAGCAAGCTTTTATATCTCCAACAAAGATATCGCAGCAATCCGCAAAGACATAAGAAATCCTTTGAGCCATTTTACTTGCGACCGTCCCAAAATAACAAAAAAAGGCCGATGCCAAAACAGGCACCGGCCTTTTTCATTTTAGGAAGTCCAGGAATCAGGTAGATTCCCGGCGGCAGAATTCAGGCTTAGAACGTGTAGCGAATCCCCAACTGAAATTGCCAGCGAGAGGAGAAATCAGCAGTCTGAAAGCTGTCATCCTCGGTGATGACGCCATCGCCATTTCTGTCGAACGGATCCAAACTGACAATGGGTTTACCCTGTGCGTCGTAGCCATCAAACTCG
>JAABYK010000467.1:1644-1865 GCA_011775825.1 Candidatus Zhuqueibacterota bacterium | reverse complement strand
CTCCGCACTATCTACGGTCACGGCGTTGATCACATCGAATTGTCCCGGCCCGCTACCCTTTTCGCCCCAGGAGGAGAGCGGCTTGCCATCCCTGCTGAATTTTTGAATGCGATGATTGTAGGCGTCTGCGACCAGGATGTTGCTGTCGGTGTGCACGGCCACATCGGTCGGATAATACAATTGGCCAAATTCATGACCTTCGCTGCTGAATTGGCGAATGA
>JAABYK010000467.1:1119-1537 GCA_011775825.1 Candidatus Zhuqueibacterota bacterium | reverse complement strand
TTACCGTATTCGGGGACAAAGATAAGACTGTCAGTATTGACGGCCAGATGCATCGGTCGTTGCAGTTGCCCGGCCTCAACGCCTTGTTCACCCCACGAGATGATAAACTCGCCCTCGGCAGTAAATGTCTGAATGCGATGGTTGCCCGCATCGCTGATGTAGATGTTGCCCTCGGAGTCCAACGCAAGCCCGATAGGTTCCCGAAACTTCCCAGTCTCGGTGCCAGTGCCACCCCATTGACTGATAAATTCAACTTCAATTTTATCATTCTCATGGCAACCTTCCCCAATAAGCCCCACTCCTAATAACAATATGCAGAAAAATAGCCGGTTCCTCATTTTACCACCTCAAAATTTTCAATGCTCAATGTGTAAGGATGCGCATGATGTCCTGCCGGAGTTTCTTTGTTAAGGTGACC
>JAABYK010000467.1:0-1071 GCA_011775825.1 Candidatus Zhuqueibacterota bacterium | reverse complement strand
CTCGTTGTTCTTGAGAATAAACGCCACATCTGTCCCGGTGACGGAGAAGAAAGGCGAGCCGTCTTTCCGGCTAACTTTACCCACGACCGTAGCTGTTATCTCCCGGGGTGTAAATCCGGCCTCTGTCACTGTCGATTCAAGCTTTTCCACCGCAACGGATTGCCCGGCGTCATTTTCCAAAACCACGACCGCTTTATCAACGTTAATCTGTATTTTTCCCACCCCATCAATTTGTTTCAGCTTTTTTTCCAGACCATAAGCGCAGAACGGACAGGCGAGACCGTCAACTCGCAGTTCGACTTGTTTCACCTGAGCTTGGCTTTGCATCATAAACCCGGCCGCAAGAAGAATGATCACGGTTAAAACAACTGTTCTTTTCATAATTCAATCTCCTTTCTTTTTTAAAACAGTAAAATCCTGGTACCAAAAGAAGCTGTCCAGTCTGTTGCCAATCGGGTACCGTTTGGTTTATTCACCACCGGAATTTGAACAGATGCCTCCAGCAGCCAGCGGCGGCCTCCCACGTATTGAATGCCTGGTGATAAAAATATGATGGTTCCACCCAAATCTTTCACTTCTTGCCCGCTGATAGAATTTGTATCAGTGGTGGTGCCGTTAATTTCTAAAAAAGCGTTCAGTTGCGGTGAGGGGTAGGTTTCGTATATCGCGGGTAACAAGCGGTATCCGAAAGCAAGATTGTAGGCTACGCTGTTGCCAAAATCCACTCGACCTTTCGAAGTATTGAGATTGTAAATGCCCTCAAGATAGATGCCGATACGCTTCTTGATCCAGGCAGCCACGGTGGTAAAAAAATAATCGGTGGAACCGGTGCCCAGAGGTGGACTTTCCTTCTCATTACCGGTAGGAAGCTTAATTCCCGCTTTTGAGGCTACACGAATGGTCTCGTTTTTCCGGTCAAATTGATAAACCAGGTACTTGGCAAATAAACGCATATCTCCGATGCCGAAGCTGGAAAAATTTTGGTTTCGACTATCAAAGTTCACATTCAAAAATGGTGCAATCACCGCCACTTGGAATTTGTCACTAAACAAATTGTAGGGAACCGCGATT
>JAABYK010000418.1:2302-2565 GCA_011775825.1 Candidatus Zhuqueibacterota bacterium | reverse complement strand
TTTGCTCAATTCTAAAAATGCTGCCAGTCGAGCGCCAGGCCCATTGTATTTCCCAACTTTACAATCTTACCTTTAGATATGTTTTAATCCGTGCAAATCTCTGGTTTAATTGTTTGTTGCGGCTTAGCCGCGCCAAGAAACTCCGTGGCTAAGAAAACTTTGCTAAAGAAACACAAAGACTACGATTTTCTCCGGTATTGCTCAATATCGAATACCGTGCTCGATATAGAATTTCCACAGCGTCAACGCCTCACCCCAACCGG
>JAABYK010000418.1:1828-2235 GCA_011775825.1 Candidatus Zhuqueibacterota bacterium | reverse complement strand
CTCGAGCTTCGAAATCGATCTCCACTGTGGTGGCGAAGGAATCCTTACCGTCGGGTTACCATTGAAAGACGAAGCGTTTTCGGTTTTACCGCTTCCAAAACCCGACCGCTCTCCTCAACAGTGATGCGGTTCACGCCCCAATCCTGCCAGCGGAAAATCATCTTGCCGCCCGGCCGGGCCTCGACCCTGGCGCCGGTGGTAAACCAGCCATCCAGACCCTCTACGGTTGCCATGCCGTCATAGACACGCTCAGCACGATCCCGCACCAGAGTGGCGCATTTGATTTCTTTCACAGAGATTTTGGACGTCTTTAAGTCCTCCATATTGACGACACACGATTGATTTGTTTTATTTATCGTAGTTTGATACCTCAATAAGATTGCCGTCCGGATCATAGAAATAGATGG
>JAABYK010000418.1:1508-1781 GCA_011775825.1 Candidatus Zhuqueibacterota bacterium | reverse complement strand
CCTTTTCCACCGGACCCTGCAAGATTTTCACACCGCAAGATTGCACGTGAGTGATCACCTTAGACAACGGCACTTGCGTGATAAAACACAGGTCAGCAGAACCGGGGAGCGCATTGCGTGCTGCTGGCGAATACCCGTGCTCAATCTGATGCAGATTTATTTTCTGGGCGCCGAAGCGCAGAGCTTTTCGTCCTTCACCGAAGGTGACCTCTTCCATGCCGAGCACTTTCGTGTAAAAGGCGCACGTTTGATCGATTGCCTTCACAGTAAGAA
>JAABYK010000418.1:1118-1451 GCA_011775825.1 Candidatus Zhuqueibacterota bacterium | reverse complement strand
TCACAGTAAGAACCAGATGATCGAGTCCGTCGATTTTCATTTCCATGACAAGTTGCATCATTCACTCATTTTCGGTATTGAGATTCGACTCTTATTTTTATTTAATTCAAGGTTGCCAGAGTTCGACCTTGTGCCCTTCCATCCAAATCCATAACCCAGGCAAACTTGCCGTGGTCGTGCTCTTCTATGTCGCGTACAATCTCGACGCCCTCCTTTTTCAAGGCTTCGACCAGAGCTTCCAGATCAGCCACGATGTAGTTAAACATCATCGGCTTTTTGCTGGGATGAAAATATTCCGCAGTCTCGCTGCTGTCTCCGATGCTCCATTGCGTG
>JAABYK010000418.1:789-1085 GCA_011775825.1 Candidatus Zhuqueibacterota bacterium | reverse complement strand
TTCAGGTTCCGCCATTCGAATTTCGCACCAAAATCATCAACGTTGAAGCCGAGGTGCTTCCGGTACCATTCTTTCAGTTCATTTGGCCTGTTCGCTTCAAAAAAGACGCCGCCAATCCCGATGACTTTTTCCGCGGATGTTGCGTTGTCATACTGCTTTTGGTATTCTTCGTCGATGGGTTGCCACAGTTCTATTTTGTTCCCTTCCGATTCCATGATCCAGCCGAATTTGCCATAGCTGTATTCCTCCACCTCTCCGACGATTTGCACGCCTTCCTGCTGCAGGGTGTCGAGCAG
>JAABYK010000418.1:0-740 GCA_011775825.1 Candidatus Zhuqueibacterota bacterium | reverse complement strand
GCCTGTCCGGCCTGACGCTTGCGCGTCCCGCCATTGAAAAATGGTAGAAGTGATGCCGAGATGTTTGCGGTACCACGCGTTCAACAGGTCGGTATCTTCCGCTTTGAAGAAGATGCCGCCGATTCCGGTGACTCTTTTGATAGGCATGTCGCGTTGTCCTCCTTCATTTTGTGGTTGACACGAAACACAAAATGCCTGGCATAAAAATGCCGCCACAACCCGTAGATAGCGCATATTTGGATGAATTTTCATACTTGCAATTCCTTGAATTACTCGTCCAGAATTGGCAAAAAGACCTTCCAGGGGCCCACAGCTTCGGAGTATTGTTTTGCCATTACTCTGGCAATCTGGCGAATGTGGTTCAAGTCGTGAACTGTCCAGGTGGCGAGCAATTGTCCGAGTTTTACGGAGCCGAAATCAGGATGACGACCCTGCAACTCGAAATGCTCGGGTTTAAGATTCATTCCACTTAAGTTTCTGAGGTTCGTCTTCCTGAGCTTATCGAAGGTATCGAGCAGTTTAGAGAGCGGTTTCCCTTTGAGTTTTTCAAGGAAGGCGAACCGATCGAGTGGCGGAAAGGTTTTGGACGCACCGTGTTCAAGAATCATCTGAATGCGAGCAATCCAGTTCACCTCTTCTGTATGCACGAGGTGGCCGACAACATCGTAAGGACTCCAGGTGTCCGGACCTTCGTTATGGTTGATCCAATGCTCGGATAAGTCACCGAGAAGCGTTCGAAG
>JAABYK010000324.1:407-1553 GCA_011775825.1 Candidatus Zhuqueibacterota bacterium | reverse complement strand
TGCCCACCTGCCTGACTGCTTGGCAGGCAGGTAATAGTTTTGCCGTTTTTCTATTGGAGTTAACAAATTATTTTTGATCCGTTCCTAAGTTATAAAAATAGAATTTCTAACAGAATTTTATGCAACTTCGAGCCTTTGAGTCTTTGTAGCTACAAAGGTCAAGTCCAAAATTTTGTGTGAATTCGGAAAACAAAGTTTGGGCATCTCGTTCAAAGCTCCAGCTTTGAACGTCCTTGCTCGAGAAGCTCAAGCTTCGAGATTTTTTTTACACAAAACTAAGGACGTAACCGCTACAAATTTCTCATCCCACATATTTATCCAACACTTGCCGGATAAAATCTTGCACTTTCTCTTTACCGAATATATCAATCACCACCGGCAATTCCGGCCCGGAGGTCTCACCGGTTAAAGCCACCCGGATGGGCTTCCACAAGTCCGGTCCTTTGATCCCGGTTTCTTTCTGGACTTCTTTCATCAGTTGGCGAAAGTTGTCCATATTGAGCTGATCCACATCTTTCAGTTTTTGCAGAAATCCTTCCAGCACCACCTGCGTTGTGTCTTTCTTTAAGATTTCCAACGCTTCCGCTTCCTCCACCTCAATTGAATCCTGGTAAAAAATTCTCGCTCTATGAAACACCTCCTGCCCGGTGTTGATCCGCTTATACACCGCCAGAATCACCTTGCGGGTCTTCTCCGCATTGCTGACATCCGCACCGGCTTTTTCCAGAAAGGGGGTTAAAAAATCGACCAGTTCATTTTCAGGCAGCTCTCGTAAAAAGTGTCCGTTCATCCAGTTGAGTTTTTCGATATCAAACACCGCCCCGGCTTTATTGACCCGCTCCAGGGAAAACTCCTCGATTAACTCTTCCAGGCTAAACAGCTCTTCATCGGTGCCGGGATTCCATCCCAACAGGGCCACAAAATTCACCAGCGTCTGAGGCAGATAGCCCTTCTCGATGTAGTCTTCCACCGCCACATCTCCCTGCCGCTTGCTGAGCTTGGAGCGATCCGGGTTTAGCAATAGCGATAAATGCGCCATTTGCGGCGGCTGCCATCCCAATGCCTGATAGATCTTAAGATGCTTGGGAACGCTGGGCAACCACTCCTCACCGCGAATGACATGGGTTATCCCCATCAAATGATCGT
>JAABYK010000324.1:0-260 GCA_011775825.1 Candidatus Zhuqueibacterota bacterium | reverse complement strand
TCTTCCGGTGTGCAGAAACAATAATAGGCCTGACCCTCATCTATCAATTGCTGCACGTAGTTGCGATAAATATCCGCCCGCTGCGACTGGATATACGGTCCCGCCTCGCCACCGACCTGGGGGCCTTCGTCGTAATCCAAACCGGCCCATTGCAAACTGCTGATCAGCTTTTCAACCGCATTCTCCACATAACGGGTCTGGTCGGTATCTTCGATTCGCAATATAAATTTGCCGTCATGATGCCGGGCAAACAGGTAATT
>JAABYK010000488.1:1307-1547 GCA_011775825.1 Candidatus Zhuqueibacterota bacterium | reverse complement strand
AAGCAAGACGACATTCGCTCAGCCATCCAACCGTCCGATGCCACTCTATTGCAGCGTATTCTGGACCAAACTCAACCAAACCCATTTCAGCAAATTGCCGCCGATGTCAACAACCGCCCCGGGATCGATGAAGATGATTTGACAAAACTCAACAATTATCTCCGCAATCCGGAAGGCGAGGATATCGGAGCGGTGGGTCAGTTGCGTTTTTGTGCCATAGATGCCGATGGAAATATCCTG
>JAABYK010000488.1:906-1191 GCA_011775825.1 Candidatus Zhuqueibacterota bacterium | reverse complement strand
TTTTTTCTGTCACAAAATTATCCCAATCCTTTCAATCCGAGCACTACCGTCGAGTACGGTCTTTCTGAAAACGCTCATGTTTTGCTGCAGATCTTCAATGTAATGGGTCAATTGGTCTATACCTTTGTCGAGGAACAGCAGGCAGCAGGTATTTATACAGTTGATTGGCGCGGAATCGATGCAGCCGGCCGTTCCGTACCTTCGGGCGTTTATATTGTCCGGCTTCAGGCCGGAAGCTTTTCGCAGGCACGTAAATTGGCCTTGGTCAAATAAGAGTTAAAAACC
>JAABYK010000488.1:573-814 GCA_011775825.1 Candidatus Zhuqueibacterota bacterium | reverse complement strand
CACTCATCAATTTTGACGGCACAACATTTACGCAATTCGATGCCAGCAATAGCGGCTTGCCCGACAACGATATCCGTTCGTTAGCGTTGGATCGCGATGGCAACCTGTGGGTGGGCACCCGGCTTCAAGGCGTGAGTCGATTTAGAGTGAAGGACAACATTTGGGATAACTACGACATATCAAATGGTCTGAACGATAACGACGTCAGAAACATCGCAGTGGATAGCGTCGGTCGGGTGTG
>JAABYK010000488.1:267-515 GCA_011775825.1 Candidatus Zhuqueibacterota bacterium | reverse complement strand
TGCACTGGTATCGGTTTACTACTACCCACTGCGCTATCTGGACCGGAACAGATTGGGATACTTTAAGAATATATGAAGCGGAGGAGAATCGACTCCTTGACGACCGTGTGCATGCCATCGCCGTCGATGGCCATCGTACTCTCTGGTTTGGGACCGATGAAGGTGTTTCAAAGCTGCTGCTCCCGAGGGAGTCGACTACCAATATTTGTGTAGATGCGGAATGGGGTACCGGTTTTCCCATTGACAGA
>JAABYK010000488.1:0-197 GCA_011775825.1 Candidatus Zhuqueibacterota bacterium | reverse complement strand
CCGCCAGGGGTTTAAATGGTTTGGCAGCGGAGATGGGCCTTATAAATTGGCAAAAGACAACGTCACCTGGGCTTTAGAACCCACAGACGCACCGGATTGTGTTCAGGGAACCATCTGGTCAATGGTCGAGGACTACGAAGGCAATCTGTGGTTCGGTACCAGTGACGGTGCTCCAAGGTTAGACCCTGTGAATATGA
>JAABYK010000336.1:1089-1264 GCA_011775825.1 Candidatus Zhuqueibacterota bacterium | reverse complement strand
GGCCTTTTTCAGTTCCTTCTCCCAATCAATACCCGGATTCTGGTCTGTGTCAAGATAAATCGTGACTTTGGCTTTTCTAACTGCAGGCGAGAGCATCGTTTTTAGCTCATTGGCCCAGCGTCTGTCGCGACGACTGTAACTTATGAAAACCTGAGTACGGACGGGCCAAATCTTG
>JAABYK010000336.1:301-972 GCA_011775825.1 Candidatus Zhuqueibacterota bacterium | reverse complement strand
TAGCGACAATATTTGTTTCCATCCAAGGAAAGATAGTCGATTTGCGATTAGAAACGTCACGATGAACGCAATCATAGCCAGAGCATAAGAGTGCCAGCCACCTAAACGTATTACGCTTTGTTGGAGAACACTGTTTATCATACTCGCGTGAATCAATAAGCCAGGGTATTTTCGGGTCACGGGTGTCTCGTAAAAATCACCAACGGTTGAACCAATAATGACAATCTTATCCTTGACAAAGCTTAGCTCACTGCGTTCGAGCGCGAGGGCTCTCCANNAGAAAAGCTCACCCATGCATTCCATTCAGGCTCAACGTCAAAATACCTGGTAAGCACGCTTAAGGCCAGCGATGGCAGTACACATTGATTGTACTCAAGCGCCAGTGCATACCGACGCACGACTCTGTCTTCGGGATCGATGAGCATTGTGGCGTCTGCCAAGTTTCGGGCCGCCATTCGCAGGCTGTTGAAAGGCTTCTGGGGCGCGTAGCCATAGTAGAAAGCTTTGCCGAAATCCGATCGTCTGCCGACTGCAAAAGGACAAAGCGTCGTATCATGAGTCCGATGTAACGGCTGCGATTCGATACCCGTGAAGCCAAAGACATGGATCACCGCGGGCCGTTTGGCGGTTTCCACAATATGGCTATCCTGCGGCGATTCATCTTGCTGCAT
>JAABYK010000336.1:0-220 GCA_011775825.1 Candidatus Zhuqueibacterota bacterium | reverse complement strand
ACGAGTCCGTCAGTCGAATATTTACACGATTAAAAAGCTCTCTTTCGGGCGAAAACATTTTGGCTGCGAAAAGCAGAAACAGAAAAAGCAGCGGTAGGCTGAAATGACGCACGAATACAACAAACAATCCTCTCGAACCGATCCATCCCCAATTCATTTTCAATTAAACCAGAATAGATAGTGGCCTTTATCCACACCAAACTTCTGTGCCCCGATGCTC
>JAABYK010000040.1:943-1079 GCA_011775825.1 Candidatus Zhuqueibacterota bacterium | reverse complement strand
TTGGCAGCGATCTACGTACACAATTCAATATGACAGAGATTGCTAGCAGTACCTTTGTGATGGGCGACAACACGGGTGCTGGACCCGAGCATAAGGTGACGGTCGACGGCTTCTTGATTGGTGAGAATGAAATCAC
>JAABYK010000040.1:315-850 GCA_011775825.1 Candidatus Zhuqueibacterota bacterium | reverse complement strand
TACATTGAATTTGTTGAATTCGGTGAATTCGATCGCTATCGCGCATGCCCGGGCTTTGAGGAATATCCGGTCATTAGGTTGAGTTGGTATGGGGCCGCTGCATTTTGTGATTTTTATGGGCTCAGATTGCCGACGGAAGCCGAATGGGAACTGGTCAGTCGCGGTGGCCAGCAATTTGAATATGGTACCGCCAATGGAACGATCAGTCACGATTTAGCTAATTTCCTTGGCACGGGAGGTATGGATACGTTCGAAGGATTGGCCCCGATTGGGTCATTTCCAGCCAATCCCTTTGGTCTGCATGATCTGTGTGGTAACGCTGCTGAATACGTTTTTGATATTTTTGATTTTCAGTTTTATGGGATGAGCCCTTCGCACAACCCATTCGGGCCAGGTCCGGCCAAACCGTTGGGACGGCTTCCGGCCGCCGGCCGGCCTCTCTGTCGGGATGGCGGACCAAAGGTCGTCTGGCGTGGTGGACATTGGCTGAGTGATCCAGCTTCGTGTTCATCCGCATTTCGAGGTTCGGCATGCG
>JAABYK010000040.1:0-162 GCA_011775825.1 Candidatus Zhuqueibacterota bacterium | reverse complement strand
CACAGTGTTCATCATGAAATCTGGAGTGCGCAGAGGGAAAACCAAACTGACGCAACTGAAGTTCCTAAACCAAGTATTGTGAAAGTCCAAAGTTCTTGGCACAGTTAGAACAAAAAGAAAGAAAAACTCTCGGTGTCCTCTTGTACCACAAAGCTGCAACAT
>JAABYK010000119.1:973-1227 GCA_011775825.1 Candidatus Zhuqueibacterota bacterium | reverse complement strand
CGATTTCGAGAAGTTATGTGAAGCCAAACCCAAAATTGCCCTGACTGTCATGCGGAATATTGTCAGGACCTTCTCGGCAAGAATTCGCGAAAACAACGAAGAGTACAGGGAAATGCTCATGTGGTCTTTATCGGAACCTTCCTGAAGGGGCTTATTATGAGATCTGCTTTCATAGGCATTCTGGTAACCTTGCTTGTTGTCGGCTGCAGCAGTATTACCATCGTTCCCGATCCCGTTACTCCCGGCGCAAGAAT
>JAABYK010000119.1:601-927 GCA_011775825.1 Candidatus Zhuqueibacterota bacterium | reverse complement strand
TGCCATCGGTTCCTTTTATTTGACAATCAAGAACAATTCACAGGCCGCTGTCGAGGCGAACCTCGATTCTTTTCAGCTGATCGACAGCAACGGTGATATGCACAAGCCGATGCCGCCGGAAGAGGTCAATGCCATCCTTAATCCCGCGATCTCTTTTTTCATGCCTTATCCTTTTGTCGGTTACTATGATGTCGTCGATCTTGAACTGTACCGGGCTTCTTCGGCCATGGCGAGCGAACGCCCCTATGTCGGCGAGGGGCTTTCCGGTATCGACAAACTCATCCCGCTGCCACTCGGCCCAATCAAGCGTGGACAAACCGTTTCCG
>JAABYK010000119.1:339-558 GCA_011775825.1 Candidatus Zhuqueibacterota bacterium | reverse complement strand
CGACGAAAGTTACATCAATTTGAAAGCCGATTTCCCGATGGCCCGGAACGGCAAAAAACTTTCCTATTCGTTCCCTTTTTCAATTGAAAAATAGACTGCCATTGATTAAAGTCTCACCTGCCTGACATATGCCTAACATAAACCTGACACAAACCTAACAATCAATTCGGGAGTTCATTGTGCTTGAATTATTGATGAACAAACAACTGATCTTCGGGC
>JAABYK010000119.1:0-141 GCA_011775825.1 Candidatus Zhuqueibacterota bacterium | reverse complement strand
CAAGTACGCACTCCCGGCGATCGGCCTTGGGGCCGGGCTGAAACTTTTTTCAAAAAACAAGAAATGGGTTTACATCGGCGAAATCATCCTCGGTTTCGGTATGCTCTTCTTCGGCCTGTCGGTTATGAAGGGATCGTTTGA
>JAABYK010000373.1:1492-1744 GCA_011775825.1 Candidatus Zhuqueibacterota bacterium | reverse complement strand
GAGTGATCACGAAATAGACGCTCTCCACGAAGCCGAAAAGCGACTAGGCTCATGTTTGGTAAGCAGGATAGGAGGAATTGAAATTATAAAATAAGGGCGTGTGGCCGGTGGAAAACTTCGTTAACTCGTTTGCTTCAATGGGGCCACCGGCCACATAACCACCTTAACCCATTGGAGCGAGAAAGTCAAGAGAAAATCATCCCACGCGCCAGCCGGAGCGCTGATCCGGTGGAGATCATTATGCTATTTAAA
>JAABYK010000373.1:1181-1417 GCA_011775825.1 Candidatus Zhuqueibacterota bacterium | reverse complement strand
GCCATCGATTCGTCCATGCCTATGATGGTATCCGCTATCATTGCGGATACACGGAAGAAGGACAACTCAATATAAATCACCATGATGGCGGTTTTAGTGTCCCGGCGAAATTTCGTTGGGTGTCGTGCGGGCGAAACATCGCAGAACTAGAATTCTGCGATTATGATTATGCCATAATCCGCCTAGTGGGTAGGCGGCATGGAATTCCATCTTTATTCGACAATTCCACGCCCGAA
>JAABYK010000373.1:322-1072 GCA_011775825.1 Candidatus Zhuqueibacterota bacterium | reverse complement strand
GTAGCACCAATTACAGAGCGGGGGAGAGCATGGAGCCCGTCCCCCGCTTCATCGATAGTCAAGGACTATCCACCTTCAGATAATGAATTAAGGAGAGTATACCATGAACCAGAACGGAAATCAAAGAGGAATCGAAGCAGTAATCAAAGGCCACGATCCGGCGCAATGCCTTGATCGAGCCAAAGCCAACGCTCAGGCCTGCCAAGAGTTCATGCAGGCTCTACGTGCGTTTGAGCAGGCAACGATCAAGTTCGAGAAAAGCGTGGGGCAGCCGGTGCAAACTGCGGAGCATTCGAGCATGGTTGAATACGCAAAGAGAGATGAATGATTCTATGAGATGAAATGGCCCGTTGAGTGGTGAAAAAATACTCAAAGGAGACGAGGCCATGCATAAAGACACCAAACGTAGATTAGAGGAACTACATCAGAAAGTGAGAAACGGAACAATGAAGCTATCCGAAAAACAGATTGGATACCTGCGCCATTTGTACGAGAGTGGCCCCAATCACAACACCTGGGTGAGCAATGCTCTTGGAATTACGGCATCGCAGGGAAAGACCATCAGAAACGCTCTGCTTGCCCGTGGTTTGATTAAGTTCGAAAAAGAGGGCGATAATGGAGCATTAATTTATTCGTGCAACACAGAAGGCGAGAAGGCGCTTGTGGAGGCCGAGCTGGAAGAGACTAACTTCTAATGAGGCGAAAGGACTATAATCATGAGTGAGAACACAGAATACACGAAAGGCCCTT
>JAABYK010000373.1:0-202 GCA_011775825.1 Candidatus Zhuqueibacterota bacterium | reverse complement strand
AATATTGCGATGTTCATGGAGAAAACCAAATAGCCAACGCCCAGTTCATCGCCGTCGCGCCGAAGATGTTGCAGGCTCTGGAAAATATAAAAAAAGAAGTTTTGGATAGAATGAACGATAAAGCACCAAGTAAATATGTTGAAAATATTATTGCCGAAGCCAAAGGTGAGAACTGCGAAGCATAATCACCTGCTCCAATAGC
>JAABYK010000330.1:1790-1966 GCA_011775825.1 Candidatus Zhuqueibacterota bacterium | reverse complement strand
CCGGTCTGGTAGACAGGAGTCTGAATAAAACAATATCAAAGGCCCTTCCGCCCTCCGGCGGAAGGGCCTTTTGAGTTGTGACATCGATTTATGAGTGTGTCACGATTTGCGCCACCAAATGTGCCGTCATGACATTGGTTTCAGCAGAAAGCCATCGAAGTTCCTGAAATTACTAG
>JAABYK010000330.1:1328-1713 GCA_011775825.1 Candidatus Zhuqueibacterota bacterium | reverse complement strand
GGTAGCCGATGATGAAGAAAGCATCCGTTTCACCTTCCAGGCTTTCCTGACCGAGGCGGGTTACCAGGTGGAAACGTCACATTCTCTCTCCAACTGTATCTCAAAAATGCAGAGCGAGCTATTTGATCTGCTGTTTCTGGACGTTTTGTTCGGGGTCGAAAACGGCATCGAGGCGATTGAAAGGCTCAAAATATTGCAACCCGACTGCGAAATTGTCGTAATGACCGGCACCCCGGAGGTCGATGCCTTGCTGGAATCCAAAAGGAAGGGTGCGTTTGACTACCTGGCCAAGCCGATCCGAAAAGCCAGTCTGCTCTATCATGTGCAGAAAATTTTACCTGACAAGAGTACGACACCCTGACGGGCTGTTACGGCTTGAGAACAA
>JAABYK010000330.1:660-1258 GCA_011775825.1 Candidatus Zhuqueibacterota bacterium | reverse complement strand
TAAGCACCAAAAGGTGAGGGCTCGCTTCTGTAGAGCACTTCGAGCCGGGTCATCTCATGCCCACAACAGGTCCATGTCAGAATTTTAGCTTCATCATGACCGTAATCGCTTTTACAGGTGTCGCAAGCGAATGCGGAGTGGTCTTGCTGCTCCTTGGCTGCGACATCGACTCTCGTTTCCATGGCGTCTCGTTTCGTCAATTTTGCTGCTTCAGAAGAAAGGTGTGGGGGGACTTCTTCAAAATAAAAAACATCGGGTGACATGCTGTCAATAGGGCGAGGTGTGGTTCAGTTGGCATATCCGCTGCCAATTGCAGCAAATGGCAGGTCGAGTTCAAGTTGGGGGACCTCTTTGGCAACCCAGGCTGTGAAGGTGTTGCTGTTAGGTCCCGGGAAAGCCCGGTATTCGTTCTTCCAGGGATAAGATTTGACGGCCTGTTCGACCGCATCGATCAGGCCGTCAACCTCGGCGCCGCGATGTTCTTTGAGCAGCTTCGGGGGTTCTCCATACCAGTAGCGGTCGGGATGGTCCCTGGTCATTCGCAGCACCGGGCGGCCGTGGTGTTGGCGCCAGCCGACGACATCATAGACAACATAGT
>JAABYK010000330.1:299-546 GCA_011775825.1 Candidatus Zhuqueibacterota bacterium | reverse complement strand
CCCGATAAATTGAAGTTTTGGGTTTCCGGTGTAAATCGGATAAGTGATTCGATAGTGAATGTCGGGAACGTAAGATTTTTTGGCAAAAAAGTAGCTTTTTTCTGAAAATGTAAGAAAAATGTAAGAAATCGCTCTTATAATAGGTGCTACAAAATAACAGCTCAAAGGCGTTATGCCTTTATCTGGTCAAAGCTCAAGGAGGGATACCTTCTTATTCTTTTGAATGTGATTCCGGAGGGGGGACCCC
>JAABYK010000330.1:0-182 GCA_011775825.1 Candidatus Zhuqueibacterota bacterium | reverse complement strand
CGGGATGTCCGGCCCATATTCAACCAGCGACCAGAAGGCCCATTCCTCTGCCGTCTCGCGGCGTAGTTTCTCTCCTGCCAGTTCCGGAAGTGTGAAAGGCTTCAGAAGTCTGACAATCTTTTCGAGCGGCTCCAGGTGCCCGGTCACGAAAAATTCGCCCCAAAGTTTTTCAATCGGCTGCC
>JAABYK010000286.1:1178-1349 GCA_011775825.1 Candidatus Zhuqueibacterota bacterium | reverse complement strand
GAAGGTAACAGTGAAAAGGCAAAAGTAAGAAGTGTTGAAGGAGGGATTATCGGTTGAGGTAGTATAAGCGCAAAATCTTTAATTCTTCGTAAGGCACCTGCTCGTTGAGCGCTTCGAATACCGGGCGTAAACGCTGGGTCCCCTCTTTATCAAAAATGCGAATTATTTGTT
>JAABYK010000286.1:725-1026 GCA_011775825.1 Candidatus Zhuqueibacterota bacterium | reverse complement strand
CTTAAAGGATAGCCAGCCTGATAATATCTGTAGATATGATCCAGAATCGTTTGTTGCGTTACGCCATAGGTCCTGGCCAGTTCATCCACAGATTTGCCGGCGTTAAAAGCATCCCCCACTGCAAAGTAACGGGGCAGTGATGATGAAGCCCGGGGATGGTTTTGAGACGGCGCCTCATTCGTTTCATCAAGACGTTCCGAAATGTTCTTTTCCCGACAATATGCACGGATGATTTTCAAAAAGATGGTGCCGTATTTTTCCATTTTGCTGACGCCGACTCCGTGCATTTGCAACAGCCCTC
>JAABYK010000286.1:247-688 GCA_011775825.1 Candidatus Zhuqueibacterota bacterium | reverse complement strand
AATTTTATCGTAATCGTGATGGGTATCCTTGCCCCTGGCATACTCAACTTGCTCCTCAAGCAGCATACCGTAAACTTTTTTGTTTCCGGCCATCACTTCTGCTGCCTCTTTCGTCAATTTCAGACTTCCGTATTGGGTATCCTTCATCAACAAACCCTGACGCAGAAATTGTCGTGCCAGGTGAGACCATTGTTTTTTAGAGAATTCTTTACCAATACCATAAGTAGAAAGATTGTGATGGCTAAACTTTAAGATTTTTTGCGAATTGGACCCGCGCAACACATCAATGATGTGAGCGCTGCCAAAAATTTGATTAGTGCGATAAACACAGGAGAGCAACTTCTGAGCCGGCACGGTCAGATCAACGCGCTCTTGTGCTTCGGCAGTGCAATTATCACACAACTCGCAATTGTCTTTTGAGTACTCCTCTCCGAAATAGCG
>JAABYK010000286.1:0-199 GCA_011775825.1 Candidatus Zhuqueibacterota bacterium | reverse complement strand
AAGTATTTGATTTTACGGGTATCGCCGTAGCTGTACAGCAAAAGACAATCGGCACGCAAGCCATCGCGTCCGGCCCGCCCGATTTCCTGATAATACGACTCGATGCTCTTGGGAAGATCGGCGTGGAGAATGAATCGCACATTGGGCTTATTGATGCCCATCCCAAAGGCAATGGTGGCAACAATGATTTGCACTTCAT
>JAABYK010000583.1:1655-1824 GCA_011775825.1 Candidatus Zhuqueibacterota bacterium | reverse complement strand
GGGATTATGCCGAAGTTGATATCTGTTATCCTTGCTTTTTGCATCACCCTTCTCCGAAGCTCATGGTACGTCGGCCGGTTCTTCCAAAGATTTAGCACACTGCCCTTTTCACGAAAGAACACCGCCCGTTGAACCATTCGGGTAAACTCGTCGTCTGCTTCCATGCTTC
>JAABYK010000583.1:1316-1557 GCA_011775825.1 Candidatus Zhuqueibacterota bacterium | reverse complement strand
GACCAAATGCCGAACAAGAATCTTCATTGCTATCACTTTGTGATGAAAATGGATCCACACATGCGTACGATAACGATCAAGGAGGAGCGCTTCCATAGAGGTAAGCGCGCTTTCCGAATAGGTAACAAGCCACCCTCTCCCGTCATGCTCAATGAACACGCAGTCACATAGACGACGAATGTCATAATTACCATACTCGCCTCCGGCAAGCAGCCCATCCCTGCGCACGAAATCAATGCGG
>JAABYK010000583.1:938-1223 GCA_011775825.1 Candidatus Zhuqueibacterota bacterium | reverse complement strand
TGCTTCATGGAGCTTGCGAAACCCACTAACTCCCGTCCACGATTCTATTGCCTCTTTTGAATCTTTCATCGCCATCTCAAAGAGATGGCTCAGAGGCAGATGCCCGACGTCGTGGAGCAACGCATAAAGCCGTGCAAGCTCTACGAATGCCTCTTTTGACGAAACGCCCGTTTGTGCTTTCAGCTCTCTTACATAAGTCTTCCATTTCGGGCTTTTCGTAAGATTCTCCGCCATCATTCCCGCCACACGGCATGTGCCGAGCACATGCTCAAACCGCGAGGTAGA
>JAABYK010000583.1:276-789 GCA_011775825.1 Candidatus Zhuqueibacterota bacterium | reverse complement strand
CTGCGCTAGGAATGCTGTTGTGTCAAGGT
Organism: Candidatus Zhuqueibacterota bacterium; assembly: GCA_011775825.1. Classification (GTDB taxonomy): domain Bacteria; phylum Zhuqueibacterota; class Zhuqueibacteria; order Oceanimicrobiales; family Oceanimicrobiaceae; genus JAABYK01. The sequence continues at coordinate 760 of JAABYK010000583.1, read as the reverse complement.
CGACGAAAGCCGGCGCTCATACTTCAAAAGCCAATGTTTGAGATTCTCAAATCGCATGCCCCCAATATAGTAAATCTTGACAGACAACTTAGCCCCCGAGCGCTTCCAAAATGTCCGCATCTTTGACCACCCCGCTACGGAGGACGACTGCNNCTCGTCTATATATACATCAACCCCGTCACCAAAGTATTTGCGCGCTTCCTCAATATTTTTTGCCGGAGAACTCCCTTGCGTGTTTGCAGAGGGAGCGACAAGCGGTCCGGTCTTTTTTAGAAGTTCCCGCAGATCTTTTTTGTTCGGCATCCGAAACGCTATTGTTTTTGTACCACGATGTAAGTACTCAATCTTTTGATTCTCGCATGGGAATACTACAGACACCTTCCCTGCCCATATTTTTGATAAAAATATTTTTTGTTTGCGTATCACTACGCCACAAGTGTGCGGATACCAGCACCTTGAGAAGTTCTGCAACATCTTTTCTGAA
>JAABYK010000583.1:0-245 GCA_011775825.1 Candidatus Zhuqueibacterota bacterium | reverse complement strand
CGCGGCAAAAAACGTCCCGAGGTGCAAAAACAGCGTCACGCTCACCGTCTCGGCAAGTCCGCCGCCGCCGAAAAAATGCGTCTGCAGAAGCACAAGCACCCCTTCGGAACTCACCGGGAGCCACTCAACAATCCCCTGAATAATACCGAGGATAAGCGCGTCAATCATACACAAAGAAGAGATATAACTTCCCTATCATAACACAGTCAGATGTCGTGCGCGTACTACCCGCCAAGCGTCGGCTG
>JAABYK010000134.1 GCA_011775825.1 Candidatus Zhuqueibacterota bacterium | reverse complement strand
CAGGCATTGTTAACTCAGCTTTTTATGGTGTATCTATCCGGGGGTAATCCACCCCTGTTTATGGACTTCCGCAAAGTTTGGGAAAACTGGGAATTAAAAGAGCTGGCCAAAAAATTGAAGGTCTCTATCAAAGACGATAGCCTCTGGGAAGAAAGAGGACTGGTCGACGGGTGCAATTCCGGCTCGGCTTCTTTCAATTGGGCCGCCATGCCGGGCGCATCGGAAAAAGAAATTATGCAAAACATTTCCTTTCCCATTGCAGATGCCAATTATTTCCCCGGACTGGGCAATTCAGTCACCTTTTTGTCTCCGGGAGGAATTGAGGGAATCGCGGCGCGGTTGACGTTTAGCTCATTGTCGGGGATGTTCGGAATGGTGTGGGATGAAGCAGTAACAGCGAAACCACCGCAAAAATTGTCGCGGGCTATATGCGATACTTCTACCCCCACCTGGCCACATACTTTTGTCAGCCCAAAACACGCCACCATGACTGAATATAAGCATTACGCTCCCGCCAATCACTTCCACATGGTCTGGAATTTGAAGACAGCCCGCCTGCAATACTGGATGGATATGGCCAATGTGCTTTCCATAACCCCCTGGCAGGAAAAACCGGACTTTCGGGAAGGGATTGATCGCCCGCTTCCTTTGCTTTATTTGATCAATGGTGGGGAAGATCAGGCAAAGATGTTACGGAAGAAAACTTAGATCGGGCAGAGTAGTTAGTGTTTGAGTGTTCTTGTGTTTGCGGGTGGAAAAATGATGGAGTAGGAGAGTATGGTGCGATGGAATACTGGAGTATTGGCACAACGTGCCCACTTTGTGAAAGTATTTCCCCACAGGAGCCCCTATGAGGAAACTTTGGCATGTTGCTCTATAAGCCAACACCTATAGCACCGAACTACACAAATACAAAAACACTTTAGCGACTAAATGATTGATTTTCAAAACATCTCCAAATCTTTTGCCGGTGTTGAAGTCTTACACCAGATTTCTTTTTCCATAGAGCGTGGCACAATCATCGCTTTGGTTGGAGAGAACGGGGCCGGTAAATCCACTTTGATGAAGATTCTGAGCGGCATACTCACGGATTATGAAGGAAAGATGTTGCTGGAAGGGAAACCGGTTCAATTCGCCAATCCCAAACAGGCCG
>JAABYK010000291.1:2245-2404 GCA_011775825.1 Candidatus Zhuqueibacterota bacterium | reverse complement strand
GCGGGCCGCGAAGTGCGGGTGATTGTGCAACCTGAAAAGGTCAACGATTCCCAGGCAGATTTATTGGCAAGCGATATCTCGAATAGAATCAAATCCGATTTGGAATATCCTGGACAAATTAAAGTTACAGTTATTAGGGAGACGCGTGCTGTTAGCTAC
>JAABYK010000291.1:1914-2178 GCA_011775825.1 Candidatus Zhuqueibacterota bacterium | reverse complement strand
ATAGCGGTGTCATTTGGAATTGTGGCGGCAGTCTTAGGGTGGCTGCTTATTTCCGGTTTCAATGAGAACATGCAATACTATGTGAGCATAAAAGAAGTTAAGGCAATGCCGGCAGACGACCTCACAAAAGGTTTACGAGTGAAAGGCAAGCTGGTATCAGGATCATTGGAGCAAAACGCTGAAAACCTGGATAAGAGCTTTCGAATCGTGCAGGATAACGAGGTGCTAACGGTGCACTACAGCGGCTTGCTCCCGGATACGTTT
>JAABYK010000291.1:1634-1852 GCA_011775825.1 Candidatus Zhuqueibacterota bacterium | reverse complement strand
CGTTTAAAGAGGGTGCAGAGGTCCTCGTTGAGGGGAAATATACCGATGCCGGGTATTTTCACGCTCAAAAAGTGATGGCAAAATGTCCATCCAAATATGAGACTACCGACACCTATGACCAAAAAGTGGGAAACTACAAATCAACAAATTCCGATGTCAACAAGGAGGGGACCTACTAAGCTCAAGGACTAAATAATTATGATGAATTTAGGTCAGAA
>JAABYK010000291.1:784-1533 GCA_011775825.1 Candidatus Zhuqueibacterota bacterium | reverse complement strand
CGCACTCCTGACCCTGGCGGTGATTCTGTTGTGGAGAGACATCCTCAGTCATGATTTTCACAACGTGTATGTCACCAACTATTCCAACCGCGCCATGCCGACGTTTTATGTGTTCTCCGCTCTCTGGGGAGGTCAGAAAGGCTCACTGCTTTTTTGGGGATGGATTCTAACGCTTTACTCGGCATTGACGGTTTATCTTAACAGAGATAAGAATCGCGAGCTCATGCCTTATGTCGTGGCTACCCTGATGGTGGGCACGATGTTCTTCATTTCACTTAATGTGTTTGTCTCTCAGCCGTTTGAAAAATTTTGGCAATTGAGCGATGGCCGGGTGATTCATGCAGTCACGCAACCAGCTAATTCCGTGGCCTTTGCAGCAGCAGATGGTCGCGGATTGAATCCGCTGCTCCAGCATCCGGCGATGGCGATCCATCCGCCGGTTTTGTACATGGGCTTTGTCGGATTTAGCGTGCCGTTTGCCTTTGCCATTGCGTCTTTGATTACCGGCCGGCTTGGTAATCAATGGCTGCAAACCATCCGACGTTGGACCCTGGTGCCCTGGTTCTTCCTTGGAATCGGCATGCTACTGGGTGGCAAATGGGCCTACATGGAACTGGGTTGGGGCGGTTACTGGGCCTGGGATCCGGTTGAAAATGCGGCGCTCATGCCGTGGTTGTTGGCCACTGCGTTCATCCACTCTGTCATGATTCAAGAAAAGAAGAATATGCTCAGAGTGTGGAATATGGTCC
>JAABYK010000291.1:0-735 GCA_011775825.1 Candidatus Zhuqueibacterota bacterium | reverse complement strand
GATATCTGGCCGTACTGATAGCCGGTTCCGGTTATTTGCTGATCAAAAGATTGCCACAATTGAAAAACGACAATCATTTCGACTCCGTGGTTTCGAGAGAATCGGCGTTCCTTATTAATAACTTGATATTCCTCGGAGCGCTGTTTGCTGTATTCTGGGGCACGATTTTTCCGCTCGTCACGGAGGCCATTCGAGGTGTGAAAGTTACGGTTGCGGAACCATTCTTTAACAAAGTCACGATTCCGATTGGCCTGTTCCTGTTGTTTCTGACCGGCGTCGGTCCGTTGGTGGCCTGGCGGAAGACATCCACAAAGCTGCTCAAGAAAATATTCTTGAAACCCACGGCAGTTGCGCTGCTTGGTCTGGCCGTCATGCTGATCTTTGGAATCAGGCACTTTTATGCCCTGGTTTCGTTGACGTTGTGTATTTTCGTGACGACAACAATCGTTTTGGAATTTCACCGTGGCGCCAGAGCGAGAATGCGCGGCAACAACGAAAGCTATGCGCTCGCCATTTATCGACTCATGCAAAAGAACAAACGTCGATATGGGGGATACGTTGTGCATTTCGGCATCGTGGTACTGTTTGTCGGGTTCACCGGCAAGGCTTTTAACACTGAAAAAGAGAGCCGCCTGGAGATCGGGGACTCGATGCAAATCAGAGATTACAGACTGGAATATCTGGATATTAACACCATGCAAGACCCGAACAAAATCGTCTGGCAGGCCACGATGG
>JAABYK010000282.1:663-1050 GCA_011775825.1 Candidatus Zhuqueibacterota bacterium | reverse complement strand
ACTTCGCCTGGGCAAACCGACAGGTGATTATGGAGCTTACCAAAAGAAGTCTGCTGAAATCCCTGAACATTTCCGAGAGTGAATTGGGATTCGGTCTCGTATACGATGTCTGCCACAATATTGCCAAGATTGAAGAGCACCGTACCAATGGCACCTCCAAAAAAGTCTGTGTGCATCGGAAAGGAGCAACGAGAGCCTTTCCTGCTGGTCATCCACTTACGCCTGATTCCTATAAACATATTGGTCAGCCGGTGTTAGTGCCGGGTGATATGGGACGATACTCTTTTATAGCGGTTGGATGCCAAAAAGCGATGGAAGATACATTCGGCAGCACCTGCCACGGAGCCGGAAGGCAGATGAGCCGCAGCAAGGCAAAAAAAGCGGGTA
>JAABYK010000282.1:386-641 GCA_011775825.1 Candidatus Zhuqueibacterota bacterium | reverse complement strand
GTGTGTTTGTACAGGCCCGCGGAATGCGAACCGTTGCCGAAGAAATGCCCGATGCCTACAAAGATGTTTCGATGGTTGTGGAAGCGATGCATAGATCCGGTATCAGCCATAAGGTTGCTAAGTTGCGACCTATTGGGGTCATTAAAGGATGATAAAGTTGTTAAGTGTTCAGGTGTTCAAGAAGAGTTTGAAGTTTGAGGTCTAAGGTTTAAAGTTATGACGACAAAACGCGAACATCAAACATCAAACATCAAA
>JAABYK010000282.1:0-243 GCA_011775825.1 Candidatus Zhuqueibacterota bacterium | reverse complement strand
AATTTTTTGCAGCCTATTTCCCGGAAATACTCTTAATCCTTAAGGCAAATTTTTTTGCCTTTTTAGCTTTTCATATTTTTAAAATCCGAAGAGATGTGGCGCTGGAGAACCTCAAGATCGCCTTTCCGGAAAAATCGGAAAAAGAACGCGCTGCAATTGCTTACGGCTCCTACAAGCATTTCGCTTTGATGATCTTGGAGTTCATGCGGCTCATTCGTTGGTCGCCGAAGCGAATCGAAGAAA
>JAABYK010000501.1 GCA_011775825.1 Candidatus Zhuqueibacterota bacterium | reverse complement strand
CTCCCGCGATGAGAGGGCGTCGTCCAGATCCATTTCCCCGATGATCGACCGCAAAGAAGTCTGTACCATATTCTGAATTGCGAAGCGGTAGTCTTCAACGCCGTAGACCGACTTGGACGGTTCAAAGATATTTATATAGGCCACGGCATTGCTGATAATGACGACATTGTCTCTGGTAATCACATCTTGTGAGGGTATGTCCAGAACGATGTCCTTTGTTGTGACTTTGTGTACAACCGAATCCATAAACGGAATGATGACATTCAGTCCGGGATCGAGAGTTGTGTGATATTTGCCAAGTCGTTCAACCACGTGCTTGCTTCCCTGCGGCACAATCCTGATACCGAGACCGATGGCCACTAAGATAATGACACCGGTGATAATGGCTACCAAAGTTAACCCATCCATAAAACTCCCTCCTAATTTTTCTGCGATGAATGTCTATTGGATTCTGTCGGTTCTGAGAAAAAAAGCTGGTAAAACTAGAGACGGAGTGGGAAAAATTTTGAGCGATTTTGGGTCAGCATGAGATCGTGCGGTGATTTTAAGTGTTGAAGCAGTTTTAAGAAATCATTGCCAGCACTATCACGTGTTTGTCTATTTAATGGGAAGGCCAACAGTTAACGCTGTTCCTTTGCCGGGTTCGGACGTCACCCTAATTGTTCCCGCATGTTCATGCACGATGCATCGGCTAAGGTACAAACCAATCCCCAGGCCCTCTTTTTTGGTTGTAAAATCGGGTTTAAACACCTTTTCGATATTTTCAGTCGAAATTCCAGCGCCGTCATCAATCACCTTAAAATAAACATATTTGTGATCTTGCCATGTTCTAATCTTGATATGTCCCTCTCTGTCAATTGCATCTGCAGAGTTGTCCAGAATATTGATGAACACTTGTATGAGTCTTTTCGAAGCACAACTTATCTTCTGCAAATTTTCGTTAAAGTCTTTGGATAGATTCGCCTCCTGGAGCTTGTCCCTAAGCATAGTCAGAGCGTTTTCGATAAGAGAGTTTATATTAACGTAATCCATTTCCCATGGATTGGAAGGGACATACTTCTGCAGTTGGGTGAGCTTGGAACGGAGTTGTTCAGCTAATTCGAGAGGGGGTTGGGTACTTTTGGCACACTCTTTATACAAGAAATCGGCTCGCTCATTGGTTTCATCTGTAGGCTGGTTCTGCCTTTCGAATTCGATGAATCTTCTAAGCGATCCAATATTTTTGGTTATGGAAGCAACGAGTCGGTCAATTTCTTGCGAGAGGTCTGAGGTAACATGACCAAATTTGATCAGGTTTTCACTTTGCTCCAGTTTTCTGTTCTGCTCATGAACGCGAACGTAGGTGTCAACTAGGGACATATAATCCCGAAGGATGTAGCTGGTAAAGACGAACTCTCTTTTGAACTCACTTTCCGGCAAGGTCAACTGCTTGTAGACCACCAGAATTTTCCGACTGTCATCGTACTCAATTGGAATTGCCGCAAGTGCTTCGACGAAGACTCTGCCGTCTTTCAATAGTTCATCAGGTTGCGTCGAATACGGTTGCCCACCGGAGTATGCACTTTCCATTAACAAGTGGAAGTCTCCGAGGTTTGGTGCGGGTTTTTTGAGGTCCTTTTCGAATTTACAAACTTCTTCCCATTGATCGTGGGTTTTCGTAACTACCCAGACGGCGTTAAGATCGAACGCATGCAGCAGCATAACCCAAAGCATCGCCAAATACTCTGAGGTTTTGCTCTCCGCTTCGCGATACTGATCTGCGTACC
>JAABYK010000017.1 GCA_011775825.1 Candidatus Zhuqueibacterota bacterium | reverse complement strand
TGGTTAGTTTCGTCTTTCTAATCGAGCGTTTTATTGCTGTCGTGATTGAGAACCGTTCTATGTGAGTCAAGATTACTTCAACAGAAGCATGCGCTTTGTCGCCACAAATCCCTCGGTGCGGATTTGGTAGAAGTACACGCCGGATGGCACGGCTCTCCCGGAGTGATCGTTGCCGTCCCACACTCGACGACGTATTTACCGGCTGCCTGAGTGGCAACCACGAGGGTTCGGATGACTTGGCCGATCACATTGTAGATATTGATTTTTACGTTTGCCTGAGTCGGCAATTCATACGAAATCCTGGTTTCGGGATTGAAGGGATTGGGATAATTTTGCTGCAGTGCAAAGACTTGTGGAATGCTTGTTTGCGGCGTTTCCGGTTCAACGGACGTCACGTTTTCTCTGTTTTCATAATAGAATAAGCCGCCCCGCTTGCTGGCAACAAATAGATCCGGATCGCTATCGTTATCGATATCTGAGAACGCCGGTGCGGGGCGATCGGTGACGTTCAGATCGAATCCGGTGTCGAGGATGAAATTGGCCGCATTCGCTGAGCCTTCATTTTTGTACCAAAACAGACCGTTGTCGTCCGAACCGACGATGACATCCTGATCGCCGTCTTTGTCGAGATCTATGAATTTTGGAGCAACGTGTAAGCCCACATCGGTGTCAAAGTAGTGCGTGGTATCTTGTACAAACTGATGGGCGCTCGCTGAGCCTTCGTTTCGATAAAAGTTAATGTTTCCCAAAAATTCCCCGACGAACAAGTCGAAATCGCCGTCCGCATCGATATCCACAAACTGGAGACGCGGAGCATTGAAGCCACCTAAGAATGGAAAGGCGAGCTCCTCTTCCGGGCCTTTTGCCTGAGGAACGATGACCGGAAAGGGTTCGATATCGCGCTGAAATTCAAACTCCTGTGCCGCGACGATTTGAAAGAACAGGAGATTTGGGACGATTAAAAGGCAAAATTTCTTTGGTAGCATATAATAAAGATACTTGGAATTGACGAACGCAGGCGGAACTAAACAAGACAAAATGATCGGAGTCAAGACAATTCTTAACGATGATCGAACTGGGGGCGAAGACCATGAATACAGCAAGCTCCCCGAATTCCCTCACACTGCCTGAACCCTCCTACCACAGTCTGCTTGAGAATCTT
>JAABYK010000026.1:1062-1220 GCA_011775825.1 Candidatus Zhuqueibacterota bacterium | reverse complement strand
CCGAATTGCCTTTGCAGCAAAGAGTCGAGAGCAAGACGCCCTCCATATCGTGGATGTCGAAGAAACCAAAATCGTCCAGAGTCTCAAATTCGATTTGGATGGCGCGTATTCGCCGGACTGGTCTCCCGATGGCACGCAGATCGCGTTTATGGGCACCC
>JAABYK010000026.1:0-931 GCA_011775825.1 Candidatus Zhuqueibacterota bacterium | reverse complement strand
TCGGATCGAAATGACTACCTGGTGTCCACACAAATTCCACCCGATTTCAAAATTCAGCAGACCAATTATCATCAATACGATGTCTATTTGGTGGATACACAATCCGCAAAGATAACCCGCATTACCAAAACCGAAGCAACTGAAAAGTCGCCCGTCTGGTCGCCCGATGGTTCCAAAATTGCATTCGTCTCCGATCGAAGTGGTATCCAAAATATCTACGTACAAGACATCTCGAAGCCGGAGCAGGATTCGCAGTTGGTGTCCGTCACCAATGGAAACGGGATGAATTCCGAAAGGTCAAACGGCCACTCGAATGAACTTGATCACGAAGTGTATGCCATCACGAATGTGCTCACCGGGATCGACCATCTTTCCTGGGAAGGCGAGAGACTGGCCTTCACCTGCTTTTATAAAGGTGGGTTTGACATTTATTTAATGAAAAATCCGTTGGGGGTCAAACCGGATGAGTTGCGGCCCGGCTACACAGATTTTATGCAGGAAAAATTCAAGGGGGAGCCGGAAACTGCGGATAAGACAGTTCCACTCGCCGATGGAGATGTGTCTCAAAAAGACAATGGAAAAGTAGCACCTTACCGCAATTTCGTGTTTGGCGATGAGTTCAAGAAAGGTCAGCCGGTGAGCGCCTATGCACCCAAGTCCGGTCTTTTTTTAAAGCCCGAAGCTTATAAGTCCTCGGATGGCGAGTACAAAGTGAACGAGTATAAGACCAAATTTTCGTTGGACCTGGTCAACGCTGGCGCCGGGTTTGACCCGTTTTTTGGATTCCAGGGGGCCTCGGTGATTTCATTCAGCGATTTGATGGGCAATCACCGCGTCAATGTGCTCACCAATCTCTTCATCGATTTCAAAAACAGCGATTTCGCAGCCAGCTATTTCTACATGCCAAACCAAACCGATTTGGGGGTCGGGC
>JAABYK010000421.1 GCA_011775825.1 Candidatus Zhuqueibacterota bacterium | reverse complement strand
GGAATTGCCGTACTCCGCGGAAAATCCGCCGAGATGCAAGTACATGTCTCTGGTGGTATTCGGGTTGATGGAGCTCAAACCGCCGCCAAACGCGAGTCGGAAGCGGTAAGGGCTGGGGACGACAATTCCGTCCATGATGACCTGATTTTGGTCCGGGCTGCCGCCTCGAACGGCCAGATAGCCGCTGTAATCGCCGCCACCCGTCACGCCGCTGAAGATTTGAACGGCGCGAGTGGGATCATCAATCGTCCCCGGAATGCTGATAATGTCTCGGGAGCGCATCCTTTTCACGTTCACCAGGGAGGCTTCCGTCAAGTATTTATCCCAAAGGCGTTCCGCTTCAACGGCCACTTCTTTCATTTTCAGAGTGGTGGACTTAAGGTGAATATCCATTCGTTTGGTCTCACCGGAGCGCAGTTCAACATTCTTGACGATTTTCGGTTTGTAGCCGATTCTTGTGGCCTTAATGAAGTAAGTGCCCTTGATGAGGCGGTTCAGTTGGTAGCTTCCGGTCGAATCTGCTTCATCTCCAATAGTGGTTCCCATGACGATCACATTAGTGCTCGGCAGGGGCTCTCCTGACGCCTTGTCGAAAACGGTGCCATGGATGGAGGTCGAGTTTTGGGCCAGTGTCGTGATCGAGAAGAGGCTTGCCAGTAGAAGCCCGGTGAGGAAAGAGCGGCTGACTTTTCTAACCATTTTTCATTCTCTGAATTTTGGAATTATGACAAAAGTTTTGCCTTAATTATTTTGCCCTCGTAGCTTTACAGGTGTTTAGGCTGCAGGCTGTTAGGTTTGGCATCGTGATCGAATCAAAGCACCTGAAGCCTTTTCAGTTTCTTACCTTTGCAAACGACATAGAGCGAGCATTAATTACCGGATATCGGTTCGAAAATCGAGATAACAAATACTTGTTGATCTACGTTGTTTATGTATGCCAGACGAGTGCCATCGGGTGACCAGCTTGGTTCGCGTCCACGAGCTACCACAAAGTTTTCCTCTGAACCGTCCGGCTGCATGACATAAATGCCGCCGGAGCCTGTGAGTGCCAGATTGGCGCCGAACACCGGATGAGATTTTGACCAGGCAGGTTCAATAAAACTGCCGGGGATCACCGATTCCTGTACAACGAGGCTTGAGTCGGTGGTGAATATCTTGAGATTTTCTCTTGTGGTACAGATGAATCCCTGGCTGTCCGGAGCCCACGCAGGTTCGCGTAAACCTGTGCCAATGAAGGGGCTGAGATCGATCGGCGGTCCGCCAGCCAATTGTATCAAAAATATTCTGTTTCGATCATCATAAACGAGCCATTTCCCATCCGGAGAGACTGCCGGATCAAATTCAATGCCGTCGCGATT
>JAABYK010000181.1 GCA_011775825.1 Candidatus Zhuqueibacterota bacterium | reverse complement strand
GCAAACCTCACCAGGGCATTCCTCACCGGCGCAAACCTTGACAGGGCAGACCTCACCGAGGCAAACATGTACAAGGCAAACCTCACCGAGACAAACCTCTACCGGGCAGACCTCATCAGGGCGAATCTTATCAGGGCAGACCTCGCCAGCGCAAACCTCACCGAGGCAAATCTCATCAGCGCAAACCTCGACTGGGCACACCTCACCGAGGCAAACCTCACCAGCGCAAACCTCGACTGGGCAGACCTCTTCAAGGCAGTCCTCAGCGGGACAAACCTCCGCAACGCAAGCCTCATCAAAGCAAGTTTAATTATGACCAATCTTGAGATGTCAGACCTCAGTGGTTGTTCAATCTACGGAATTTCTGTCTGGGATTTGAACATCGAAAGTGCAATCCAATCGAACCTGGTCATATCTAAGCCTGGTGAACCCATTATTACCGTTGATAATCTCGAAGTCGCCCAATTCATTTATCTGCTTCTTAACAACGAAAGAATACGCCATGTAATTGATACCATCACTTCAAAGGTGGTTCTGATTTTGGGTAGCTTTGCAGAAACTCGCAAACAAATACTGGATGCAATTCGAGGCGAGCTGCGCAAAAGAGATTACTTGCCCATTTTATTTGACTTCACGAAACTCTCGAGCCGTGATACAGTGGAAACCATCTCAACCTTAGCCCACATGGCACGGTTTGTTATTGCTGACTTGACCAATGCGAAAAGCATTCTTCAGGAATTGCAGCGCATCGTTCCAAGTCTTCCTTCGCTTCCCGTAAAACCGCTTCTTCTGGAATCTGATTATGAGCCTGGCATGATTGACCATTTTAAAAACTATAAGACTTTTTTAGCAATCCATCGTTACACAGACAACGATAGCTTAATCGCATCGCTTGGGAAAAAAGTCATTGAACCGGCAGAAGCAAAGAGACAAGAGCTAAACACTAAAATATGACCAACACGAGCACAAAGCGCAGGACTTGAGTTGACATTCAGGAACGCGACTTCGATTATTTCGAGGTGATTTTTCACTTGGGTAGGCTTTGAGTTAAAGCCTTGCCTGTGTTTTGACTGTTTTACCTTCAATTTGTTTCTTATGTTACTCAATGAATTATCAGCGTAATTTCTTTTTTATTTTTTAACAAACAGATGGACAATCAAAATAGGTGGAACAAGTGAAACAGACCCTTATAGCGCTTACGATTCCGATAGTAGCTGTACTATGGCTTAACTTTTCAAATAAAGGTCAAACGTACGGGCTAAACGAGCCTTATACGTGGACACTCCGTGAGTATTTAGAATATCGATTCTTTCGAGAAGTCACTGACATAGTGGATCGATGGCCGATTCGAACCGTTGCCGAAATTTCTTTACTCTCGGATGAAATCGACGGTTCCAGCCTAAGAGATAACCCGGAATTAGTTATAAGTCTGTGGACAGCATGGAACACAGTATCTTCCGAATCACCTTATTATGATCCCGAAGGGCAAGAATCATGGAAGATAATTAAGGAATCCGTTTTAAGACAAGGTCATTTGAAACAGGAATTGGCTTTTTGGGAAAAGGAAATAGGAAAGGAAATCAAACTTCAAATAAATTGGCATACCTTGAACTCTTATGACTAAGAAAAACTTGACCTTCCCCTTCCGACATACGGAGGTAAAGTT
>JAABYK010000191.1 GCA_011775825.1 Candidatus Zhuqueibacterota bacterium | reverse complement strand
AGCGTTGCTAATTAAAGGCCAACTCCTGTCTCCGGCCGCACCAAATTACCAAAACAACCTATTTATAAAAAAATGCGGAGTTGACAATTAGCTGTCGGACTTAAACAGAGGAGTAAAAGTACCGATCACGCTGGCGACAAGACCCACAATGGGATTTAGTCCAAGCCATCCTCCCATGAGACCGGATATGACGGCGCTGATCCACGGAGAAGATCCGAATTGGGGAACGGGAATCCAGGAATAAGACGGATACGCTTCTAATATGGGGGCAATATGGATGATAAGGAAGGCGATCACGATTCCGGCGACGCACCGCTCCACTACGTACAGCAACGTCATCCGTGATTTTGTAGTCTCGCCCTTAGTATACTTTTTCCGCTGCTTTTTATGCCAGATATAGAGCAAAGCGCCGAACAATGCGATCAGGACTGCAAGGAGATAAGAAACTGGCCAACCAAGTCCTTCGACCTTAACGCGTTCCTTAACTGGCGTCTCATTAGTGCTCATCATAAACGTATTGGGAAACCAGGTCTCCCAGAAGAAAGAGGAGGGCACAAAGGTCACTCTGGAGCCATGACGGTTTAGTTCGACTTTTTGCACCGTCACAGGGTCATCGTCGACGCCCTCAACCTGGAGTTGGACTTCCTTCCCGACCAAATCCTCTCCGTGGGGAATGAGCTCCACAACCATTGGGCCCTCTAAGTGACTCGTCGGCTGTTCATCATCGTTTATACGAATCTCGACCCAGGATTTCCGCCTATCAAGATTGATATTTTCAACATGTCGCTCAACCGAGACCCGATAGAGGGGAGTTTTAGGCGGCTCAAGTATCTCTCCATTGGTAAACTCAACCCGGCGACGTCGTTCAGATGAAAAAAACGAACCCTCTTGAAGCGCCTTCCGGAGTTTGCGTCGAAAAATGGAAACGGAATCCGGGCTTGATTGATCGAGGACGTCCCTGATCGCTTCCTTTAGCGCGATGCTTGCATCGAAGGTGGAAATATATAGATCAGCAGACGGGTTCCTCGCCGTAATTTCGGTGATGAGATTTTGACTCGTTTGGACCTGGGCCTCGCCGATGATCCAGGTGTTTTCAGGCAAATTGATTGCATTCGG
>JAABYK010000594.1 GCA_011775825.1 Candidatus Zhuqueibacterota bacterium | reverse complement strand
GCAACCAGAACAATCGATTGAATGAAGGAGAGGACTTGACCGAGAACGGTCAATTAGACCGATATATCTTACCCGCGTCGCCTCCGCCTCCCAGGTTTAAAATCATCCCGGGAAATCAAAAAGTGACGTTATTGTGGAATGACCGACCCGAAGCCTTCGTCGATCCGTTGAGCGGCGAGCAAGATTTCGAGGGCTACCGACTCTATCGCACGCAATTAGGCGCCGATTTAGGAATCGGTGATTTGTTGAGTACGTTCAGTCTCATAGCTGATTTTGATCGCGACGATGACGACATCGGTTTGAACACCGGATTTGATTTCATCCGGCTACCGGAGCCCATTTATTTTGAAGATGAAATTGAAACTCGCACAGATCCTGTAACCGGAGCAACTTTCCAGGATACAACCTTTTATGTGTATAAGTTCGAAAATCGCAACCTGCATAACGGCTGGCAGTATGCCTTTGCCATTACAGCTTACGACGCCGGTGATCCCAACAACAATTTGGAAAGCCTGGAAAGCGACCCTCTGCTAACCTCAACGCGGGTTTTCCCCGGCACGCCAGCTGTTCCCATTGAGGACGAGAAAAAAGCGCAGGAAATGAAAGTCGGCGTGTTTCCGAACCCTTATCGAGCAGGCGCTGTTTGGGATGGTCGGCTGGAGCGAGAAAGAAAGATTTATTTCTACAATCTTCCACAAGACTGTATCATTCGAATCTTCACGCTGGCAGGCAATAAAGTTGACGACATAGAACATCACGCAGACACTTACCAGGGGAATGACATTCAATGGTTTGGTCAATTTGCTGAAGGCGACCGGATCTTTGCAGGCGGGATACACGCCTGGGATACGGTTACCAANNGGTTACCAAAGACGATCAGGCTTTGGCAACTGGCATGTACATTTTTCATGTAAAGGATTTAAACACGGGGAAGGAAGAAATTGGCAAATTCGTGGTAATCAAATGAAGGAGGTGGTGCCGCCCAGGATTTGTTGCCGTTGTTATTAGGGAGGTTGTTTAAATTATTTATCAAATCAGGAGGGCGTGATGAAACGATCGATACTTCTCTTTGTCATATTGAGTGTTACCCTGGTTTTGAATTCGGGCGCCCAGGCACAGTTTCCGGATGTAACCATTCAGGACATTCAAACGGTAGATCCGGATTCTTTAGCCATAGGAATAGATGACTCGCCTTTTTTAGACGATACGGTTACCACCAGGGGAATTGTTGTTTTCCCGCCCGGACTTTCCAGTAGCGTTCCCCAAGGAGCCGCAGTGGTCTACATTGTCGATCCTGCAGGTGGTGGTGAGTATAGCGGTATGAATGTACTCACACAGGCGAACGAGGGTAACTTGTTAGGTGGATTTCAACTTGGTGATAGTATTCGAGTTACGGGCCTAATTGAGGAATTTGAAGGTTCTGGCGATGTGCCTGGATCGTTAACACAATTAAGACCCATTCAAACACCAGATCTGTTAGGTTTTGTAGCGCCACCAGAACCTGTTGAAATCGATCCCGCTGAATTTGCTGGAAC
>JAABYK010000449.1:898-1062 GCA_011775825.1 Candidatus Zhuqueibacterota bacterium | reverse complement strand
AAACCCGCACCCAGGCTCAAGTTTGCTCATCATATACAGACATTATCCGTCTTGATAAGACCGGGGATAATGGGTTTATCATACGCGCCAGGTCTCGCAAACACATTTTCTCTTCATAGGTGAACAAATAGTCAGGTATACAAAGTGGCACTTTCCAGGAAGAC
>JAABYK010000449.1:234-874 GCA_011775825.1 Candidatus Zhuqueibacterota bacterium | reverse complement strand
TTGAAAGTGGATAAGACACAGTTGCGGATGATAGGCGGCTCTGGCTTCGAAACCGATTCCTGACTGGTTTGATAATTTATGTAACCGGATTGTTAAAAGCAACAAAAAAATGGGAGGTGTGCATGCCGAAACGTAAGTTGCTGGACGAAGTCAGACAAGTGCTGCGAATCAAAAATTATAGCTACCGCACTGAGAAATCCTATCTCCGTTGGATACGCAAGTTTATTCTCTTCCACAACAAACGACATCCGCAAGACATGGCGGAGGCGGAAATCAGACAGTTCTTAAATTATCTCGCCGACAATCAAAAGGTGTCGGCTTCGACTCAGAATCAAGCCTTGAGCGCCATCCTTTTCCTCTATAAGGAAGTGCTGCAAAAGGAGATCGGGTTCGTTCAGAACATCCATTGGGCAAAGAAGCCCGTTAGGTTGCCCGTGGTTCTGACCAGTGAAGAGGCGATGAAAGTTTTGAACCATCTTGAAGGAAAATATAAACTTGCGGCCTCTTTGATGTATGGGTCGGGCTTGCGTTTGCTCGAGTGTCTGCGACTCAGGGTCAAGGATGTGGATTTCGACTATCTTCAGCTTACAGTCAGAGATGGCAAGGGTCAGAAAGATCGCAAGACCATGCTTCCCGTCAA
>JAABYK010000449.1:0-194 GCA_011775825.1 Candidatus Zhuqueibacterota bacterium | reverse complement strand
AACCGGAAGTATCCTAACGCCGCTCACGACTGGAGATGGCAGTACGTGTTTCCAGCGTCATCGCACTTTTTTGATCCCGAAGATCAGTTACATCGCCGGCATCATCTGCATGAATCCGCAATGCAGCGCGCAGTCCGGGAAGCTGTCCGCAAATCAGGCATTACAAAGCGAGCAAGTTGCCATACCTTTCGACA
>JAABYK010000252.1:1156-1576 GCA_011775825.1 Candidatus Zhuqueibacterota bacterium | reverse complement strand
GCAGTGATAGAGTCATTGACAATAATTTTTTATCCCTGCATATAACAATTTGAAAACGCCTAACGACTTATTTAACCGGCAAAACCGCCCACCAAATCTTCAAATTCAGAAGAAGCTAGGCGCGGTTTTGTCCGTGTTGAAATAAATGTTATACTGGCGCCTACCTGTAATTCTCGATGACAAACAAATCGCCTTCGTCTTCGTCACGCGTGTAAATGATATGTTTGCTGTCTGGTGACCAGGCACCGTTGTGGGCGTGCCATCTGTCATGTCCATGCGTCAGCTTTTCGGGCTCGTCCACTGGCCGGGGCAGCCCATCCGGAGACTCCGGCAATTCCAGGCCTAAACGGTAAATATCCTCACTAAAATGGCCGACGGCATGGCAAAAGGCAACTGAACGGCCATCAGAAGACACAAATA
>JAABYK010000252.1:346-1063 GCA_011775825.1 Candidatus Zhuqueibacterota bacterium | reverse complement strand
GCACTCCGAGAAGTAGAGCTCGCGCATTTGTTCCATCACTGTCCACTGTCCAAAGCGCGCGTCCTTCCGAGCCATGCGCAATAAAGCCGATTGTTTTTCCGTCAGGCGCCCATCTCACCTTCAGACTGTACGACCAGAAATCCGTAGGAAGAGGAACCGGTTGTTCGGTGAGACGGCGCACGTTGCCGCCATCGGCATTCATCACCCAGAGATGGAACGCATCATCTCTGTTCGACAAAAATACAACCCGCTGTCCATCTGGTGACCAATCCGGTTTTATGTCGATTGCCGGATTGTCAGTCAAGTTGATTTCATCTTTGCTTGCGATATTGAGCAGCCAGATTTCATAATCGCCCGTACGCGTCGATTGGTAAACTAGGTTTTTGCCATCCGGAGAGAAATGCGCATCAAAGTTGTCTCCTTTATGGAAGGTGACCCGCTCTTCGGCCCCGCTATCCACGTGCAGCAGGTAGAGGTCGGTCTGATGGCTGAAATCGGCGAAAGCAAGCGACCCTGTGAGAGAGCTGCTCGGAGTATAAATGCGCTCAGGCGCGGAAGTCAGTTGACGTAATTCCCCGGAGGAGATATCGATGTCCCACAAGTTTTCATGACCGGCGCGGTTGGATACAAACACGATTTTGCGGCCATCAGCCGACCAAGTGGGCTGGGCATTACTGAACCGATCGCCGAGCAAGAGATTTGGCTCTCCTCCACCGG
>JAABYK010000252.1:0-278 GCA_011775825.1 Candidatus Zhuqueibacterota bacterium | reverse complement strand
GGAAGCATATAGGTCGTTTCCGCCAGCAGGTGGATGTGTAAGCTGCGTTTCTTCACTCGTTTCTAAATTGATCTGCCAAATAGCGGTTTCTCCAGTTGTTTGCATACGTGGAAAGAGCAGTTGTTTGCCGTCCGGCGACCAGGGGAGATCGCCCATGGAAAACAAGACATCAAAAATGCGTTCCAGGCTCGGAATTCCGGTTTCGGTCAGTTTGCGCTCAGCGCCACCTGATGGTGGCACTGAAAAGACTGTCGCTCCTGAACTACGATCCGAAACAT
>JAABYK010000232.1:964-1185 GCA_011775825.1 Candidatus Zhuqueibacterota bacterium | reverse complement strand
TGCCTCGATAGACAAGATCGTTCCACTCCGGAATCAGGTTATAGACTGGACATCCTAACGATTTGTTATCAATTTCTGAACCGGTTTGGCAAAAGGGGATACCGCAATCCATACAGCGCGCCCCCTGTTCCTGTAACTCTTCTTCGGATAACGGTTCGTAAAATTCTTGCCAGCTTTTAAGTCTGTCTTTGGGATCTCGGTATGGAGTTGACTTTCGCTCA
>JAABYK010000232.1:573-848 GCA_011775825.1 Candidatus Zhuqueibacterota bacterium | reverse complement strand
TCCATTACGGCTTCTTCGCCTGAAAGGCCATTGCTTTCGGACTTTTCGATCGATTCTTGCATTCGTTTAAAGTCTTTTGGCATAACTTTCACAAATTGCGGAACCATTTCGTCCCACTTCGCAAGAACTTTCCAGCCCATATTACTGTCTGTG
Organism: Candidatus Zhuqueibacterota bacterium; assembly: GCA_011775825.1. Taxonomy (GTDB): domain Bacteria; phylum Zhuqueibacterota; class Zhuqueibacteria; order Oceanimicrobiales; family Oceanimicrobiaceae; genus JAABYK01. The sequence goes on along the minus strand of JAABYK010000232.1, from coordinate 695 downwards.
TAATCCGAGTGGTTTCGTATCATCTGTTCTACTTCCTCAATCTCCTCTTCATCTTCGAGGCGTTCGAGGTAAACTCCATCGGTGTTACAATAATGTTCGAACGTGCCATCTTGGTCAAGTAC
>JAABYK010000232.1:0-455 GCA_011775825.1 Candidatus Zhuqueibacterota bacterium | reverse complement strand
CCCGAATATAGGCTTCGCCGCTGGTTGCTCCGTAGAACGAAACGTTTCCAACGATAATATTTTCTTCCGGTTTGAATTTCGCTCCTTCGCCCGGATAGAGAATCAATTTTCCGCCGGATAGGCCTTTTCCAAAGTAGTCGTTGGCATCTCCTTGCAGTTCAAGGGTGACACCTTTCGGTACAAATGCACCAAAACTCTGTCCGGCAGACCCTCTGAATTTCAGATGGATCGTATCCTCTGGAAGTCCATCGCGCCCATATCGCCGGGTGACTTCACTTCCCACAATAGTACCGACAACACGATTAATATTTCGAATCGGTAGCGTGGCTTTTACGGGTTCTTTATTCGAAAGAGCCGGTTCACAGATATCCATTAGTGTCTGGACATCAAGAGAGTTTTCGAGGCCGTGATTTTGTTCAATCAGCTTGCGTGTGCCGATTTCATCACCCACTTCT
>JAABYK010000031.1:718-1044 GCA_011775825.1 Candidatus Zhuqueibacterota bacterium | reverse complement strand
TCGCGCATTTGTAAGGAACAAGTATGTACATGAAACCCATGATTTTAACGATGCCTTCCCCCGCATATACGACATCAAACTCATCCACAAAGACACCCCGGCTAAACCCGTAGATGCGGCTAAACTCTTAGAACCGAACTCTACGCGGTATTCCTTAATATTTAACGGCAAAAACAGGTTTGCATATGGAGATCAGTATAATTTCCTCGAACAAGAATACGAAGAAATCAAAAAACAGGCCCCTTACGCAGACGTAAAATCAACATCGGTTGATGGCCGGATTGCGTACGAAGTACCGAAAACATTCAATCCCGAAAACGCCTACG
>JAABYK010000031.1:412-692 GCA_011775825.1 Candidatus Zhuqueibacterota bacterium | reverse complement strand
ACGTAGTGATCGAAACAAAAACACAACAATACTACTGGAACCTCAACGCCGATGGGAAATGACCTTCTCCAACCCAACATCGAAGCGGGGTTTATTAACTGTCTTGGCCATACTTCTCGTTCTCGGAATCGCTGGATGCATCGGCCCTAAAAAACAGATGACATCAACCCCTTCAACCTCTGCCCCGGTCGTTTCAAACTATCTTCTCCAGCAAGAGGGATGGGGAGACAAATCAACACATGGAGAAAAAGTGTTGGACAAAACCTTTTACTTCGTTAGA
>JAABYK010000031.1:0-316 GCA_011775825.1 Candidatus Zhuqueibacterota bacterium | reverse complement strand
GAGTAGACTTCGACCCGAACCTCACCTCAATCCCGGTAATATCGTCAATAGTTATGAATCAGGTTAAGGACAACACTAAAAAACAATTCCAAAACCAGATGAAGAACGCCGGACTCGTAAATATCCACGAAACCAATAGGTACACAATAACTGTCAACACCGGAGAGACTGCTCAAGTACACGAATATTCCGCTAATTACCGATTCAGCAATATCGAGGTTCCGGTCACGAAAAGTAAAACAATAACGATCAAAGGAGACACGTTAACAGTCAATGGAATCTTGGCCATATGGCAACACGACACCGATGTAATGGC
>JAABYK010000349.1:3387-3684 GCA_011775825.1 Candidatus Zhuqueibacterota bacterium | reverse complement strand
CCAGCGGAGTGGTGAGCTTATCCGGATTGCTCTATTTTATTACACTGGCCGGATTGTTTGTGTATGCCAACGTCTTGTTATTGAGCCGACGGCATTGGCCGCTGGAAGCGGATGGATTCAAAATGTCATATCATCACTCGGCACGCACCGCGGCGTTGCTAATTGGGGTTATCAGTCTGAATGTGTTATTCGGTCGTTTAAATTGGCGTCTCGATGTCACGGCCGAACAACTGCACTCTCTTTCTTCCGAAACCCATCACTTACTCGAACAACTTCCCGAAGATCGCCCGGTTTTCA
>JAABYK010000349.1:0-3351 GCA_011775825.1 Candidatus Zhuqueibacterota bacterium | reverse complement strand
TGTTAATCCACGATACGGAACCTTACAGCGACCAAGCCCGTGACGCCAGAGAAAAGTTTGATATTCAACCACGGGATATTCCGGTGCCGGGCAGCGCTCGTGCCGGGATGGAAAAGGTCTTTATGGGTGTGGCCTTTACCAGCGGTGCGGAAGAAGAAGTGATCCAATTTTTTGACCGCGGGTTACCTGCGGAGTACGAGCTGATGCGCAGTATCCGCATGGTCGCCAAAACCGACCGCAAGCGAGTTGGCGTGGCGATAACGGAAGCAAAACTTTTTGGCGGATTCGACTTTCAGAGCGGCTCGACCAGCCCCGCCTGGCAGGTGGTTGATGAATTGAAAAAGCAATACGAAGTGGTGCGAATCGCTCCCACTTCTCCCATCGAAGAAGAATTGGATGGTTTGCTGGTGCCGATGCCATCCACATTGCCCCAAAAACAAATGGATAATCTCCTGGATTTCATCAAAACCGGNNATCCCTTACCGGTGGTGAATATCGGTCTGTCCCCGTCGGAACGCGCCGGCGCCAATCAAAATCCGTTTATGAGAAACCAAAGACGGCAACCGGAACCGAAGGGGAATATTAACCAGTTTTTACAGGAACTGGGTGTTGCCTGGAACAAAGGACAAATTATCTGGGATGCCTATAATCCGCACCCCGATTTTGCCAATCTGCCACCGGAAGTAGTTTTTGTAGGCCAGGGAAATCAAAATGAAGAATCGTTTAATCAAAAACACAGCGCCAGCAGGGATATGCAGGAATTGGTATTTATGTTCCCCGGGTCTATTAATAAAGCATCCGGAGTTGGTGTTGAATTCACACCACTCTTAAAATCAGGTCGGGTATCGGGAACTCAGAATTATGCCAATATGGTTCGACGCAGTTTCTTTGGTGTCCAACTGGTTTCGCAAGGATTACCGCATCGACCGAACAGCATTGATTACACCATTGCCGCCCACATTCGCAGCAATGAAAATCCCGATACAACCGGAACGGATACAACCCAACTGAACGTTGCCGTCATTTCCGATCTGGATTTTATCTCCGAACAATTTTTTGAAATTCGCAAGCAAGGGATTGCCAACTTGAATTTTGACAACGTGAATTTCTTCCTCAATTGTATGGACGTTTTGGTTGGTGATACATCCTTTGTCGCTTTACGAAGTCGGCGAGTTAAGCACCGTACGCTGGAATCAGTCGAAGCCAGAATGCAAGAATACATTAAACAAAAGGCGCAGGATGAACAGAAAGCAGAAGCGGAAGCTCAGGCAGCACTGAATAAAGCTCAACAGCGGTTGAATGAAAAAGTGGCCGAGGTAAAACAACGGACTGACCTTGACGAACAGACCAAACAAATTATGGCTCGCAATCTACAGGAGGTGGAAAATCGAAAATTCGAGGCTTTAAAATCCAATATTGAAGCGGAAAAAGAAGCCAAAATTGCAGCCGCCAAAGCGGAAATGGAAAGTCAGATCCGCGCCATTCAGAACGGTATCAAAACCCTTGCCGTATTGATACCGCCAATTCCGGTATTAGGAGTTGGTATCGTCATCTTTATTCGTCGTAAAAAACGTGAAGCAGAAGGTGCAGCAGCAGCAAGAAGATTAAGGAGTTAAGCCATGAGTGAAACAAAAAAAACAATCATATTCGGTGGAGTTGCTGTGCTATTGGCCTTACTGGCTATTGTAACAGCACCCAGTAAAGTAACCCCAAATGCATTCTTAGATCAGGGAGAACCATTTTTCCCCAATTTTGAAGACCCTAACCGAGCGGCTTCATTAGAGGTAATTAACTTTGATGAAGAAACCGGTGAGCCGGTTCCCTTTAAAGTGGTTTTTGAAGAAGGACGGTGGACCATTCCGTCTCATCACAATTATCCGGCGGATGGCAAAGACCGCCTGGCAAAAACTGCGGCGGCGGTGATCAATCTTAAAAAGGATGATTTTCGTTCGGACAATGTTGCCGATCACGAGGCCTGCGGCGTCATCGATCCGCTGGATGAAACAGCCACCTCATTAGAAGGACGCGGAAAACGGGTGACAATTAAAGGAAAAAATGGGAATGTTCTGGCGGATATTATTATCGGTGACAAAATTGAAGGACGAGAAGGATTTCGTTTTGTACGGATTCCCGAACAAAAACGGGTTTACGCGGCAAAAGCCGATATTGAAATTTCCACCAAGTTCAGCGACTGGATTGATGCGGATCTGATGCAAGTTGAGAANNTGAGAAGGACGCTATCACTCAAGTCACGCTTAAGGACTATTCCATAAATGAGCGGACCGGTTCGGTAAATCAACGAGACGTGGTCAGGCTGACCCAAAATGGCTCTGACTGGTCCATGAACAGAATGCCACCTGGCAAAGAGGTCGATAAAACCAAGGTAGATCAGTTGGTGAAGAATCTGGATGAGCTTAAGATAGTAGGTGTGCGACCAAAGCCGGAGGGATTATCCGCCAACTTAAAGACAGAAGAAGGCAGCATCCAGGTGTCCCAACAGGATATGCTTTCTTTACAAAGCAAAGGATTTTATTTTTCTCGTGATGGATCATTGCTTTCCAATGAAGGCGAGCTGGACGCTCTCACCAAAGACGGTCTGACCTACACACTCCGGTTTGGAGAAGTCGCCTATGGAAGCGGTTTTGATGTCAGCGCAGGGACAGACAATGAGGAGAAGCAGCAGAAAGGTCCGGCGGAAAATCGCTATTTGTTTATCACCACCAAATTCAATCCAGAGCTATTTGAAGAACCGCCTGAACCGAACAATACCAATTTCCAGGATAAACCGGACACCCTCTGGACCGATGCGGATCGCCGCAATAAGGAATTGTTTGATAAACATGAAGCGTGGAAGGAAAAGATTGAAAAAGGTAAGCAAACTTCCCAGGAATTGAACGAACGATTCGCTAACTGGTATTACGTTATCTCCTCGGAAAGCTTTGAAAAACTGCACCTGAAGCGCGACGATCTGTTACGGGACAAGAAACAAGCAAGCTGATTGTTGAGCAAGCTTGCATCGTGTCAAGAACATAAGATAATAACACACTAAAGTGTGGTGATCGTATTAATATATTTATAGAGATTGCCACACTTTAGTGTGCATTTTAAATCATGAACACCCCACCCATCCAAATCATAGCCGATCATCGCGAAGCAAAAAGTAGTGTGTTAGACACATTGCGGTCAATGGAAGAAGTGGCAGTTAAAATCGAGACCTTACCACTTGGAGACTACAATGTAGACAACAAATTGTTGTTCGAGAGAAAGACATTAGTGGATTTTGTCGCCTAAATTATGGATGGACGACTTGTCCGCCAGGCATGTCGCCTGCTAACATCTCCGCTGCCAAGT
>JAABYK010000034.1 GCA_011775825.1 Candidatus Zhuqueibacterota bacterium | reverse complement strand
TGCCAAGCTCATGACCAGTAAAGCTGCTGGCGAACTGATTGCCAACGGCGGCGGGAACGACTATCATCTGGGCGACACCTGGACCTATCCTCCCGCCAGGGTGGATCGAATTCTCAAAGACCGTGAGCAAGTCACGCTCGGCGGGGTCACTCTGACCGCTTACCTGACGCCGGGCCATACAAAAGGCTGCACCACCTGGCACACGTCCGTGGAGGAGGACGGTCAGCGATACGACGTGGTGTTTGTGGGCAGCACGAGCGTGTTGCATGGTGTCAAACTTGTGAACAATCCCAATTACCCTGAAATAGCCGAGGACTACGCCAGGACCTTTCGAACCCTCAAGTCGCTGCCATGCGACGTGTTTCTGGCCTCACATGGCCGTTTTTTTCAGATGCTCGACAAAGCCGAGCGTCTCAAAGAGGGAGCTTCTCCGAACCCGTTTATCGATCCCGAAGGCTATCTGGCGTTCCTTCAAAGCACCGAGAAGAAATATTTGGATCAGCTCGCCGATGAGACCACCCACAAACAGCCGTGAGCCGTTTGTGCTTGTTACACCCATCGACATCGTAGCTACATGCGAGCCAACATGGAAAACTTTACTTGCATTAAGGATCGTTAGCTCCTATATTTTTTTCAGTCATTTGAAGAAAAAGACATGACCTCAAAATGTCCGATAAGAATTCGACATCGGCACACAGACGTAAGAAGGCCCTTGAGGCCGAATTGGATCGTGTGCTGCCTATCATCATAGAGAAATATCAACCGAAAAGATCATCCTGTTTGGCTCCCTGGCTACCGGGGACATCCACGAATGGAGTGACATCGACTTAGTCATCATCAAAGAGACCGACCTAAATTACTTTGATCGTCTTTTCGAGTTTAAAAGATTGGTACGCTCTAAATTAGCGACTGACATATTTATTTATACACCGGAAGAGTTCGCCGGACGTGTGGAAGAAGACCATTACTTTGTGGTCGATGAAATGTTAGGGAAAGGAAAAGTGCTCTATGACTGCGGCAGAGAAATGGCTGAAGTTCGCTGAGGATGACCTGCGCTCAGCGGAGGTGTTGCTGCAGGAAGACATTTTCAACATGGTTTGCTTTCATTGTCAGCAGGCCGTTGAAAGTACGTAACATCAACTTCTGTGGTTGAGATTACAA
>JAABYK010000265.1:990-1131 GCA_011775825.1 Candidatus Zhuqueibacterota bacterium | reverse complement strand
CTGCATACCCCTGAGGTTTGCGAAGACAACGGCTCATGAACGGGCTCTGGTCTACAAGTGATGCGAAGTCCACAATCATTGTCCGGAGCGCTTTGCTGGCATTTTCGACATCGGGAAAATTCTCAGTCACGGTTGCATAAA
>JAABYK010000265.1:0-856 GCA_011775825.1 Candidatus Zhuqueibacterota bacterium | reverse complement strand
GGACATATTCGCGGTCTTCGTTTCGAGCTCAGTGAGATAACGCATTAACTCAGAAGCATCTGCCTCAGCTTCTGCAGTGAGTCGATTGATATTCTCCTCGGCTGCCTTCTTCTCTTTTTCATCAACAGTGTGCGACTGAAAGTTGCCTTTTTCGATTTCTATGACGGCATCGTAGGTAATTTTGACGCCGATGTCAATGATGTCGCTTATCCGGGCCGGATCATTTGCCAGTTCCATGGGTACCCGGGGGCGCAACAGGATTTCGCATCCCGGCTTGGCAAAAAAGATTTCCTCGCTCACTTGCCAGCCGAGTTTCTTTAACATCTTTGGCTGTAATTTTGACCACAACGGCAGCCTGCGATCGGTTACGCTTTTAATCGGTTTTGCCTGCATCGCGATGACGAAATCCGCTCCTTCGTCATAGAGAACAGAGGTGTCAAGTGGACAGAAGATGGCGCCGTCAGCGAGTTTCATGCCGCCAATCTCTCTTTCATCGAGCAGAAGCGGCATAGCAATGCTGGCACGCACCGCGTCCCACACTTTGCCGTGACGCAAGATAACGCTTTTCTGCGATACTCTATCCGCAGCCACCACAAAAAGCGGGATTTTAAGCTCGTAAAATTCCGGGTCCCAGCCGGCTCTTCTGCACAGGTCGTTCATGAGTTCGTCGCCGCTGGAGGCACCTAACCATTTTTTGTCATAATCGATTAACTTCATTACACCATTATCGGAAAATATTTCAATGGCATGCTGGCGCAATTCCTGCGGTGTCGAACCTCCGCAATAAAGTGCTCCGAGAATCGCCCCCATGCTCGTCCCGGAAATCATATGCACCGGAATCTTCAACTCTTTAAGG
>JAABYK010000188.1:606-1402 GCA_011775825.1 Candidatus Zhuqueibacterota bacterium | reverse complement strand
GCGGAATCCCGCATAGAAGCCGTGCGCATGGCTGTTATGGCCGGTATCGACATGAGTATGGTCCCGATGGATTTCAGCTTCTACGAAGATCTGGTTGCCTTAGTCCAGGAAGGCAAAGTACCTGAATCTCGCATCGATGAGGCGGTCGGCAGAATTCTAAAAGTGAAGTTCAAACTGGGGCTGTTTGACGACCCGTATCCTAACAAAAAGCTTAAGAACAAATTTGCCAACGATGAATTCAGAGCCGTCTGTCTCCAGGCCGCCCGGGAATCGATTACCCTTTTAAAGAATGAAGATCGCATTTTGCCCATCGCGAAAGGCAAGCGTATTCTGGTGACCGGGCCGACGGCTACCCGTTTGAGCGTCTTAAATGGTGGCTGGACTATCACCTGGCAAGGAAATGACGAGAGACTCTATCCAAAAGACAAGTTGAATATCCTGCAGGCCCTGGAGGAGAAATTTGGCAAAGAGAATGTCACGCATCTCGAAGGCACCACGGTCGAGGAGGAAGTCGACATAGCGGCCGCGGTGTCAGCAGCCAGAACCGCAGATGTGGCGATCGTTTGTCTCGGTGAAGAAGCGTATTGCGAGACGCCCGGCAACATAACGGATCTGACCTTGCCGGAAGCCCAGTTGAGATTAGCTGAGCAAATCGAAGCGACAGGTACGCCAGTGGTGCTTGTATTGACGGAGGGGCGCCCGCGAATCATTCGCCGCGTCGCTGACGGCGCCAAAGGCATCCTCATGGCTTATCTTCCCGGTTTTGAAGGAGGCGTGGCGATTGCCGATGTCCTCG
>JAABYK010000188.1:299-492 GCA_011775825.1 Candidatus Zhuqueibacterota bacterium | reverse complement strand
TGAGCTATACTCACTTTGAATACAGTGATCTGGTCATCGCGTCGGATACCATTCGAGGAGATGAACAGCTTCAGATCAGAGTGACAGTCACGAACGTTGGCGACAGAAGTGGCAAGGAAATAGCCCAGCTCTATTTGAGCGACCTTTACGCTTCTGTGACCCCGGCAAACAAGCGCCTAAAAAGGTTTCGAGG
>JAABYK010000188.1:0-130 GCA_011775825.1 Candidatus Zhuqueibacterota bacterium | reverse complement strand
CAAAATCTCGGTGGGCAACCTAAGCGGAAACTTTTTCTACGTGAATGATAAAACGAACGGAACCAACTTTTAGTTGGGGAAACCGAGAACAGTAATTAAAGAGAGTCAGCCGCAATGTTAGGAAATCTGG
>JAABYK010000711.1:4560-4718 GCA_011775825.1 Candidatus Zhuqueibacterota bacterium | reverse complement strand
CAGAACAACACAACTTATACTTAGTGACTGAACGAAAACTCGTTGGTGTAATTCCTTCCTGCATTGTTTCCGCATAAAGAATGCGGGCACAACCTTGTGTCGGAATTTCCTGGAATTAGGCAGGAGATTCCCGAATAAAAGATCTCTACGAATGACAG
>JAABYK010000711.1:4206-4428 GCA_011775825.1 Candidatus Zhuqueibacterota bacterium | reverse complement strand
CGGTTCAGAAAATATCATTTCCAGCTTTTTTCTAAACTGTGGCTGGGCAATATTCACAGCCCGGTTTTCGGTGCTGTACGTATGGATATTGTGCAGAATGCCATCGTTATTGAGAACATGCAGGGGTGTATTCACGGGAAGAATGAGCACGTGGGGTCGATATTCACAGCCAGTCTGATCGAGAATATACGGGTCTTCCTGAAATTTTACATCTTTCCCGGC
>JAABYK010000711.1:3799-4099 GCA_011775825.1 Candidatus Zhuqueibacterota bacterium | reverse complement strand
ATGGGATTCTTTACCGCAGACAACTACATCTTTCACAACCAGCAGTTTCTTAGGTGTTGGCCTTTCTCCGGCAAAAAGGACTCTCCCGCTAATTTTCCCCGAGGTTGAGTCCAGCCCTTTGATATTGGTGAGAGCCGGTTTTTCTGCCAAATCCTGCGTCTGAGAGTGTGCAGTAGAATTGCGCTTTTCCTCGCAACCTATTCCAAGGGAACTTGCGATAACGGCTCCCACCAATATCGAATGACAAATGCGGTGCATGTTCAATTGCCTTGCCTTGTCGGCGTGCTCGGAGGAATCGGT
>JAABYK010000711.1:0-3762 GCA_011775825.1 Candidatus Zhuqueibacterota bacterium | reverse complement strand
ATCGCTTTAACCTCGTTATCCGTTAAGTGCTTATAGGCATAGTAGGGCATCGGCGGCAGAATATACCGACCATTGGGCTGGCCTTGATGTTTTCCTGTTCGCATGGCTTGTACGAATGCCCCTTCGGTCCATTCGCCGAGACCGGTGGCTTTGTCTGGCGTCAGATTGGTGGCGAAACTCACGCCCCAGGGACCGGCCCATGCTGTCAGCAATGGACTGGCCAGTGTGACGCTACCCCGCTGCGCATCTTCCGGAGACCAGGTTGGATAGATTGCTTCGGCCGGATGACCCGAAAGTCGACGAGTGGTATCCGGGACCAGAATCCCACCTTGAGCCAGAACGGGCATGCCATTAGCATTCAGCATTTTGGGCGAATGGCAGGTATCGCAATCGAGAATGTTGACCAGGTGCTCACCTTTTTCGACCGGATCGGCTTGTTTCTGACAGCCTAAAGCAGTTGCTACCAAAAAAGTAAAAACCGTGATACCAAGAAAGCCTTTCATAGTTCTCCTCCTAAAATAATAAGCGTAAAATTTTTTCGCTCCCTCGCCTATTTGATTAGCCAATCATTGTTCTAATCGTGCAGTGTAATCGAGATTTAAGATCAGCTACTAAGCCACGAATTCGGCAACCATCTTTTCAAACTACACCATTTTATTGAGAAATGCTACAAGAAAAATCGGACTGGTCAACTCGATCGCACGGGCACGCACGAGAAGATGGAACGGGCGGAGGCGGAAGGAAAGTGACGAGAAGATTTCTATCGGACTGAATTTTGAAGTGGCGAGCTCCGGCCGGAATTGGAACCCAACCGGAATCAGCAAAGGCTTCTACTTCAGAATCGGCATCACCACATCCCACTTGCAAGACGTCAAACCCGAACTACCGGGCGGAGCCACCACTGTTTTCAGTGCTTTATCCTTTATTGCTAAGCTTCATCTACCCAAATAACCAGCCTAATGACCTGGCTCGATATTCTGGTTCACATGGAAGAAATTATCCGGGTCGTACTTGGCTTTAATCTTTTGCAGACGCTCGTAATTACCACCGTATGTGGCCTGAATCCGATCTTTGCCCTCTTCCATCATGAAATTGATATACGAAGCGCCGGCCGAATGGGGATGCAGCGCTTGCCAATAGTCGCGAGCCCATTTGGTCATGCGCTCATTGTTGGCCGGATCAGGATCCACGCCAGCGATGACCATAGACCAGTTGGCGTCGCGAAAGCCCCACGCGGTCTCGTCCTTACCGGTGCGGTGTACGGCGCCATCGATAGGATACAGATGCATCGTGGACGGTGGAGTCGGCACCTGGGCAAAGCGGCAATGTTGCGCGATTGCCTCATCGGAAAGCTCGCGCACGAAATCACCCTTCCAATACCACTGGTAGCCAGGCGGATAGAGGCCGTCAAACAAGCTTTGCAGGGCCGGATATGGCACAGGCCCAACATGCTCGAACAGCGGTTCAGCGACATCCCTGGCTTGCTGGATGATATCATCAAACTGTTCTTCGGGTCCGGTATAACACCATAGCAACCCACAAACCTTCTCTCCGTGGATCGCTTCCGGGAAGTGATCGCTTGCAGGAACCTCAGCAATTAAATAGAAAGCATAAATGTCCTCGGAAGCTTTGGGTAACCAGTCACGGTACCATTTAAGCGTCGGCTCGAGCTTTTCGACTGGCCAGAACAACGGACCGGCGATAACCTTGCTTACAGGATGCAGTCGGAATTCAAATGAAGTGACCACCCCGAAGTTGCCGCCGCCTCCTCGCAGCGCCCAGAACAGGTCCGGGTTTTCGTCCTTGCTGGCAGAGATCAGCCGTCCATCAGCCAGAACTACATCGGCACTAAGCAGATTATCGATGGTGAGACCATACCTGCGCGTTAGATAGCCGTGACCGCCGCCCAGGGTCAGGCCACTAACGCCGGTCGTGGAGATGATGCCACTGACCGTTGCCAGACCAAACGCATGCGTGGCGTGGTCGACATCTCCCCAGGTGCACCCCGGCTGCACACGCACGGTTTTGTTTTTGGGATCGACCCGAAGGCCCTTCATTTCGGAAAGGTCGATGACCAGGCCGTCATCAACCAGGGCGAGGCCGGGACCATTGTGGCCACCGCTCCGAATCGCCGTATCCAGGTCATGTTCGCGGCCAAATTTTACAGCGGCAATAACATCTGCAACATTGGCACATTGGGCAATAAAGCGCGGCCGCTTATCGATCATCGCATTGTAAATCGCCCGCACCTCATCGTAGTCTGAATCTTGCGGCTGAACCAACCGCCCGCGAAGGCTTTCCGCAAATCGTTGAATTGTCGTTTTATCCATCATGCGTTTCTCCTTCAGGTTTGTGATGAATTGAAAAATCGCAATAACAGTTGTTCCCATCGACTGCTAATATAACCTAAAGGAAGCCCATATTCTAACACATCTGATTCAAAGAATAGAAGATTTGGTTCAAATTAAAGGGGACAAACAGGGGAGCTTAATAAGTAAGAAAGAGAAGAATCAGTCTATAGCACTTGCATAATCCGAAGGCAGGACGCCAAAGCGTTTTTGAAAACACTTTGAAAAGTAGGACGGGCTACTGAAACCGGCTTCAAAAGCGATTTGCGAAATATTATCCTGCTGCCTTTCGATCAATTCGATTGCTTTTCTTAATCTGAATTCTCTGACAAATTCATTCGGGGAACGGCCGGTCAAGGACGTAATTTTGCGGTATAATTGTGACCGACTCAAACCCATTAGCTTACTGAAGTCATCGACATGAAACGCTTCTTCGTTCCAAACCCGCTCCATAATGTCCATCAATCGGTTCAAGAATTTTTCTTGCATGGGATTTAGCGTTTGTACCTCACCTTCATCTGATGAAATCCCTAAACTCTTCTGTATATAATGATCTTTAACCGTCGATGCCGCCACGATCTGACCTCCGTCGGCGATATAACATGCGCGTTGTGCCAATTGAATGGTCTCTCCAAAAAGAGCATCTCGATCGGTTACTGGCACGCCCGCACTCAAGCCAATTGCCACCTGAATCTTAGCACCAGAACTTTGGCTATTATAGACTTCAAAACGTTTGTTTTTGTATGTCGATAGCACATTCCAAACAGTTAGAAACTGAGTCAAAAGAAGACAAAAACCCGCCGCGGCTCTGCTTTATTTCTCGGCCATTATGTTGCTTAAATGCTTCTTGAATAATGTTATTGTGAGTCCTGAAATAGTCCAGGCCCTCACTCCCCGCTAATCTCGAGGTCATTAAAGCAGCGTCTTTTAACTCAGTAATCAGGATGGCTCGGAAAGCCGGATCTTCGATAATTAGAAGACCAGGATCTTCAGCGGTTCCAGAGGTTTCCGGATCTTCAATTCTGCCTAAAAAAGCCTCAACCACGTTGCTTTCAACTTCTATTATTTGATTTGGAATTAATCCATGTGAATGCTCGTGCAATTTTTCGACGGCCTTTTTATCTGGAGCCTCAATCAAGCAAAAGGCAATTCCTCTCTTTTCATCATACCAGTATGTCAATGCCCGACAATCATGCTTGTGCTGAATTTCAAGGTCTTGTTTATGCGCTTCTGCAACATCCATGGCAGTTAAACCCGGAACATCATGACGATCCATAAAAATTGGCATTTCTTATCCTTTGTTTCATGCACCTGACAAAACTCTGCATCGTCAGCTCACATAATGACACTCAGCCCGATCCTGCCGCGCTCGGCATCCACGTTCAGGATTTTGACATCGATGACATCGCCGACG
>JAABYK010000490.1 GCA_011775825.1 Candidatus Zhuqueibacterota bacterium | reverse complement strand
TTGAACATCGCTCATTTTCCATTCATTTTCTTTTTCGCTCATAAAGGACCTCCACTGATCGAGTCTTCTATGATTTAAGCTTTCTAGGCTTCTTAAAAATACTTCAATTAGCGTGTTCAACTTATAATTGAATGACTGAAAAGTAGTGTTACAACACAGGTTTGGCCTGTAAGATTTTGCCTGCCACATGGTGTGGCTGTGCAGTCCAAATACAACAACCCATGCGTGAATCTCATATTTGGATGGCAGATCTGCAACCTAGATCCAGCCACATTCATACATTTAAATCAATCNNTGACTTTTGAGGTTGGGTGATGTTCGGGATGTCGTTCCGACGCTTAACAAAATGAACAAACTTCATTCGTAAAATGCAAAGGAAAAATGCCATGTCAGAATCACATTATGGATGGAAGCAGTTTGCTCTACGGTCCAGGGCTGCGTTTTGTGGCCTTTCGTTTAGTGCTGCAGGATCATTTCTGAGTGCCACAGAATCATTTTTACTCGCCGCAGAGTCATTTTCTTATGCCGCAGTATGATTTCTGAGTGCGGCAGAACGATTTTTCTCTGCGGCAGAATCATTTTTTCTTGCCGTAGAACGATTCTTCTCTGCCGCAGACTCATTTTCGTATGCTGCAATACAATTTGTCAATGCGGCAGAGTGATTTTTAAACGCTACATCCGTTTGTTTGGGCAGCGACGTGCGGCTCTCCTCCGGGATTTCGTGCAGCAGCCTTTAGCANNGCAGCCTTTAGCAATACCACAACCTTCGCTGAAGCCAACTCCGTTAAACCCTGCGTCGCCAGCCCAAAACCGCAGTAGCGAGGTTATTTCATTGTTGCTTCTTTGAGTTCCTTGAGGATCTCACGTTCTTGAGCCGCTCTCCCGGCAAAGTTTTCGAGTGCGGTGACTTTCCACTTCAGGGCACCCCAGGCAGGCAAGTTCCGCACAAGCTTGTCCACTTCAGCATTGGAACTCGCTTCGATGATAAAAACGAGGGCTCAAGCATTTTGACGGGATGCTCACCGTACACCATCTGTTGAGCCGTTTCATTGAGAAAATCAACCAACGCCATCGACTCCGAATCACCAAGTCCCAACTTCCTGAGTTGACTCGATATGGCTTCCCGGGTAGCATCGGTGTTGATGATTGTTTCGGTCAAATCCTCCAGAGTCTGCTCCCCCATGGAAATCGGTTCCTTCGCGCTTTTGTCAGATTTGTGTGGCTTTGTTTTCATGTTGTTTTGGTTGCTTGATACGGGCTTATTTTGATTGGCGGTACTTGTTTAGCTGTCTGAACGAACGGAGTGCAAAAATCAGTGAGCGAAGCGAACGTATTTTTGCAAACCGGCAAAGGCCATACGCAAAAGTACGCTTCGCTGAATTTTGCACTCCAAAGCCCTGCCTTTGGAGGTAAGTGAGTGTATTTTTGCACTCTCCTATTCAGGTGCTGAAGTGTTACGATTTGTGTCTAATCCCTTAAATCCCGCAGTTGACAATTGAAGACCCGACTCACCCTTTCTGCTTCACCCACAGCCGCACGGTCCGGTCATCTGACCCCGAAGCCAGCATGGCTCCATCCGGCGAAAAGGCCACGCAGTT
>JAABYK010000355.1:760-1058 GCA_011775825.1 Candidatus Zhuqueibacterota bacterium | reverse complement strand
CAGGCAGTATATCATATCCATTTGCATTTACTCGGTGGCCGGCATATGGAATGGCCTCCGGGATAATATGGCGTGCGTAAGGTGACATGTATATTTCCAGTTTAGATATTTTCGGTTTTAAATCGTTTGCGAAGAAAACCACTCTGAGATTCGGCCCGGGAATCGCCGGGATTGTCGGACCGAACGGGTGTGGGAAAACCAACGTAGTGGATGCCATCCGGTGGGTCCTAGGCGAACAAAAAACCACGGTCCTGCGCAGTGACAATATGCAGGACGTTATTTTCAATGGTTCAAAGAG
>JAABYK010000355.1:401-669 GCA_011775825.1 Candidatus Zhuqueibacterota bacterium | reverse complement strand
TGAATAAACAGGTTTGTCGGCTCAAAGACATCCATGGTTTGTTTGTCGATACGGGAATGGGTGCGGATGCCTACTCGGTTATTGAACTCAAAATGGTGGAAGATATTCTGAGCGATATTAAAGACGAACGTGCCCGCATGTTCGAAGAAGCCGCTGGTATTAACAAATACAAACAAGAACGGCGGTCAGCCAGAAGAAAACTGGATGCCACCAAGGAAGATCTGCTGCGGATCAACGATATCCTATACGAAATCGAAAAGAATGTCAG
>JAABYK010000355.1:0-254 GCA_011775825.1 Candidatus Zhuqueibacterota bacterium | reverse complement strand
TCATCTGCCGAGCAATTGGAAATTGACGAGGCCATCCAGGACTCCCTGAAGGAACAAATCCATGAGCAGGAAGGAATTGTCGAGCAACTGGAACAAGAACTGTCTGTGGTTGACGAACAGCGGCAGGAAGCAAAACGAAATATTCTTGTGTGGCAGGAACAACGGAGCGCTGCCCGGAACACCATCGAGAGGCTTGAGCAAGAAAACCAAAATTTGCAGAACAGAAAAACACAGGTTACCGAACAAATTGAGAG
>JAABYK010000540.1 GCA_011775825.1 Candidatus Zhuqueibacterota bacterium | reverse complement strand
TATGATGGCAATATCTATCGGTTTACGAATTACAGCCTGGCACAAAAGTTTGATGATTATCGACCGTTTTTTGAAGAAACAAGCTATTCTTTTTCGGAACTCAACGATAAGGATAAGCTAAATAGAGAGCCGGTAAGATTGCACACGAAAAAGGTAGATCAGTCTCGGTCGCTGTCGGTATTTGTGGATGATTTACCAATGGACATTACGTCTGAGGATGTGGCGATTCTCAACCAGATAGAATCTGGTGCCCGTGTTGAACAGGGGAGCTGGATAAAAATTCCACGCCGATAATCTTACTCGAATATCTGCGAAAACTTATTAATCATTACTTCTTACTTTTGTTAAAAAATCCGATATCTTTGGGCGAACTTTCTATTTAATTACAGCCCAAATTGATTAGTAATGATTGAGCGATATTCCCGTAAAGAAATGGCCGATATCTGGTCGCTGGAAAACCAATTTCAAGCCTGGTTGGAGGTCGAGCTGGCTGCTTGCAACGCATGGAGTAAGCTTGGGAAGATTCCCAAGGAAGATGTCGAAAAGCTTTACGAAAATGCCTCGTTTGATGTTGATCGGATTAAGGAAATCGAAAAGCAGACCCGTCACGATGTAGTGGCGTTTACACGATCGGTTTCGGAATCGCTTGGGGAAGAGAAAAAGTGGGTTCATTACGGACTTACTTCCACGGATGTTGTGGATACCGCCAACGGCTTACGCTTGAAACAGGCAAATGAGATTCTGCGAAAAGATATTCATCAAATTATTGATGTGCTGGGTGAGAAAGCCAAAAAACATAAATATACGGTAATGATGGGGCGTACGCACGGAGTGCATGCCGAGCCAACGACTTTTGGGCTCAAGTGCGCGCTCTGGTATGCTGAGATGAAGCGAAATCTTGAGCGTTTCGAGAAAGCGGCGGAAAATGTAGAGTTTGGCAAAATGAGTGGTTCGGTTGGGACTTTTGCCAACATCCCACCAGAAGTAGAAGCCTCTGTTTGTGAAGAGTTGGGACTTTCACCGGCGCCAATTTCTACGCAAACCCTGCAACGCGATCGTCATGCGGATTATATTTCAACCTTGGCACTGATTGGATCAACCATGGAAAAGATGGCCGTGGAAATTCGTCACCTGCAGCGCAGCGAAGTTCGTGAAGCCGAAGAATTTTTCCGAAAGGGGCAAAAGGGCTCATCCTCAATGCCGCATAAACGTAATCCGGTAAGTTCAGAGAATATTTCGGGATGTTCGCGTGTGCTTCGGGGCTATATGATGTCGGCCTACGAAAATATTCCACTCTGGCATGAGCGTGATATTTCACACTCGTCGGTTGAGCGCATTATCCTGCCTGATACTACTATCTTACTTGATTACATGCTTAATCGCTTCTCTGGTGTAGTAGAAAAGCT
>JAABYK010000098.1:985-1218 GCA_011775825.1 Candidatus Zhuqueibacterota bacterium | reverse complement strand
GATATGGATGGCAATGAACTCTGGCGGAAAGATTTTGGACCGCTCGATGCCGGTTATTTCCGCGTGCCGGCGGCACAATGGGGATTTGCCAGCTCGCCGGTTATTTACAAAGATAAAGTCATCGTGCAATGCGATGTGCAAGAAAATTCTTTCGTGGCCGCATTTAACATCAAAGACGGGACAGAAATATGGCGCACGCGCCGAGAAGATGTGCCAACCTGGAGTACACCAGC
>JAABYK010000098.1:0-948 GCA_011775825.1 Candidatus Zhuqueibacterota bacterium | reverse complement strand
GCGGCTACGATTTGGAGACAGGCAAGGAGCTTTGGAAACTGAGCGGCGGGGGAGACATTCCGGTGCCCACACCGGTCGTCGCTCATGACCTCGTGTTTATCGCCAATGCCCACGGAGGGCTGGCGCCGCTGTACGCCATCCGACTTGATGCCACGGGCGACATCTCCTTGCAGGGCAACGAAACCTCGAACGAATATGTGGCCTGGGGTGTGCCTCGCAACGGCGCCTATATGCAAACCCCCTTGGTTTACGGAGAGTACATTTATAGCTGCCGTGACAACGGGGGGTTGAATTGCTACGTCGCCAAAACCGGGGACAGAGTTTACCGACAACGTTTGGGGAGCGGACGGACCGGATTTACGGCTTCTCCTGTTGCCTGCGACGGCAAACTCTATTTTACCAGCGAGAATGGCGAAGTTTATGTGGTGCAAGCCGGACCCGAGTTTAAACTGTTGGCCACCAACCCCATGACGGAAGTTTGTATGGCGACACCGTCAATTTCCGAGGGAACGCTATTCATCCGAACTCAGCACCATTTGGTTGCTGTGGCGAAAGAGTAATCATTTGACACTTCTGATACCAGAGTAAGTGGCGTGCCAAAGTTAGCCAATGGTCATCATCATATCATAAGATTTGGAGTGTAATAATCATCGAGNNCGGTCACGTTAAGGGTTCGCTGCAATGTCAATTTGATGTGAAAAGAAATGAAACGAATATCCCTAATGTTTGTCTGCTTGTTTTCTTTTAGCAGTTTATGCGGCCAAGAAACGAATCTGAAAGAAAACGCACTTTCTGCTTTCAGACAAGGAGATTATGAAAATGCAATTGAATTATTAGTACGGGCTAAGAACAAAGATCCTGATGATGCGGAAATCTATTATTCCCCTGGTTATTTTTCCCATTATTTGGCCTATGACTCCCGTCCATTGATTGGTCACGATGACAACT
>JAABYK010000003.1 GCA_011775825.1 Candidatus Zhuqueibacterota bacterium | reverse complement strand
ATGCCGGACGGCTCAGCGCTGGATGTGGTCCTACCGGCGCTTCCACTTGCCTCCGATTACCAAACCACCATTCGGGTGTTTGACCCCTTAACTCAAAAAGTCCGTCCGATGTCGGTGACAGTTGCTGCAAAAGAAACGGTGAACGTCAAGGCGGGTTCATTCGATACCTACGAAGTCGAAGTGGAACCCCTCGACGGCGATCCCGGCGGCAGTGTCCTAAACGTGGCTGTCGAGCAGCCGCGTTGCTTGGTACACAGTCAAACCAGGTTACCCGCTCAAATGGGCGGCGGAACCGTGACCATGGAGCTGCAAAGCATCGGCAACATGACCGCAAAGTAGTTTTTTATGAAATAGTTTCAAAATGCGGGAACGCTCGGATTCTTATCCGGGCGTTCTTTTTTTGTTAACAATCGTCGATCATTTTCTTGTGATTGTCACTTCGAATGGTTTAATTTCGATAACCAAAACGAGAAAAGAGGGAATCATGAAATGGGTACTCATTGTACTTGGCGTGTTGGTCGGCTTGTTTGCCATCGTCTATCTCGTTGGCACACTTTTACCTAAAAACCACGTGGCCACAAGTTCGACAAAATTCAAGACGTCTCCTGAGGAGGTTTGGAAGATTATCACGGACTTCGCAGCCGCGCCCACTTGGAGAAAAGGTCTGAAATCCACGGAGCAGCTTCCCGACCGCAATGGACATCGGGTCTGGGCAGAGACCAGCAAATTCAGTCAAATGATCTATGAAATTACCGAGTTCGACCCACCGAACCGCATGGTCACCCAAATCGCAGATGACAACCTGCCTTTTGGCGGAAACTGGACCTACGAGCTTTCAGAGGTTAATGGTGGAACGAAACTCACCATCACGGAAAATGGCGAGATCTACAATCCCATGTTTCGATTCATGGCCCGCTTTGTGTTCGGTTATCACGCCACCATGGATGGTTACCTCAAATCGTTGGGTGAAAAATTGGGTGAAGAGACCGTAATTGTCCGTTGCTGAAAGTCTATTTCGCAAAGTGGCTGTCAAATCAAACCAGTCTNNCAATTTCTTGCCGACATCGTCGTCGTTCTCCATTTTGCATTTGTGGTGTTCGCAATATTGGGGGGCTTGCTCGTATTAAAGTGGCGAAAGGTCGTTTACCTGCATGTGCCAGCAGTCCTTTGGGCTGCCCTCGTTGAATTCGCGGGATGGATGTGTCCCCTCACGCCGTTGGAAAACTGGCTGCGAATGCAAGGCGGCGGCAGCGCTTACAGGGGCGATTTTGTGCAGAGATACATTTTGCCGGTGCTGTACCCAAGCGGCTTG
>JAABYK010000385.1:1391-1798 GCA_011775825.1 Candidatus Zhuqueibacterota bacterium | reverse complement strand
ATGAAATCGCTTTTCAATTTTCCGCTGGTGGAAAGGCGAATCCGGATTGAAGATATACCAGAGATAGTTCAATAGCTCCTGAATTTCCCGGCGTTCGTAAAACGGTGTTTGTCCTCCGGTTTGATAGGGAATCCCGGAGCGCTGAAACGCCTCAATTAAAAACTGGCTCTGAACGCCAATCCGATAAAGCACTGCAAAGTCCGAAAAAGACAGACCGGCCTGTTTCGTTTCATCATCAACCCGGCCCGAGTCGAGAGAAAAGTAGCTGGTTCCCCCTACCATGCTCTCAATCTGATGCACAACGTATTCGGCCTCTGCTTTGTGGGTTGCCGCTTCATAAATCTCTAACCTGGCATTGCTGACAATGTCTGACCAGATATCCACCTGGTTTCGATCAGTGCTACTGG
>JAABYK010000385.1:980-1344 GCA_011775825.1 Candidatus Zhuqueibacterota bacterium | reverse complement strand
CGGTAGTTTCGATTAAGCCGGATGGTTCGGGCATTAGGAAAGTCCTGATGGAAGCGCAGAAAATATTCGCGATTGGCGCCACGAAATCCGTAAATGGCCTGATCGGGATCGCCGATCACACAGAGATTGATAACCTCACCGGTCAGTAATTTTAAAAACTGATATTGGGCGTCGTTCACATCCTGGTATTCATCAACGGAAATCCAGCGAAACTGCCTTTGGTATCGTGGTAAACTATCCGGATAGGATTTGAATAAAATGAATGGCAGTAGAATCAAATCATCAAAATCGCATAAATTATTTTTTCGCAAAAAATCATCATATTGTCGATACACCTGAACAAATTGCCGGTCATTCGCATATG
>JAABYK010000385.1:340-954 GCA_011775825.1 Candidatus Zhuqueibacterota bacterium | reverse complement strand
CAACAGTTGATTTTTTGCCAATGAAATTTGCTCGAGCCTGGCATTGACTTCCCTCTCAATAAAATCGGGATAAATCGTTTTAAACAGGTCTTTCCGATTGCTTTCGCTTAGCACGGA
Source organism: Candidatus Zhuqueibacterota bacterium (assembly GCA_011775825.1). GTDB lineage: Bacteria > Zhuqueibacterota > Zhuqueibacteria > Oceanimicrobiales > Oceanimicrobiaceae > JAABYK01. The sequence continues at coordinate 837 of JAABYK010000385.1, read as the reverse complement.
AAATGCAGGGGTTAAACCAAACCGCTCCCCCTCTTGTCGCAATAGCCACATCCCAAAAGCGTGAAAGGTTTGAACGCAAATGCCTTTGCTCTGCTGCGGGCTTAAAAGTTTTGACAATCTATCGTTCATTTCCCGGGCCGCTTTGTTGGTAAAAGTAATCGCCAGGATACTTTCCGGACTGACGCCAACTTGATCGATTAGATATGCAATCCGGTGCGAGAGCGTGCGGGTTTTGCCGGTGCCGGGACCGGCTACAATAATCAAAGCGCTATCCGTGTTTTGGACAGCCTCTCGTTGTTGTGGGTTCAGTCCTGAAAAAATCAGCTTTTCTTTGCCGAATGAGACAACCCCCGACGTTTGAGTTTCCTTCTCCGGAGAGGATTTGGTTCTGGCCGCCCTAACCGGTTTAATTGCCGGATTTATTCCATATTGGCCGGCGCGGTCTTTGTCCGCAATAAGGTGTGGCTCGTAATCCTTATTCGCTGGCTCATCTGCAA
>JAABYK010000385.1:0-288 GCA_011775825.1 Candidatus Zhuqueibacterota bacterium | reverse complement strand
AGGTGAATACAGTTTCTTCATTTTCATCAAACAGTTTGATAACCCCGTATTCCCCGTCGTAACCGGCTACTACCTCGATCTGCCCCTTCCGCATCCGGTGTATTCCCTCTGCCAACCGGGTGCCACCAACGCGCCGGATATCTTCTAACGGTATGTCTTGCAAAATAAACAACTCCGAACCCAGTTTAGATAACAACTGATCGTAATCCTTGCTAACTCGTTTGGTATTCGGCCCCACTCCATGCACTTGAGCGAGTACTTCCGGCAACGGAATTAAACTGTGGAAAG
>JAABYK010000486.1:1045-1235 GCA_011775825.1 Candidatus Zhuqueibacterota bacterium | reverse complement strand
GTGCTGAGATTGTGAACACGGCCAAAAGAACAGGTGCGGGGGTACGTGGTCCTGTGCCTTTGCCGAACAAAATCAAGAAATTTTCTGTTATTCGTTCGCCGCACGTGAACAAAGGCTCTCAGGAACAATTTGAAATGCGCACACATAAGCGTCTTTTGGATGTTGTTGAGCCAACACCGCAAACAATTGA
>JAABYK010000486.1:648-937 GCA_011775825.1 Candidatus Zhuqueibacterota bacterium | reverse complement strand
AAGAAAATGAGAACTGGATTGATTGCACGTAAAGAAGGCATGAGCCGTATCTTCGATGAAGATGGTCGTCACATCCCTGTGACGGTATTGAAAGTCGATGAGTGTCAGGTGATTGCTGTTCGTGGTGAAGAAAAAGACGGATATGTAGCGGTTCAGCTTGGTGCGGGTAAGGCCAAGGTGAAAAGCACATCCAAGCAAAACCGTGGGCACTTTGCTAAGGCTAAAGTTGAGCCGAAGAAGCGCCTCGCAGAGTTTCGTGTGTCTAACGAAAACGTATTGGAAATCGGCG
>JAABYK010000486.1:338-579 GCA_011775825.1 Candidatus Zhuqueibacterota bacterium | reverse complement strand
TATGTTGATGTTACCGGAACATCAATCGGTAAAGGTTTTGCCGGTGCGATGAAGCGTCACAACTTTGGTGGTTTGCGTGCATCACACGGTGTATCTGTTTCTCACCGTTCACACGGGTCAACTGGTCAGTGTCAGGATCCTGGTAAAGTCTTTAAAGGCAAAAAAATGGCTGGTCACATGGGCGCTGAGCGTGTGACAACACAAAATCTGGAAGTTGTTGCTGTTGATCTTGAAGACAACC
>JAABYK010000486.1:0-213 GCA_011775825.1 Candidatus Zhuqueibacterota bacterium | reverse complement strand
CGAACGAAGCACAAACTCAAGCGGCTTCAGATGAGGCGAAGGAATAAGCGTTATGAAACTAGCTGTTAAAACATTAGAAAATAAGGACGCAGGGGAAATTACCCTTGATAAGTCTGTGTTTGGTGCGCCTGTGCGTGAAGATATCATGCACCGTATGGTGAATTACCAGCTTGCGGGCCGTCGCACTGGTAGCCATAAGACAAAACAACGTCA
>JAABYK010000581.1 GCA_011775825.1 Candidatus Zhuqueibacterota bacterium | reverse complement strand
ACTGTACTTGCCCAAGTCATGCCAAAGACCAGCGAGAGAAGCCCAGTCCCCGTTTCCAAATTCCGCTGCAAACTTACCGGCCAAATTGGCAACATCCTTCAGGTGATCCAAAAGGAAATGTTCACCCCAACCCCCATCCATTTTTTGTGCCACGTGAGCAAGAACAGAATTTTCCCTTGGTTTAGAGTCCATGCTTTCTCCTCTGATACCAGCTTCTCATTTGCTAAACACGATATCTGCAATTCAAATTTGGCCCGATCGGAGGTATACTACACCAAATTATCGCCATAGGGAATGCGTTGGCCTTTTAAAGTGAGATACTTATTATGGAAAACAATGAGTTAGAGGAAAATGAGTTGTCACCGGCGGATATTTTTCAGATTACCTTGGATGTTCGGGAACAGGCCGCCGAACCGGACGATGCCCGGAAGTTACTTCAAATATTCTGCGAACTCCAGGAACTATGGACAGGGAACGGACTGGATAAGGACAATTACCGAAAATTTGAATTTATACTCCAGCATTTTCGGGATTCGTTTCAGAGCTACCTGAACGGAGACCGGAAAACGCTTGAGGCCGCATTGGGTTTGAAGAGGAAAAAGGCTCGTCCAAAGGCTGATCCGCAAATCCGGACAGAAATGGCCGCGGAGGTATTGAGGCTTCGCCTAAAACAAATAAGCCATCAAGATGCCCTAGAAGAAGTTTCTCATAAGTTTGGATGGGGAATTACGGTCATCGGTGAGGCGTGGGCGGCCCATAAACAGGATGCCTTGATCTTATTGAGACTGGAGCGGGCGCTGGATTCTTACCCATGGAGCCCGGACGAGTTTGAACGATTAAAAGTAATACTGGGCAAAGAACCCTGGTTCCTTACTTCGGAAAAGTCGCGCACTAAACCGGTGTGATAAAAATCCGTAACGTTTGTAAATTGCTTCAAACGGCCAATATCGGTCTTTAATTTTTCAGGAGCAATTTACGATGTATGGACTTCCAGAAACCGGCTACCTTCGACTTCCTCAAATTATTGGTGACTGCAAAGCAAAACCGCCACTTCCCCCGTTAATTCCTGTCAGCAGGTCCACCTGGTGGGCAGGTGTAAGCTCAGGGCGTTTTCCCAAACCCGTGAAGCTGGGACCACGAATCACTGCCTGGCGCGTGGAAGATATTCGCGACCTGATCCAATACGGTTCACAGTGGACCAAGGA
>JAABYK010000710.1:172-2396 GCA_011775825.1 Candidatus Zhuqueibacterota bacterium | reverse complement strand
AAATCAAATTAATTCCTTCTGGTTCGGCAATCACAGAGTGCCGTCCGTCAGGAGCGCCCTGCTTACCCAGCTCAAGCATCTCCTCCTCCGTTCGGTGAATTAAGAACCATTCCATAAGGCCTTCCATCAACGCTCTTGAAGGATTTCTTGTATCAAAATTGCCGATAAGCATCAAGCCGCCGGGCTTAAGAAAAGCATAAAGTCGACTAATTAATGTGATGGCTATTTTGTCCTCAAGGTAATCAAACAGACCGAGAGAATACAAGATATCTTGCTGACCCAGGTCGATGGACTTTTTCAACAAATCTCTTACGCCAGCATTGACAAAGTTGAGGGTCAACCTTTGGTCCTTAGGTATGTTCTTTCGTGCGTTGGCCAGTGCGTCGTTGTCTTGGTCAAGCAATGTCCAAACGATATTTGTATTATCTTTTAAGAACTCAAGGGTTCCTGTCACCTCCCGCGACGGACCACAGGCGATGCTGGTAATCGCCAGTTCTGTCTGAACCGACGCGCGTTGCTGTATCAGACCCTGGATGATTTTTGCCCGATTGCGGACAGCATTTGAAGCAGGATTGGAAAACAGATAATAATTCAGCAGCTTTCCCATATTCGTCTGACTGTCAAATACCTGGTTGTCATACATATAATTCATCATCTGGTAGTCGCCGGCATATCCTTGCGGTTTGCGTAAGCACCTGCTCATAAACGGGCTCTGATCCACGAGTTTAGCAAAATCCTTGATTTTGGACCTCAAGGCCTGGCTTGCACTCGTAACCTCAGGAAAATTTTCAGTCACTGTTGAATAGAAATCTCCAAACTTCTTCGCAAATTTGGGAAATTCATCCATCAGTTCCGCATCAGCCATATTTGCGGTTTTCTTTTCGAGTTTCTGAAGATAGCGCTCAATATCAGAAGCTTCAATCTCTGCTTCCCTACTAAATCGCACTATAGTTTCCTCGACTGCCTTTTTCTCTTTTTCGTCAAGACTTCGCGGTTGGAAGTTGCCTTTCTCAATTTCCATGACCGCATTATATGTGATTTTGTAGCCCAAGGCAATTATTTCATTAATTCGCGATGTGTCCTTTGCTAAATCCATCGGTACCCGCGGTCGCAGCAGAATGTCACAACCAGGCTTTGCGAAAAACTTTTCCTCGCTCACTTGCCAACCAAGCTTCTTCAGGAATTTCGGTTGTAATTTGGTTCGCAGCGGAAGCTTCCGATCGGTCATGCTTTTGATGGGCTTCGCCTGTATTGCAATCACAAAATCCGAGCCTTCCGAATACAGCACATCTGTATCCAACGGATAAAAGATAGCACCGTCGGCGAGTTTCATGCCACCGATTTCTTTCTCATCGAGTAAAAGCGGCATGGCGATACTGGCACGCACGGCGTCCCACACCTTGCCCTGACGAAGAATAACATTCTTTTGAGATATCCGATCTGCCGCCACGACATAAAGCGGGATTTTTAACTCATAAAATTCCGGATCCCAGCCGGCCCTTCTGCGCAGGTCCTCCATAAGCTTTTCACCGCTCGATGGACTGAAGCCCGATTTGTCCTCTGAGATAAGTTTCATCACATTGTTATCGGAAAATATTTCGATGGCATGTTGGCGAAGCTCTTCGGCGGTTGAACCGCCGGCGTAGAGCGCACCAAGAATTGCCCCCATACTTGTCCCCGAAATCATGCGAATCGGAATGTATAATTCTTCGAGGGCGATAAGCATACCAACACTGACCATGCCGATTGGCAATCCCGGGCCAAGCGCAACACCAATTGATTTAGCATCTTTTAGAGCGGCAGCTTTGGATGAGAACTTTAGGAGCGTCGTACTACGGGAACTTACAGGCATTAGACATTTCTCCTTTTAGCGGCGTACTCTGTTGGCCTTCTACTAGATTTTTGAATTTAAGAAAATCTCTGACCGATGACTGTTAGGGTACCTCAATTTTCATACGATATAGCGTAACTGAGCCGCAATGAAATCTACCTTCGAGACCGCGAAAGAAATGCTCAATTTTAGTTGAGGTTGTGAACTACTAGATGGGGATGTGTTTAAAAGGTACCGTTCAGTCTAGACTCTGGTTCTCTCTCCGTAGGGGATGTGGTGCTTTGCGGTCTGGAGTTTTTCGATGAACAAATAAATTAAACAAACTTAGATTGTAAAATGCAAGGGAAAAATAGGGTGGGGGAGGGTGAATCTTTCAAAAGTAGCTTCGTATTT
>JAABYK010000710.1:0-118 GCA_011775825.1 Candidatus Zhuqueibacterota bacterium | reverse complement strand
ATTTCCATTCTAAGCCACTTTCTCCATATCCTGGATAGTTTTATACGGCTTTTTTGGAGCCCCACCCCAGATTTACAATCTCCCGGGCCCGCTCCATCCTCTCGTGGATCTGCTGACG
>JAABYK010000412.1:1184-1355 GCA_011775825.1 Candidatus Zhuqueibacterota bacterium | reverse complement strand
GAGTTAATGTTTTGCAAACAGCCCGCATGGGCTTAACCACCATGGAGCATTGGTACGGGTTGCCCGAGGCGCTGTTCACGGATCGCACCGTACAGGATTTCCCCCTCGACTACAATTACAACAACGAGCAACACCGCTTCGGCGAAGCCGGTCGCCTTTGGAAACAAGCGG
>JAABYK010000412.1:807-1030 GCA_011775825.1 Candidatus Zhuqueibacterota bacterium | reverse complement strand
GTCGGGTAACCGTGGGTTCGGATGCCGGATACATTTACAAAATCTACGGGTTCGGATACATCCGGGAGTTGGAACTTCTGCGCGAAGCGGGATTTCATCCGCTGGAAGTCATTCGTGCGGCCACGCTTCACGGCGCGGAGGCTCTTGGTTTGGCTGATCAGATCGGCTCCGCAGAGATTGGCAAGTTTGCCGACTTCGTGGTTGTGGAAGAAAATCCGTTGCA
>JAABYK010000412.1:0-742 GCA_011775825.1 Candidatus Zhuqueibacterota bacterium | reverse complement strand
ATCAAAGACGGCATCATCTTCGATGCCAAACAATTGCTTGCAGATGTTCGGCAAATCGTGAAGGAAGCGAAGGAAGAGGAAGGCAAGAAAATCGTGCAGCCGGGGATAACGGATAGTTTTTGAGATGGTTGAGATTTGCTTAGGATTATAATTCTCGTACTTTATAATTAGTTTCCGAGCAGTAACTTTAATAAAATAAAATAAATTATTATGAAAACGACCCACGCATGCATAATTGGCGATTCCAGAAAGATGGCAGAGGTCGAGACCTCCTCCGTTCATCTGATTGTTACATCGCCACCTTACTGGCAACTAAAAGACTACGGCTCACAGGACCAGATCGGCTTTAATGATTCTTACGAAGAATACATCAATAATCTGAATCTGGTTTGGAATGAATGCAGCCGGGTGTTGCATCCCGGTTGCAGAATGCTCATCAACATCGGTGATCAATTTGCAAGATCAGTTTACTACGGGAGATATAAAGTCATTCCGATACGGACTGAAATTATTAAATTCTGTGAGTCCATTGGCTTCGATTATATGGGAGCCATTATCTGGCAAAAGAAGACGACCATGAATACCACAGGTGGGGCGACGGTAATGGGTTCCTTCCCATTCCCACGGAATGGCATCGTTGAAATTGACTATGAATTCATATTAATCTTCAAAAAGCCTGGACAAGCTCCCAAAGTAGATAAAGCCACAAAAGAGCAATCTCAGATCCCAAAAGAGAATTGGA
>JAABYK010000637.1 GCA_011775825.1 Candidatus Zhuqueibacterota bacterium | reverse complement strand
CAGTGGCCGAAAAGCTGCTGCCGCCGCAAGAGATCATCAATCGATTACAGCAAGGTGGGTTGGTGGTGTATCTCAGACACGCAGCCACCGATCGCTCTCAAGAAGATCAACACCCCGTCGACCTGAAGCAGTGTGCCACACAACGCAACCTGTCCACCGCAGGAAAAAAACAATCGAAGAACATCGGAGCCGCATTCAAACGCCTGGCTATTCCTGTCTCAGAGGTTTTTGCCAGCCCGTTCTGCCGCTGTAAAGATACCGCCCAACTGGCCTTTGGCGACTACCGCATTGACCATAACCTGTATTTCGCCGTGGCATTGGAAAAACAACAGCGCGATCAACAAACCAAAGTATTGAAAGACCTGTTATCTGACACCCCTGACTCAGGGAACCGGGTAATTGTCTCTCACACGGGAAACTTGCGTGAAGCAACGGGGCTATGGCCAAAGCCCGAGGGTGTTGCATATATATTTGAGCCGAACGAAATACCCACCCCTCACCTGGTGGGGATCATCAAACCCGATGAGTGGAACAATCTATGATTGATCGTTCCTGTTAACCTTATGGTGTGACCGATGCGCCTTTCCCTTCGCCAACGTTTTTTGGTCGCACCGATCATCGGCCTCATCATTGTATTGGCCTTAACGGGAAGCTATTTCCTTCAGATTGAAAAACAAAACGAATTAATAGAAACCATTTCTGACTCAGACCTGGCAACACTGAGCGTTTACACCGAACTATTCACCGATCTTTCGCGCCATCACCTTGAGCTGTATGAGCTGTTCAACGCAACGGGGCAACAGGTCGACGAAGGCATCCTCTATGATCGAGGAGTGCTCATTGCTGATCAGATATCTTCCATCACCAAGAATATGGAAGATATCATTGAATCCGGCTTGATACAGCGAACCATGAAAAAAGAAGAAGCAATCCAACTGCTTGAAAATATATCCCTCTATCGAACCGCAGCAATAAGCTCCATAGAAAACTCCACAGTGTCCCTCAACAGAGCCCCAACCTACCTTAACAAAGCGAACCAGCAGTTCTCCATATTGCACCAAAAGTTCGCCAAAGAGCTCGACATTATCCGCACTCGGATACAGCAAGAAGCCAAACAAAATCTTAAGGCAACCCGCCAGAGAACGATCCTGTTCGCGGTGTTCGGTTTGTCTTCCGCCATCGTCCTGATCATTGCCAGTTTCTTTACCGCCAGCCTGATGTCAAAGAAGATCCGCAAAATCATTGATGATTTGTTCAGTCTCACGGAAACAACCGCTGGCCCAGAACAGGGAGTGACCGGAGCAACCGATGAAATCGAACGGCTAATATTGTCCCTGAAATCATTTGAAAACTCGCTGAACACCATAAAAGAACAGGAATCATGTCTTAAAGGCGCAAACCGCCAGCTACAGGAGG
>JAABYK010000670.1 GCA_011775825.1 Candidatus Zhuqueibacterota bacterium | reverse complement strand
CATGGCCCTTGCGGCTCAATTTCTGCTTGTTTCTGCCGCTTCTGCGGGTAAAAGCAGTGCTTACAGCATGAACGAGGACTGGCAGGCGTGCAGTACTTCTGGTATTGCAGATTCTCAGAAATTTGAAAGTTGCGTCACCTACCCTGAATCCGGGAAGGATTTTGAATCCTGCGAACATCCGCCCAAAGCGATTTATTTTGCCCGGCACGCGGAGAAACGATTTCGGGATATCACGGGACAAAATAATAAATCAGAATACATTCTGAGCAGGGTCGGCCAAAAGATGGCGCAACACCTCCCAAAAGTCTTTGAGCCTGTACCCGTGAAAGTGATTTACACCAGCCATTATACCCGGACCCGGCAAACCGCGTGCCCCCTGATGACAAGCAAGGGAGTGGACCGTCATATCGTCTGTAAAACAGAAACCAAAAGCGACCGGTTTCTTCAGGGCGCCCTTTGCAAGTCTCACAAGAATGAAGTGGTTGTGGTCATCGGTCATTTCGATACGGTAAATGAAATGCTCATCAACCTGAAAGCGGTCGGGCCCCGGGATGGACTCGAGATAAAACTGGGAGAGCTTTATAAAGTTACCTTCCAGGGCGGGAAAGCCACCCTGGAAGAACCTCCGCTTCGTTACTGGAACTGTGACGCCTCCGAATGCCATAAAAATGGCGCTTTGAAGGTGAAACTGAAGTAGGGGGGTCCGGATTCGGGCGAAAATCCTTCCAGCCCGGAAATGGAAAACCCTTATCCGCAAAGGGCAAACGGGCTCCCCAACGGTCTAGGCCAACCATATCCCCCCTATGAGGATGACGAATGCAGGGACGAAGCGGAAAGCGCGAATTCCCTGATTTTTTTTTGTTGACTCCTGAAATAAATTTCATGTAATCTAATTCACAAATTGGATATCGTGTATTATATTTCTTAAAACGAATAACGTATATTATTTTTCCGATATGTCGAAGCGCGAGATAAGCTTTCATGGTGTTGCGTTTCCCCATTGGGATTGAGGATGAATACGGAAAAAACAGCTACCCCATCATGGACTTTTTTGACCAATCATGCGCACGTCTTATTGTGCCTGGCTCAAAACCCCTCGGAGCGCATTCGAGATATAGCTGTGGAGGTTGGAATCACCGAACGCGCGGTTCAGCGTATTATCGTTGAGCTGGAAGCTGACGGGTATTTGGAGCGCATTCGTGATGGGAGGAGGAATGTGTACAAGGTTTTCAGTCGCAAGCCTTTGCGGCATGATATTGAGAAACATCGACAAGTGCACGACTTGATTAAGCTGATTAAAAAATGAATTGAATCAAGCCTTGTGGCGGGCATACGACTCGTCCCCGACGAGGCTTGAAACAAATTAAACTTATAAAGATCGCGAAATAATAAATTTTATTAATATGAAATGTAAGGATTCGGGCAATAAGAACAAGCCGGGCCAGGTGTTCCCGTTTGTGGGGAGTCCGCTGAAGAATCCGTGGCGAAAGGTAAATCTTTCTATATGAGTACTGTCTCAGAGAAGCCCTTTTCCCTGGAAGACCGTGATCAGGTTCGGCAAATGGTTTTGAGCGCCAGCGAACCCATTGCGCCGTTTTGGCCCATGCGGACCATGGTCGCGCAGAATCCCATTCATGGATTGGAATATCTGCCGTTTGATCAGGCTGTTCGAAAAGGCAGGGAGCTCCTGGGTGGAAATGGCTATCTCTCGAATGAGGAGTATCGTCAATTCCACCGGAACGGCCGGATCACCGCAAAAAATTTTGAGCGCGCTTTCTCCAGGGTGGGGCCCAGCGCGGATGAAAAAGATTTTGTTGAAGTTGGACGTCGAAAGGTTACTCCCGAGG
>JAABYK010000522.1:565-1126 GCA_011775825.1 Candidatus Zhuqueibacterota bacterium | reverse complement strand
GCCAAAAGTTGCTGATTCGGGAACGATTTCGCATTGAAACCAGAGCTTTTTTGAATGACTGCCAGCGTAAATCTCAGGCTATCGGGGAGCGAGTCTGGAGTTGTTTCGAATCGAAATGGTGTTTCTGAAAAAGCGGAATCCCCGGGCGAAATGTTAGGAAAGTTTGCGGTACTGTCCACAAGCGTGACCACCGCGTCGGTAGCCAAATCGGTAATGCGTAGTACGCCGAAAAGCTCTCCTGTGGCATCAAACCCTTCGTTTTCTAATTGTATACGAACGGATATATCTTCGTCTGGGTTGATGACACCGTTTGATTTGGCATTGGCCTGCGCTTCGTTCAAAATGCTGCCGACAAACCTGAGTGCCGGAATGTCGTTCTCTGCAAAACTTCGGTTGGGAGTGGGAGCCTGTTCGACAAAACTTTGCCGTAAGTTTTCGCTGGTTTCGTCGTGTCCGGCGATACTGTTACCACCTGCTTTGGTCTCGCCTCTCTCTTTCGGTGTTGTGCGCTGCCATGATCTTTGCCTAGCATGGCCGGTGAGCGCAATCGGGCTTTGCTCG
>JAABYK010000522.1:0-456 GCA_011775825.1 Candidatus Zhuqueibacterota bacterium | reverse complement strand
CAGCACATAATCCACATCCTCAACCAGATCGCTGACACCATCCCAGTGAAAAAGCACAATCGCTTCTTCGTTATCATCCAAATAGTCTCGAGATACGGAGCCTAACTGTATGGTCTCCATATTGGCCACGCTGGTATCGGTCTCAAAGATTTCGTAAGTCGGATCGACCCGATAGCGCAATCTAAAGGTATCCGCTTTAAAGGCGACGGTCTGAAATTGGCCAGGTGCAATCACCGCGTTATCCGGAAACTTTACCAGAAAATCTTGTTCGTTTACAATTAATGAGTCCGGCCCTTTCACGATTCTGGTATAAGCGTTGTCGGTAACGCCACCTAAGGAAATGTTGAAGTTATCCGTTAAGTAATAATTCGTCAAACTTACATCGGTATTCGTTGGGTTAAATATTTCCACAAATTCACTTTCCGGGCGCCGGACCACTATTTCGGAAATCAAAAT
>JAABYK010000351.1:967-1147 GCA_011775825.1 Candidatus Zhuqueibacterota bacterium | reverse complement strand
AGGGTTACCCGAAGAGGAAGTTTTGAAACTATGTGATGCCCACTCAGCCGTATTGGAAGGACGCGTCGATTTGTCTTCATCGCAAACCGTTCCTGAAGGACATCCTGTTGATGTTTTGCTGCATGAAAATATGGCCTTGAAAAATGTGGCAAAGGAAACGATGACGGAGATTTCAACCAT
>JAABYK010000351.1:667-802 GCA_011775825.1 Candidatus Zhuqueibacterota bacterium | reverse complement strand
GTACCTCGAGCAGGCCGGAATTACTGGTCCACCAAAAGTAATGTGGGGGAAACACGATGAAATCAGGGAGCAAATAAAAGGAAGTCTCGAAGTGCTGAACACCGAAGGTATTACTAAAGAAGAACTCACGGCCTC
>JAABYK010000351.1:353-493 GCA_011775825.1 Candidatus Zhuqueibacterota bacterium | reverse complement strand
TACCGATGCCGACTGGCACGAAGTACAGAAACAGTCGCTTGACATCGGTTTCTGCCTGTACGATCCGCCAACTGAATGGCAGCCTGAAGGCATGGCGAGTGAATCGGTAAATGAGTTGCAGAAAGAAGGTGCGGAGATAA
>JAABYK010000351.1:0-180 GCA_011775825.1 Candidatus Zhuqueibacterota bacterium | reverse complement strand
GCGGAGGTAAAACTGCCCTCCGGCTCTTTATCCGCCGAAGAAATTATGGCCATTCTGAATACTGCTTCTTTCGACATGACTTTTGTGGACAAAAACGACAAAGTGAAATATTTTACGCAGGGCAACGAGAGGATATTTCAGCGAAACCGCGCCATTTTAAACCGAGATGTGCGCCATTGC
>JAABYK010000061.1 GCA_011775825.1 Candidatus Zhuqueibacterota bacterium | reverse complement strand
TGCGCAAAGACCGGCGATCCCGGCGCCGACGATGCAGGTATCGATTTTCATTACTGACAATCTTTAGCTCTAAGGTTTAAGAAACTCACCTCACAATACTTGCAAGCTATAGAGACTTGAGTTGGGAGTTTCAAGAGTGGCGAGAACATTTGGATTTTTTGAGGGTATTTATCTGCCGGTGCGGGTGGGGTCACGCGGCTGCCTTCTCGTCTTGCGTAAAATAGCCTGTACAGCATCAATCCATTTCTTTGGGAAGCGAGATGAATCGGTCATCCACGCCTCTAAGCTTGTGACAGCTTTTTTGATACCTGCTTGCTCATCCGCGACTGCAGCGACGAGAATGGCACCCGTACCATTGAGGCGTTTGCTCCATGAGGGGCCGACCATCTTTTCGAATTCTTCGTTCAGGGTTAGAAAACGTTTGTCACTTATTTGATTGCGTCGTTCGGTTTGAAGCTTCTCAGCCGCCTTTAGTAATTTGTCATATTTGTCCCGTCGTTCAGGAACTGATTTTACTAGCGCCTGATGAAGATTCTCCAGGTGTTTTTGTAACAGGAACTGAGGCATTCCTCGCGAAGCCAGCACCTTGCCCAGCCATTCAACTTGATGGTGAACCGACTCCTGGGACAAATTCGACAAAGTAACTAACCAGGCACTATCACTTTTGGTGAAGCGTTTACCTCGNNTATCGCCACTCAAAATAAGGATAGGCGTTCCAGGTTTTGTTCCCGGCGTCTATGGCGGCAAACAGTTCCCTGGGATCGTTTGTCACCGGATGAACCCCCGCCTCCGGGTTCAAGGTAGATGCAAAGTAATCCGACGTGTTCAGTTCAATAGGGTAAAGCGTTGATACAATCTTCGTCATCCCCTCAAAGACCTCGCGCGCCGATTGAACAACCGTTTCACACTGCTGTTCGGAAAGGTCAACAGCGTTCATTCGCTGCTCAAATCTTTGCCATCGTGGGGCCGTATCGCTGCCATGTGATGACAAATAGAGTAATCCTTCGGTTTGGAGATTGAATAGTTTCGCGATTTTGGGACGCAATACTTGAGCTCCGAGGGTTGAGCCTTC
>JAABYK010000557.1:762-1767 GCA_011775825.1 Candidatus Zhuqueibacterota bacterium | reverse complement strand
ATAAGAAGGTCGCGGCCGATCTCGGTTCCGTTCATATTAAGCAATTTGTTGAAGCTACTGCCGTCCATTTCGAGCTGGCCGCCGATTTTGGCAGCCGTCAGTTCGACTTCGTTGAAGGTGGCTTTTTGGCTCATAAAGAGGTTCTGGCTAACCTCGGTTGCGTTCAGAGTGAGCAGGCTGTCAAAAGTGCTGCCATCCATTTCGAGCTGGCCACCGATTCTGGCGGCCGTCAGGTCGACCATACCCGCGATTTTGGCGTGTGTCAGAAAGACATGGCTATCAAGCACAGCCCCATTAAGATCGATGGCTCCGCTGAGCCAGGAGCTCTCAAGCGAAAACCAGCCGTTGAGGTGCAGATTCATCAGCTTCAACGAACCATAGAACCGACAGTGTTCTAACCATAACTGCCGCTCAAGCCGGGCATGCTGAAGGTCGACCGTTTCCTCGAAGCACGCCCCGTTTATACGCACTCCTTTAAACGGTGTAACGCAGCGAAAGCTCTCTTCAGTAAGAATGGTCAACAGGAACGCTTGTGACAATCGGCGATCCTTTTGCTCGTCATCCCAACCATTCGGCTCTTTGGGATCGAGTGCTTCGTCGTAGCGCTGGTGGAAATCCGCGATACGGCCTGCCCGGATCTCCCCCCATGCCCACCGTTCAGCCTCAGACCATTGTTCCGGGATTTGCGGCTCTGTCAACATCTCACCCCCGTTTTGTTTTTGTAAAACAAAAGAATGCGAGCATTTAATTTCCCCTTGTGTGTCAGTAAGCAGATGAATTTGATTTGGCCTAATTTGTGGCGAAAGGATTTGTTGAGAACTGATTAATGTTTAATGACAAGCTAATCCTCTTACCATTATCTGTTTGCCAATAACAAACTAACCTAATAAATTACTTAATAGAAGGCATGTTCGCTAATAAAAAATACTAATCGTTGCTTAACGTATTACAGAGTGGTTACTATGTGAGAGACACAGAGAACGCAGAGGTTCGCAGAGTTGTTAT
>JAABYK010000557.1:339-720 GCA_011775825.1 Candidatus Zhuqueibacterota bacterium | reverse complement strand
CAGGTGGCTTCTGGCAAACTTTGGCGGTCAATCATCATCCCACCGGGACAAGCCCTGTGGAGATGATTTTGTGCTTCTTCTCGTGTTTGGCTACTAATCTTCATTCCGCCACATCGTGGCGGAGATGGTCTTCGTTCTTCGTTGCTTTTAGCCTCCGCAGGGCACGTCCCTGCGGAGCGGTGATTGGCAGCAAAAAACTGGGCAATATGCAATCACAGTGACCGTGGGGCTTGTCCCCACGGAGCATTGAGTTAAGGCAAAAGCCTTAATTCACCGCCAGGACAGCTCTGGCGGAGAGGTTTTCTCATGCTCTCTTCTTCCACAAATTTATAAACTATTTCGGACAATTTAGCTCTTTTCACCCGCTAGTGAAGTTTTCAT
>JAABYK010000557.1:0-251 GCA_011775825.1 Candidatus Zhuqueibacterota bacterium | reverse complement strand
GATATTTACTGATGTAAGGAGGAGAATCTACTCCGGTGACCATTAATTTTTATATTCCTTTTCATTGGAAAATTACATGGTGGTGAGCAAATAGTGCCACATATGAAAATAATCAAATTCGAGCTTCACCTGAACAATGTTCCTACCTATAGGAATTTAAATGTTCCTATGTGTAGGAATAAGAATTATTTGCAGTCGAATATGATATTACTTTGTTAGCTGAGACATTAATCATGGATAAAACAGCCTTA
>JAABYK010000361.1:996-1242 GCA_011775825.1 Candidatus Zhuqueibacterota bacterium | reverse complement strand
GACTCAACCTTTGACGAAATACAGAATCCGGATCCGGTTAAACCGATTCTGAACGATATGGATACGACGGGTTTTCGTATCAGCTATGTTTTACCGGGATTTGTCGTTGTGCCTGACCAGATTCGCATTACACAAATCGTGGATGTCCACGGCACAAACTTTGATAATTCATGGATCGAGAACACCATCTCTGTTACAAATCTCGGAGATAGTTTCACTGAGATCGGAATTCGCCTGTTGACTGAT
>JAABYK010000361.1:594-946 GCA_011775825.1 Candidatus Zhuqueibacterota bacterium | reverse complement strand
CCAATGACGACACTCCGAAGCTTTTCAAAAGGGTAACTTTGGACGATTTTGGAGATACTGAAAGAAGCTTTATCAGACCCGATTTCGATTTCTTTGTGGCGACTGCCAACGATGTTGATGAGGCTTCGCCACGCACTTATCAAGTCTTCGGTTCGGTAGTCATCCCAGAGCATCTGGCCGAGAATTCGCTCAACCCGGAAGTTCTCCAGTTCGTCTCGTGGAGTCAGGCATTCTTTCAGGCATTTGATTATCAAGTTAACCCCGTATTGAATATCACAAGTGAAGAGGTGCCAAATGCTGGTAATGCGACTCAAATGTATTGGGGCACTACACCCAATAGTCCTCTTGTAAT
>JAABYK010000361.1:310-557 GCA_011775825.1 Candidatus Zhuqueibacterota bacterium | reverse complement strand
ATTTTGGGTCGCGTCCTGTTCGGTGTTGATGGGGACGATAATCGGCTTGTTAGACTCAATGTGAGCGCGGTCAATCCCCCGGTTGAGGTTCTTGGAACCGTGGTTGACGGGACGAAAGCGATCGTGGATACGGAAGCCATGACTTGGGATCCGGTATCCGGCAGTCTCCTGGTCATCTCGAACGAGGACGATGGACCACTATACATGATTGACCCAGACGATATCAATGGCAATGCCGATATACCAT
>JAABYK010000361.1:0-175 GCA_011775825.1 Candidatus Zhuqueibacterota bacterium | reverse complement strand
TGGTAAGTTGGGTTTCAAAGATGTGGAAGGCTTAGCTTTTACAGTAGACCCGAATCCTGTACTTTATGGTGCCGACACGAAAACGGGTAAACTCATCACCATTGACATTTCGACAGGAACGGGAACGCCAGTGCATCCTACTAACACCATTGGCTTCCCTGATGTTGAATGTCTT
>JAABYK010000076.1 GCA_011775825.1 Candidatus Zhuqueibacterota bacterium | reverse complement strand
GCGGACATGGTCGAGGCCATCGAGTTTCCGCAGCTTTCACAGCGCTACGGCGTCATGGGCGTCCCCAGGACCATTGCCAACGATCAGACCGCTGCCGAAGGCGCTCTGCCGGAATCGCACCTGCTGAACCAAATTTTGCTTGCGGCGGACCGACCCAAGGCTGCCTGACAACAGGAGAGCGCGACTTATATGCTGCTCTTGGAAGTTCTCCAACACACCGTGCGGATTACGGTGTTGGTGTTCCTGATGATGGTCGTAATCGATTTCATCGATGTCAAGACACGGGGACGCTTACGGCAGTTGGTCAAAGGCGGCAACTGGCGGCAGTACACCACCGCCTCTTTGTTGGGAGCGACGCCGGGCTGCCTGGGGGCGTTCATGAATGTGACGCTTTACATTCACGGCTTTCTCACCTTCGGGGCCATCGTGGCCGGAATGATCGCCACCTCCGGCGATGAGGCGTTTGTCATGCTGGCACAATTTCCAAAGCAGGCGTTGCTGCTGTTCGGCATTCTGTTCGTGCTGGCCATTCCACTCGGCTGGTTGTCCGATTTAGTCGCCAGGGCTCTGCACATCCGACCCTGCGAAGATTGCGAGCTTCACGAGATTCATGCAGATGAAAGCGTGCGCGGGCATTATTTGAAGGAGCACGTTTGGAACCATATCTTGAGACGCCACATTTGGCGGGTCTTCTTATGGACGTTTCTGGCTCTGCTGTTTGTAAACCTGGGACTGCAATACTGGCAACTCGAAGGTTTCATCCGGGAGCATTTAGGCCTGGTGCTGATTTTAAGCGTGCTGGTCGGCATCATTCCCGAATCCGGGCCGCACCTCGTGTTCGTGATGATGTTTGCCAATGGGTTGATTCCGTTTTCCGTGCTTTTGGCGAGTTCCATCGCGCAAGATGGTCACGGTCTGCTGCCGCTGCTGTCGTATACCGTTCGGGATACGTTTCTAATCAAGAGCTTCAACGTTGGTGCAGCGTTGTTGGTGGGAGGCATTGCTTACGCCTTAGGATGGTAGATGGCGCAAACTTGACAGGGTTTCGAACCCTGTCGAGGGTTTGCCAGAGTACATGACCTCGACATCTTTTCGCTGTTTTTTTCACATCTTAATTTTGTTTGAAAACACTTTAATCCCTATATTTGCCAGTGGACTTTGAAATCAAGAAATAGAGTTTAATTCGTCAATTATACGCTGACAAAATATACAACTCTGTACTACAAACCTACAACTTTGTATTTTCTTCTCAGCAAAGTTTTTAGCCACGGATTGACCCGTTGGATAGAATTATCCCACGGGGTGAACACCGATGAAAACACGGATTTATTCAGACTCAACGTTGAGTCTGAATAAAGGAAATGACAGAAAAATGACAAACAGAAAAATCGTCTTCACAACACATCAGGAGCAGTCGATCATACCGGGATGCAGCCGACTGTCAAATATTTTTCTGTCCTTCATGTTTCTGTCTTTTGAGTTCTTTCATCTGCTCCCGTCAAAAATGCTGGAATCCGTGTCAATCGGTGAAAATCCGTGGCTAAACCATTTGGTTGTGGCTTCGCCGCGCTGTGCAAATGTAAGTACAAATTTCCAAAGAAAGGAGACTCCGGATGGAAGACGCCTTAATCATGAGTAGATTTCAGTTCGCCTTCACGGTGATGTATCACTACCTGTTTCCCCAACTGACCATGGGGTTGGCGCTGCTCATCGTCGTCTTGAAAGGTCTGGCCATTTGGAAAAAGGATGAGCGCTTCAATCGCGGTGCGCGGTTTTGGGCAAAAATATTTGCGCTGAACTNNGTCCCATGGAATTTCAATTTGGCACCAACTGGGCGAAATTCTCGACGTTTGCGGGCGGCGTGATCGGCCAGACATTGGCCATGGAAGGCGTGTTTGCTTTCTTTTTAGAGTCGAGCTTCTTGGGCCTGTTTTTATTTGGCGAGAAGAAGCTGGGACAAATCGGACATTTCTTCACGGCGCTCATGGTTTTCATCGGGTCGTGGCTTTCTGGCTACTTCATCATCGCCACAAACGCCTGGATGCAGCATCCGGTGGCGTACGAAGTCGCCAGTGACGGCAGCGTGCAACTGGCGAGTTACTGGGGGCTGCTCCTCAATCCCTGGGCCGGTTGGCAATATGCCCACAACATGCTCGGTTCGGTGATCACCGCGGCCTTTGTGATGGCTGCCGTCGGTGCCTTTTATGTGCTTTCGAATCGAGACGTCGGGTACGGCAAAGTGTTCGTGCGCGTGGGGGTTGTGGCCGGTCTCATTGCCTCGATTCTGGTGGCATTCCCTACTGGCGATCAGCAAGGAAAAAATGTGGCCGAACATCAGCCGGTGACGCTGGCCGCCATGGAAGGGTTGTTTGAAACCAAAGAAGGAGCGGAGTTGATACTCATCGGACAACCCGACATGAATGAACTCAAAATCGACAACCCGATTCACATTCCGAGATTGCTGAGTTTTCTTACCTATAATAGATGGACTGCCGAGGTGAAGGGTTTGGACGCCTTTCCTAGAGAGGACTGGCCGGACAACATTCCACTGCTGTATTACAGCTATCACATCATGGTTGGGTTGGGAACGATGTTTATCGCCATCATGGTTGTGGCTGCTTATCTGCTTTGGAAGCGCAAGCTGTTCACGTCGC
>JAABYK010000316.1 GCA_011775825.1 Candidatus Zhuqueibacterota bacterium | reverse complement strand
AAGGAACAAATTTATGGCTCTCGACAAACTTAACAAGGCATTGGCTAAGGAAGCTGATTCGCTGCAAGAAGAAGGCCGGGCAAAAGCGCCGGAGCGAATTATTGTGGATTACATCCCCCCGCAGGGACAAAAAGGTCCGCGCTACAAATTAAAGGGCGCTAACACCGAATTTATTCGCATGAATTCTAACAGCTATCTCTCGCTCTCCAATCATCCGAAAATGATTGAAGCAGCAGACCAAGTTTCCAAAAAATTCGGGGTGGGACCGGGGGCGGTTCGTTTTATTGATGGCACATTCCAACACCATGCCGAACTGGAAGAACGGATTGCCATGTTTGTCGACAAACCGGCGGCAAAAATATTCAACTCTGCTTACACAACAGTGTTGGGTTTGGCGCTGGCAATCAACAACAAGGAGACTTACTGGATTGGGGATGAGCTTAACCACAATTGCATCATCCGTTCCATGCGTATTGCCAATGTGCCGCAAGACAACAAAGCGATTTACAAGCACAATGATCTGGGCGAGTTGAAAATGTATTTACAAAGTATTCCCGATGGGATGAATCGCGTAGTGGTTATTTTTGATGGCATCTTTAGCATGCGTGGCGATTGCGCCCCGATTAATGAAATCGTGAAACTGACCGACCCCCTTGTTCCGAAAGTCAAAGATGGTGTCATTACCGTGGTTGATGATTCGCATGGTATCGGTGCCTATGGCGAAACCGGACGGGGCACCTCCGAATTTACCGGCGCTCAACCCGATGTGATCATCGGGACCTTTGGCAAAGCGTTGGGTGTCAATGGGGGATTTGTCGCCAGCAGTGAAGAGGTAATTGAAGCGGTGCGCCAAAAAGCAGATACCTACATTTATACCAATCCCCTGAGCGTGGCCGATTGTGCCGCCGCGATTAGAGCGCTGGAAATCGCCGATAGTCGGGAAGGCCGTGAACGATTGCAGCACCTCCACCAACGCACCAAACAATTCCGAGAGGGGATTGATGCGCTTGGAATGGAATCGATCCCCGGTCCCCATCCAGTGGTGCCGCTCCTGGTCCGAGAGACTGCCAAAACCCATAAAATGGTAAACCGATTGTATGAAAAAGGCGTGTTGGTGGTCGGCCTGACGTATCCGGTGGTTCCCAAAGGAGATGAGACCATTCGCTTTCAAATTAACGCCGCCCACACCAAAGCGGATGTGGATTGTGTTTTGGATGTATTGAGTGAGTTCAGGGATTAATTATAATTCTAATTGCAGGATTTTGAAGCGCAAGTGATAGGGC
>JAABYK010000007.1:1215-1431 GCA_011775825.1 Candidatus Zhuqueibacterota bacterium | reverse complement strand
AGGGAATGTAGGACGGTCGGGTCAGCTAAGTATAACAACCGCTTTCACAGCGACGGCGGGTCGCTGGCGATCTGGGTTAGTTTTGTGCATTTTCTAAGTTTTTTCTGTTCAGAACGTTCCGGGCGTTGAAATCCCGCCGCGCGTGAAGCGTGCCGTTATACTGAATGAAATCAAAGAACTGAGGATATTACAGTGATCGGGCAGAAGATACTAAAT
>JAABYK010000007.1:872-1105 GCA_011775825.1 Candidatus Zhuqueibacterota bacterium | reverse complement strand
CAAATTTTTACCGCCCCATTATACTTCGGATCCTGAGCTGAGGAGCCGGTTTCGCCGCGAAGCCAAAGCTGCTGCTGCATTGAATCACCCAAACATTATCACCGTTTATCAAATCGGAGAGCATGAGAATCGCACCTACATCGCGATGGAATATGTCGAAGGGGAGTCGTTGCGAGAACAAGTGAACCGTGGGCAGTTTGCGGTGGACCGTGCAGTTGATATTATCCTTCAAG
>JAABYK010000007.1:0-774 GCA_011775825.1 Candidatus Zhuqueibacterota bacterium | reverse complement strand
ACGAAAGAAGCCTCGACGCTCGGCACCATTTCTTATATGTCGCCAGAACAATTTCAAGGAGTACCGGTTGACCACCGTGCGGACATTTGGGCTGTCGGTGTGGTACTTTACGAGATGCTCACCGGCGTGCAGCCGTTTCAAGGCGATTACGAGCAGGCGGTAATGTATTCTGTCTGCAATGAAGAGCCAGCGCCGATTTTAGACCATCATAAAGATGTACCCAGCGATCTTGAAAAGATTGTGAACAGAACTCTTGAAAAGAAACCGGACAGTCGTTTTAAAGACGCTAATGAATTGCTCACTGAGCTAAGTCGGTTTCGCGAATCAGGGCCGGAGCTGGATGATTCAGTTCAGCGGGACGCCGAGACCAAGCATACAAAATCACGTCCATGGTGGAACACAAGAATAACGCTTGCTTTTGCATCATTCATAACAGTTATTATTTTGATGTTCTACTATTTTCCCTCTATTAGAAACCAAGCCACGAGTCCTGCTTGGCAAATCAAGCCACTGACATCATCTGTCATCTATGAAGGCGCTCCCACCTGGTCGCCGGACGGCAGTCTAATCGCCTATCATTCCATCGTTGGTAATTCTGATATCTACATGATGTCGCGCGGTGGCGGTAAACCGATTCAACTGACTGACAACCCGGCAGACGAACTTAATCCACGCTGGTCACCGGATGGCTCAAAGATCGCATATGTTTCGGATCGTGGTTCAGGAGCGACAGTCTTTTCAGTGCCACCATCAGGTGGCGCTGAGCGCAAACTG
>JAABYK010000650.1:1081-1798 GCA_011775825.1 Candidatus Zhuqueibacterota bacterium | reverse complement strand
TTGCCACTCAGCCCAATCTTCCAGGGCGACGCGGAGCCACATCAAAACCAGGATCACAACGCCTAACCAGAGACCCCGTTTAAATTCCAGCAAATCGTGTTTGAGGCGTTTGAAAAACAGGACTGTTAAAAAAATCCCGGTCAGGAACCAGATACTGAGGGACGTGATGATACCGGCAACTTCAAAATCATGTTCGGATTCAGGAAACGTGAAACGCTCGCGGTCGATAATGGTCCGCGCCCGATAGCTGGTAATATTCCTCCCGGAAATTGTGACATGGTAATCTTCAATCAGATCCGAAGAGACTGAGGAAGGTTTGGTAAACAGAAAGTCGTACTCTAAAGTCAGATCCTCTTTATTGATGATCTTGTTTCTCAAAGAAACCGAGGCGGTGTCAATATCAAAGGAATGCAAATATCGTTTGGCTTCAAGTATTGCCTCGGACTCTTTAAAATTAGGAGGGTTGTTCAGCTCTGGACTATCTTGTTCCAGTTCGATCAGATTGCCTTTGAAATCGTAGCCCACCGAAAATTGGACTTCCTTGGTGCCCTCCTTTTTGGTTTGAATTTCTCCGGTCCAGTTAATTTCCCAGCGGCCAATCGGTAGAAATTCGTCTTTGTCCGGTAGATGAAGCTGAGCGTAATGCATCAGATCGTCATCGATACTCAAATCAACGTCCTGCTGCAAATTGTAGTCGACGAAGGGGGACTTGTAGTA
>JAABYK010000650.1:772-973 GCA_011775825.1 Candidatus Zhuqueibacterota bacterium | reverse complement strand
CAGAGCTAACAGGATCGCCGAAAATCGTTTGTCAGGCTTCATCCAGGGTAGACACGTTATTGTTCAAAGGAATTCATAAAATCATAGAAGCTTTCTTCCCACTTCGCCACGGTCTTTTCCGGCCCCACTAATTTGACAAACCAGGATTCGCCGCTGGTTTCCACAATGGCAGCCAACAAACGAAAATTCGGTTTTTCCGTG
>JAABYK010000650.1:0-688 GCA_011775825.1 Candidatus Zhuqueibacterota bacterium | reverse complement strand
CCGTCGTAACGGTTGCGGCTTCACTTGAGGGGCTCCCGTCAGGTTGGACGAATTGCCCGTACCAGCGTTGGATATTTGCCTGAACGCCGCCAGCGCCTCCCGGAAAGAAAAAGACCACACAGGATGCATCTTCGGGATCGCTCTCAGCTTTTGGCAACCTATACTGAGCTTTACGAAATGACGATTTCGGAGTTTCCTCAATCCAGCCATTCGGGGCCTGCCAACTCATGGCACCGCCGTCCTTCTCTTGTGTTTGCTGAGCATCCGATTCCGGAGCTGTTTCTTCGGAGTTTTGACCACATGCGAAAACAAATATGAACATTGTGAGTAGAAGTGAAACTTTCTTCACTGGAACTTACCTCCTTCCGTTACAAGAATTGTTGTTTGGGGTCAATGAATTCACAGCCAATATATATTAAATAGTTCTAAAATGCAACCCACACGAAAGGCAACGTAGTTCATCAAAAGTGGCTAAGATAACACGGTTAAATTCTTGACAACAAAGCAAATATTTATTACCATAACGACAGTCATAAAACTTGCTTTCATAATATCTTGAACATCAAGAACTTACAGCAGCCATTTCCGCTCTTTAAATCTGTATTGGTTTCTACATCAGAGGCTGTATTCATCGTGGATACGGACGGCTGGATCTTGTACGTGAATCGGGCTGAGTGTGATTTTCTTC
>JAABYK010000236.1:319-3415 GCA_011775825.1 Candidatus Zhuqueibacterota bacterium | reverse complement strand
ACGATTCGCTTCGGGTCTTCACCTTTGGCCAGTCTCACCGTTAACTGCGGATCATCCGCCAGCACGGTGCCGATGCCAACCAAAATGGCATCGTGCTCGGCGCGCATTTTGTGCCCCAGCCGTCTCGATGCTTCGGAGGTGATCCATTGCGCATTGCCGTTGCTTGCGGCAATCCTGCCGTCAAGAGTTTGCGCGATTTTCGCGGTCACAAAGGGGAACTGCGTCACGATGTGTTTGAAATAGGCCTCGTTCAGCTCCTTGCAGGCATCCTCGGCCACCCCCACTTGCACCTCGATCCCTTGCTCCCTGAGATGCTGAATCCCCTTCCCGGCGACGGCGGGATTGGGGTCCTGCGACCCGATGACCACCCTGTTGATTCCGGATTTGACGATGGCGTCCACACAAGGGGGTTGCTTGCCGTAGTGAGAGCACGGTTCCAGATTCACGTACAGCGTGCTTCCCGTCGCCTCGCCCTTAAGCGCGTTGAGCACCTCAACTTCGGCGTGTGCGCCGCCAAACAGTTTGTGATAGCCCTGAGCCAGAATTCGGTTATCCTTGACGAGTATCGCCCCGACCATGGGATTGGGACTGACGCGTCCACGTCCCTTCCGGGCCAGCCAGAGCGTCCGCTTGATCAACTCTTCGTCGGTCAATAAAGGTGTGTTAAGAACTCTTAGTTTTTACAATTGGTTAACGCAAAAATCAATATAAATATAATTTGACAGCAAGTCAAGACTATTTTTGGCGAGCGTGGGTCTAAATGAACTCACGACCTCAAGGTGATCCACACCATCAATGGTATATTCTTTTATAAAAAGTACTATATTTGGTATTTTTTGCTTGACATGGATAGAATGTGTTTTGTATATTAGTTAGGTACGCTTTAAGTTACGGGAAGGACTTTTCTCAAGAATCTTGAATAAGTCTTCTGTAAAGGTGGACCTGAGTCTTAAAGACCTATTATTAAAGTAACCCTTTTTATTCTTTTCTTTATGATATGATAGAAAATATAGAGGGCATAATACATCATAATACTATGTACGATGGAGGGGAAAAACGATGAAGCATATCGGACGCAATGAGCCGTGTCCGTGCGGCAGCGGTAAGAAATACAAAAAATGCTGCATGGATGAAGACCGACAACAAGAACTGCAAGAGCAATTGGTGCTGAGAGAACACGCCGTCGGCGCGGATACCGAGTTTCCCACATTCGACCCATCGGATTTCGACGACATTTTTGACGAAGTATCGGACCGCGAAGATGACAACTGGGATGAAGACTTTTGGGACGAATATGAGGCAGCCGGTTTCGACCAGAAAATCTCCATGCTGAAAAAAGCGTTTGACAACCCGGATCTTATGAATGGGGACTGCGCCTTCGAATTTTTTGAGGGATTGAATCGGTCGGCCACGACCAAAGCCGACAGAAAAACCTTTGCCAAAATGGTCAAGAAGTTTAAGAAAAAGCATCCCGAGATTTATGAACAAGAGGCCGCATATCTTTTGGACCATTGCATTGACCACGCAATCCTCGACCGACAACTCGACAAATTAAAGCCATGGTTTTTAGAATTTGCCCATTTTGCTGAATCCAACATCGATACGTTCAATTCAAGAGTCGATCAATTGGCCTATCACGGTCATCTCGATCTTCTAAGAGAAGGCTTCAAGATTGGCTGGGAGAAAGTCGAAGATTCCGAACACATCGTCACGTGGGGGATCGATGAATTTGCCGAGCGCGGCGCCGATTATGAATTGTTCTCTTATCTTCAAAGCACATCCGACCCGAAAGCGAATGATGCATCCCTGGTCAATCGAATGGAGAATTATGTAGACTTGAATCCGGAAGAGTTTCGCAAATATTTCTCACATATCACCAGAAATCCCGCTCGTGAATGGTCACGCGAGGAGCTCAACCGGAATCCAAGATCTTTAAGAAAGAATGAATTATCTAAGTATGCGGACAACGTCGCTCGCTTGTGTTGTGAGTTTTTGGATTTTGTGCACAAGGAAGCGGAAAAATCGTACCCAAAAGCAGATCTCATGCGCAAAGAAATGAGAAGCTACTTGATCAGGCGTTTGCATGGTCAATTTGAGCATCAACCAACACACCGCCGGCAGAAACACTATCTGACAACGGTTCTGTGTCCAGATCCAAAGACTCTGGATGAGTGTATTGCGCAGTTAATGGGGTTCATGAACTATCGTATTTACAGAGGCATAGCGTTGTTTGAAAGCGTTCCGTATTGGCTGAGATTTCTGGAGCAGACCGGTCTAATCGATGCGGACGCTCACAACGAGGTCTACAATTCTTTTGCTGCATTGCATGAAGATATGGAACAGTTGCTGGCGGATATAGACTTCGATGATGAATTTGCGATGACGGAATTGGAACTCGCGTGGCAATTCACTACCGGACACTTTTTTCCTCGGACACAGATTGACGCCGATGAACGCTGATTTGAAAGGCTGGTTCTCAAAGAATGTCCAAGAACAGAAANNCTTCGATGATGAGTTTGCGATGACGGAATTGGAGCTTGCGTGGCAAGGGTTGGCTTAAACCACCGGACAAAAACCGCGCTGGAAAATGATGTGGCGCTTTAATCTCATAAATGTTGAATTGTGCAATTAGTTTTCTTCACCCTTAATTAACGCTTGCCTAAAATGAAACGAAAAACCATCGGTAGAAATGAGCCCTGCCCCTGCGGCAGCGGCAAAAAATACAAGAAATGCTGTTTGGGGCAAAATACGGATACCAAAAATAGAAGACATCCTCTATTACCTCCCTATAATGAAATTGATTGTGGTAGGCCGATTTTGGATGAGAGTTTTTTCAGTTCCCATACCCTGAATCAAATATCCGCGCAACGCCTGCTTTATAGTACTCTCCTGATGCCTGAAGCTGAAAAGCAGGCTGAGCAAATATCAAGAAGCTTTATTAAGCGTGGGCAAGAAGAACGCAAGACCATTGAAGGTATCAAAGATGCAAATGCATTGATCGAAGTTATGCGGCAAAGCCCGGATGTCTTGAATGAACTTATACTGATCGAGAAACTACTGCAGTTTAAGGATGAATCTATCCCTTTGATAATGGAA
>JAABYK010000236.1:0-287 GCA_011775825.1 Candidatus Zhuqueibacterota bacterium | reverse complement strand
TTGGAAATCATCCAATTCCATCAAAGGGACGCCTATGCCGTATCCCAGCTCTGCATGTTGTTGGGCTTTTACGAAAACAAGCAGTCCGAAAAGCTATTGTGGGATTATTTTCACTTTTTCAAAGAACGCTTTAAACAGGAACCGTACTGTGATGGGCCCCTACTGGGTTTGATAGAAATGAGGGAACGGAGAAGAGAAAAGTCGTTTAAAGAGCGCTTGAACTAAGCATACAAGCAACCGTCGAATAAAGAGCGCGAACGAACAAATAGAATCCCCCCATTGTCATT
>JAABYK010000566.1:596-1744 GCA_011775825.1 Candidatus Zhuqueibacterota bacterium | reverse complement strand
GCGTTTTAGCGTCATGGCGAGCGACTAACGCTGCTCCTCGGAGTCTGTAGACCTGGTGCATGTGCTGATGTCTTTTATGCGGAACTCGGGATATCCCGAGAGGGGGCCGGTTCGCAACCAGCTCAGGATAGGGAAATGAAAAAAAATAAGCCTATCCATGCTCTCGGGAAGTCGGACAAAGCCATAGTAGTGAAGAAGCAAATGAACAAAAAGCTTTCGAAAAATAGAGGTATTGAGGCTTTGCGGAGTTTGTGGAGCGAAGGGTTTTGGCTGCGAGAAATTCGAAACAATCTCCCGTGACTACGACTCAGAGCGTAGGGGAAGCGGCGATGGGATTGGATCGGATACGTCAAGCCGCGAAGCGTAGTAAAACAATGCGCTTCGATAATCTGCTACATCATTTAACACCAAAACTCCTACACTCAGCGTACTTTGCACTTAATCGTAAAGCGGTCTGTGGCGTAGATGATGTCACCTGGCAAGCATACGGTGGAGTAAATCTACCAAGCAAGCTGGAAGCACTTCACCAACAAATCCATGCGGGTCGATACCGTCCGCTACCCTCAAAANNCTCAAAAAGAATTTGGATTGAAAAAGATAACGGAAGTTTAAGGCCAATCGGGATCGCGAGTCTGGAAGATAAAATCGTACAGCAAGCGCTTGTTTGGATACTTCAAGAAATCTACGAAACGGAATTTAAAGGGTTTAGCTACGGTTTTCGACCAGGCCGCAGTCAGCACCATGCACTGGATGCAGTGTATATGATGCTAACCACAAAAAAGGTAAGTTGGGTATTGGATGCTGACATAAAAGGGTGTTACGACAATATCGACCATGAATGGTTGATGCTGTTTCTGTCGGAACGGATAGCAGATAAAAGAGTGTTGGAGCTTTGTGTGCGAATGCTTCACGCAGGAACTCAAGAGAATGGAGCTAAGGAAAAGACATTGCGAGGAGTGCCGCAAGGCGCAGTAAACTCGCCGTTCTTTGCAAACATATTCCTGCACTATGTTCTCGACCTTTGGGTTGACGACTGGAGGAAGAGAAACGCCAGAGGCGATTGCTACATCGTGCGTTATGCGGATGATTTCGTCATTGGGTTTCAGTACCGAAGTGATGGAGAGGCACTTCACAAAGCATTAGGTAGC
>JAABYK010000566.1:304-526 GCA_011775825.1 Candidatus Zhuqueibacterota bacterium | reverse complement strand
TATGCAGTGAGAAGCGAAGCGACAAAAGTTTTAGGGTACGTCGAGTCACCCAAAAATCCAAACTACACAAGAAAATACGAGAAGTACGACGAAATCTTATGAAAGTGAGAGAAACACCCTTGAAATTTCAAATTCAATGGGTTCGCTCTCTGATTTTGGGGTATCAGAACTACTATGGTGTTCCAGGAAACTTGCATGCGTTAAGTCAGTTTCGTAAGGAAG
>JAABYK010000566.1:0-214 GCA_011775825.1 Candidatus Zhuqueibacterota bacterium | reverse complement strand
TATTAAATCAGTCGTTCCAACAATGCGAACGGTTCATCCATATCCATCACAAAGGTTTGGTGTTTGACTCAATGCAGGAGCCGTATGCGTTAGTAGCGCACGTACGGATCTGTGCCGGGGGCTTGTATTAGGGGATTATATATAACGCGTTATATATAAAATATCTATGTAAAACAAGGCTTTACGGCGACGAAAATTTGACTGTTAACTTGGG
>JAABYK010000315.1:1108-1363 GCA_011775825.1 Candidatus Zhuqueibacterota bacterium | reverse complement strand
TTAGCGGGTATCGCTTTATCTTTCAACGAGTAGAGGGAGAGATATTTGACCACTTTGACCTCTTCACCAAACTTGTCTTCGGTGGTTAACTCCGCCACGTACTTGCCTTCCGCCCAGCCGGACATATCTTTCAAGGTAAACGTCTTATCTTCCGCCGTGTCGAAGCGACGTTCGAATACCCGTTTTTCTTTTTCCCGGGTGCGGAAATCGTCTTCATCATCATACACATCATGGGGAAAAGCCCGGTAAAATTCT
>JAABYK010000315.1:676-938 GCA_011775825.1 Candidatus Zhuqueibacterota bacterium | reverse complement strand
CCTCCTTATTGATGTTGTCCGGCAATTGCATATCAACCGACAATGCTGTATAGCCAACCTGCACATTGGTGGTGGCGCTGCGCGTCTCCCCGCTGATGTCGGTCACATCGGCATGGACTTCGTAGTTGAAGACCGGCTTGTGCTCTTTGGAGATGCGCGGATCGGGGATGGCGCTAAACTCGATAGAGAACTCGCCGTTTTCATCGGTGGTTGTGATGCCGTTTAAGATCTCGATTTCTTCGGTATAAAATCCCGGCCACCA
>JAABYK010000315.1:286-639 GCA_011775825.1 Candidatus Zhuqueibacterota bacterium | reverse complement strand
GAATTGCACCTCGGCATTATCGATGTTCGCGCCGGCATAGGCTTCAGCCTCCCCGGAGACACTTACTTCATCGTTGAGGCGAAAACTGCCCTTGACCGGTTGAAATGTCACTTCAAAGCGGGGGCGCTTGTATTCTTCCACCGAAAAGCTGGTATTACCGCTTTCATTGCGTATTTGCATCATTCCGGTTAATCCGGTGGAGGGCAGGGTGAAGCTCCCTGAAAAAGTGCCGTATTCATTGGTGGTGAGATCCAGCTCTTCCACTTTTTGGCGATTGACATCAAACAGGGTGACGGTGGTCTTTTCATTGGGTTTGATCTCATTTTGATCGTCTCCGGTTTCAATGATAATCC
>JAABYK010000315.1:0-164 GCA_011775825.1 Candidatus Zhuqueibacterota bacterium | reverse complement strand
GCGTTGTTTTTTACTGAGACCGGAAACTTCGAAATGGCCCGCTTTATCCGTAGTGTAAATTTTGCCTTTTCTTTCCACCATTTTTCTGAGCTTGGAGTCATACTTCCAGATCCATAAGCGGGCTTCCACGCCTTCCAATGGCTGACCTTCCTGGCGATCGAACA
>JAABYK010000660.1:2418-2632 GCA_011775825.1 Candidatus Zhuqueibacterota bacterium | reverse complement strand
AAACATGTTCGATCACGACCGCTCGGCCGCTCGAGGCGAGATGACCGCCCGCAAGCTCATCGCCTTCAAACATGATTCCTCTCTGGGTAACGCTCCGGCCCATGCTCTGCTGGACCGGGTTCAAATCAAACGCAAAGACAGTTCCAAATCGCCCAGGCAGTTTGCCGATTATGAAGTTACGGTTGACACCGCTGATTTACCCACCGGCGTCAGC
>JAABYK010000660.1:1830-2309 GCA_011775825.1 Candidatus Zhuqueibacterota bacterium | reverse complement strand
TGGGCGTTGATTCATCTTGAAAACCTGTGGGAGGAAAATCCCTTGACCCTTGAAGGCCGGTTTCTTCACCAGCGGGTGGATGAATCGGGAACCGAGGTGCGAGGATCTCTCCGGATTGTGCGCGCCTTACCCATTCGTTCCATGCGCCACGGCCTCGTAGGGAAGGCCGATGTGGTGGAATTCCACCGAGTACCCAAGGATGAGAACTCACAACACCAGGCCATTTCTCTAAAAAATGCTACTGGGCTTTGGGCCCCCGTCCCGGTGGAATACAAACGGGGGCGGCCCAAGTTTCTCAATTGCGACAAAATCCAGTTGTGCGCCCAGGCCCTCTGTCTGGAGGAAATGTTAAACCTCCACATTCCCGAAGGCCGGATATTTTATGGCAAAACCCAGAAGAGACTGGAAGTCCTCTTCGATCACCCTTTGCGGGAAGACACCCGGAAATGGATTATCCGTCTGCACGAGCAGTCACAACG
>JAABYK010000660.1:0-1812 GCA_011775825.1 Candidatus Zhuqueibacterota bacterium | reverse complement strand
CCTCAAGGCCCGGACCTATCTTCAAAAAGCCCTGGAAGGGATTTTGAAAAACAAAATGGAGTGAAAAATGAAACGATTATTAAACACCCTTTACATCACTTCCCCGGAAACGTATCTCTGCAAGGAAGGTAACACCGTAAAGGTGGAAGTGGAACACGAAACACGACTCAAAGTACCAATACACAACTTAAGCAGTGTCGTGTGTTTCGGACCGGTGACCCTCTCTCCGCCCTTGATGGAACTGTGTAGCAACCATAATGTATCCATGGCCTTTTTCAACGAATGGGGCAAGTTTCAGGCGCGTGTTCACGGGCGGGTGTCAGGAAACGTCCTCCTGCGGAGAAAGCAATACCGGTCTGCCGATCTGGAAGAATTTTGCATCCAATTCACCCGTTCGATACTTGCTGCAAAACTCATGAATTCCAGAACCGTATTGCTTCGAGCCATCCGTGATCGGCCGGAAGCTCAGGGAAATACAATATTAAATCACGCACAGCAAAAACTCGCGGTCATCATCAAAGAGCTGCCTGATACCCGCAACTTGGAAACACTTCGGGGAAAGGAAGGCGATGCCGCTAAAATTTATTTTGGAGCATTTGATCACCTTATCACCAGAAATAAGGACACCTTTTATTTCAAAGAGAGAAACCGGCGTCCTCCTTTGGATTCCATGAATGCCCTTCTCTCATTTATTTATACATTACTGACTCACGATGTTGTCTCCGCTTTGGAAGGAGTAGGGCTGGACCCCGCGGTGGGTTTCCTTCATAAAGACCGGCCAGGGCGGCCCAGCTTGGCGCTGGACCTGGTGGAAGAATTTCGCTCCTGCCTGGCCGATCGTATAGCCCTGTCCTTGGTCAATCTCCAGCAAATCGGGGCAAAGGGTTTCCAGAAAATGGAATCCGGTGCCGTTCTGATGGATGACGACACCCGCAAAACCGTTTTGGTTGCCTGGCAAAATCGGAAACAGGAAGAAATCACCCATCCCTTTTTAGGAGAGAAATTATCGGTTGGACTTCTATTTCATGTTCAGGCACAACTTTTGGCCAGGCATCTGCGCGGGGATTTGGAAATTTATCCACCATTTTTTTGGAAATAATATGAAATTTCAGAAAGTTAGGTAATGAGGACGGATCCATGATGGTACTGGTAGCCTATGACGTCAATACGGAAGGAAGTGCTGGACAACGGCGGCTTCGCAGAGTGGCTAAAACCTGCGAAAACTATGGACAACGGGTCCAGCATTCTGTTTTTGAATGCCTGGTCGATCCCAACCAATGGACGCTTTTAAAGCATCAATTGATAAAAGAAATTGATTCAGAGAAAGACAGTCTCCGATTTTATTTTTTGGGAAAAAACTGGCAAAACAGGGTGGAACACCTGGGAGCTAAGCCAGGTTACAATCCAGAAGGACCTATTATCATTTAGCAAAGGATGGAAGCGCGAACCCGAAGCTCCCACGAAAATACCAGGAGGTTCGCGGAAGTATTAACATATTGAAACCAAAAGAAAAATCGTAAAAAACAAGAAGCAATAAAGATATATTTGAAAAATTTTTAGGTATTCGCGACATTAAGAATTTAAAACTTTTAAAAATAATGAAATAGCCAAAAAGTGTCGCCCCCCGTGCGGGGGCGTGGATTGAAACTTGCCCACCGCCATTTTTGGCTTTGAGCGATAAAGTCGCCCCCCGTGCGGGGGCGTGGATTGAAACCCGAGCCTGCTTTTCGTGCCTGGCCAGAATGGCCGTCGCCCCCCGTGCGGGGGCGTGGATTGAAACCTTGAATTAGCTGGAAGGTTTTTAGGTGAAGA
>JAABYK010000505.1:607-1065 GCA_011775825.1 Candidatus Zhuqueibacterota bacterium | reverse complement strand
TGGTGTACGCCCTGCCGAGACGGATTGCCCTGGGTTGAAAAAATATTGCTCGCTATCGATCAGGGTGAAGGTAAGCTTGAAGACCTTGACATTTTGGCGTCTCATGCCAAATATCTCGGTCCCGGAAATACATTTTGTGCGTTAGCGCCCGGTGCAGTTGAACCGCTGCAAAGCGCCTTAAAATATTTCAGAGAAGATTTTGAGAAGCACATTAACGAAAAGCGTTGTCCCTGGAGGAGTTAATGGCGAAGATCGTTGTCGATGGTAAAGAATACGAAGTAGATGCCAGCAAGAATCTATTGCACGTTTGTATATCGTTGGGCTTAGATCTGCCCTATTTCTGTTGGCATCCGGCTATGGGATCGGTAGGCGCCTGTCGACAGTGTGCCGTTAAGAAATATCAGAATGAGGATGATACACAGGGATGGTTGGTGATGGCTTGTATGGAGCCTGCGACA
>JAABYK010000505.1:0-487 GCA_011775825.1 Candidatus Zhuqueibacterota bacterium | reverse complement strand
GTCCTTTCATAAATCATGAAATGAACCGTTGTATCCAATGCTTCCGATGTGTGCGGTTTTATCGGGAATATGCCGGCGGCAGAGATTTGAACTCATTTGCCTCAAAAAACCATACTTATTTTGGTCGCCATGAAGACGGAGTATTAGAAAATGAATTCAGCGGAAATCTAGTCGAAGTATGCCCGACCGGGGTTTTTACCGATAAAACACTGAAACAGCACTATACCCGGAAATGGGATTTGACTTCAACACCTTCTATTTGCACGCATTGCGGATTAGGATGCAACACCTTGGCGGGTGAACGGTATGGCGGTTTAAGACGAATTTTGAGTCGCTACAATGGCAAAGTGAACGGCTATTTTCTTTGCGACCGGGGAAGATTCGGGTATGAATTTGTAAACAGCGAAAAGAGAATTCGGCAACCAGTATACCGGACCGAGGCTGAGCCAAATGGAAAAGTTATTGACAAGGGGAAAGTCGTAGAACA
>JAABYK010000562.1 GCA_011775825.1 Candidatus Zhuqueibacterota bacterium | reverse complement strand
GCAGGAAGCCACCCTTCGTATGCTTGCTCTAGCAGTCCAGCCCATACGGATTCGCATTGTGCATTATGTGTAGAAAATCGCAACAACCAGATTTTTTTAATCCGTTCAGCGATGCGGTTGAAATGCATACCACATTGCCAGCCTCGCCCTCGGTTCTGCTCCCATATTTCTCGAACAAAAGTACTTCGAGCAAGCGCCGCAATATCTTTCTCAGTATTCGATTCAATGAGCATCGCCCACCAGATTTGGATTGCTGAAATTTCTGTTCCAAGAGCTTTTGCTAGATTCTTAAAGGACGCTGTAGGCTTGGATGAAGCGAAGGAATAGATACTGTTCAATTGCTCTATCTTCAAACGTTGGTACACTGGGTCACAAAAGTCAATCATTTTATCAGAGAATGGGAAACTCTCTGTTCGATTGAGAATTTTCTTTATCATCGGGGAACTCGTTTCGTTGGCGGTCTGGCTCAAAGATTCAAGCTCTGGTCTCTTAGATGCGAAAGCTTTCTGAACATGTAATACGTGATTATATTCAGATTCTGTTGATTTCTTGGTTGCTAGTGAGTACGGATTGCCATCAATCGGATAACCAGTGAATTGACTTGGCTTAAGACTTGCCGCCCCAGCAATAGTCCCAAGGAGTTCAAATACAGAGTAATTGTTTGGATGCTTTCCCGTTGAAGCGATGGATATGGCTGCTTGGACGGCAGGGGCTGTTGCGGAATATAACGTGCCTTGATGACAAATAGATGACAACAGACGATACATTGCGTCCTCTCTTACATCCAAATCCGACGAATTAAGGGATGCAATGGCATCCGGTATGTCGACCGCTATCCCATACGCATGTTGGTATAAAGACCAATCGAATTCTGCAAGGATCCTATCCATTTCATAATTCTCCAAAAATCTAACAGCACGGCTGTGCCTCGTCGTTTTTGTCACACGTCCCAGATAAGAAAGCATTCAAGCCAACTGCAAACGCAAAGCCCAAAATCGCGACCTCTGAATAGGCGTCGGTACCAGCCGTTTGTTATGCACTGAAAGCAACCACAGCGGGTATCCCCATTGACGAATTGGAGTAAAGCGCTCGAGCCGCCGCTCTCGCCAAAACCGACTTCAAAGCCAAGCTTCTCAACGTAGAAGTCAACGGCCTGCTTCAAATTCTTTACTGGCAGATGGACTTCGTATAGCCCTTGGTGGAAACGGAAACGGGGAAAGGTTCTGCCCTTCATATCAGAGACTTCCCGTTCGATATGCACACGCTTCTTATGCGCTTGTTAATAATTAGTATAAATTTACCATATACAGCTCATCAATTTTTTTGCGCT
>JAABYK010000620.1:1001-1182 GCA_011775825.1 Candidatus Zhuqueibacterota bacterium | reverse complement strand
TGCCAGGCTTTTGGGTAAGAGCCCAATGGGTTTTACCTTACTGCGGTGAAATATATAACCCAGCACAACATCCTTGTTCTTAAGGCTTTGCGCAAATCGGACATCATTATCGAAATCCAGCATCCTGCTTTTGAGCACCCGTTTGACAGATGATGCACCCGGTACCGAGTTTTTTAATTTA
>JAABYK010000620.1:625-890 GCA_011775825.1 Candidatus Zhuqueibacterota bacterium | reverse complement strand
AGCGCCCCTCATAGCGCAGGCTTTTCTCGTCAATATCGACAATTACGATACGCTTGTCCTGCTCGATCTGTTTTGGCAGGGTCGCGGTGAGACGAAGGTCGAAGGCGAGGAGTTCCAACCGTTGCCGGAGATTGACAGCGGAATCGTATTTAGTGATCTGAAACCAGACAAAAGCACCAAAGATCAGCAAACCAATAATGATGCTGGTGATTTGTCTCACATTTTGCATAGTTATTTCGAGTTGTTGGCCTGTATTCCATTAATT
>JAABYK010000620.1:303-573 GCA_011775825.1 Candidatus Zhuqueibacterota bacterium | reverse complement strand
CCATTAATGGCGTCCCTCCCCGAACAATCTGAAGTAGTTGGCCGTTGTCCGGCTGGCAATTTCATCCAGGTTTGATTCCCTTAGCTCGGCTACGTGTTCTGCCACCTGGCGGACATAGGCCGGTTGATTTGACTTGCCTCTAAATGGCACCGGGGCGAGATAGGGCGAGTCGGTTTCGACCAGCATCTGATCGGCGGGAACCATTTTGGCGACCTCCTTTAACTCTTTTGCGCTATTAAACGTGACAATGCCGGAAAAGGAGATCATGAA
>JAABYK010000620.1:0-172 GCA_011775825.1 Candidatus Zhuqueibacterota bacterium | reverse complement strand
CGAAAGCGCTGCCGTTGCCACTCCAGGTCCCCTTCGCTGCGAAAATAATCGAGACCGGTTTCACCAATCGCAACGATCTGCTCATCATCGGCCAGTTTCACCAGTTCATCGACGGTGGGTTCTCTGCCCTCGGTCTCGTTAGGGTGCACACCGACCGAGGCAGAGACAAAAT
>JAABYK010000295.1:309-1223 GCA_011775825.1 Candidatus Zhuqueibacterota bacterium | reverse complement strand
GGGCGTGATTCGCGATCGCTGGAACTATAATGGAGTAGTGTTTACCGACGCGCTGAACATGGGCGCCATCCAAACACAATTTACTCCCTGGCAGCAAGCGTGGTTGCCCCTGGAAGCAGGCGCGGATGTACTGCTCATGCCTGAGCAAATTCCATTACTGCATCGCTTTTTGGTAAATCGGTTGCAACAGGATCGTCAGTTCCGGCAGCAAGTCGAACAGGCTGTGGACCGAATCATTGCGCTCAAGCGCTGGATTTTCAAGCATCAACCGGCCCAACCTCATCCAATGCGGATCTATAAAATTGTCGAGCATCCCAACCACGCTGGCATTGCCGCCCGCGTGGCAGAGCGGAGTATCACGCTGCTGCACAACTCAAAACGCTTTCCTCTGGATCTGCCAGACATCTCCAAAATAACGAACTTGATTTTTACCGACAGCGAATTTATCGACCAACCGTTGCGACATTTCTGTAAGGAGTTACAGGATTTTTTTGAGGAAGCCGCAATTCTCAACAATCCGCTTTTGAAGGATATTGAATCCCTCTCGCTTGCGGAAGAATCTGTGGTGGTGATTTCGCTCTACTTTCGAACCTTTGCCGGACACCCCCAAAAACTGGATTGGCAACGCGTGCATCGCGTAATGAAATCTCTTAATCAAAAGAACGCGCGACTGATAATGTTTGTTTTTGGCAATCCATTCCGTTTAAATGATTTGCCTCGCACCATAAGTTTCGATGCCATTTTTCTGACTTATTCGTATGTAAAGGCCACTCAGATTGCAGCATTCAAAGCCCTGTGTAGTTTTATCGATATTAATGCGAAACTGCCAATTCAATTAAAATCTCGCTACGATCGGGCAATTAAATTAGAGGCACGAACTTATCGTCTCGAATTTCCATCAGGCTCAGAATGGA
>JAABYK010000295.1:0-155 GCA_011775825.1 Candidatus Zhuqueibacterota bacterium | reverse complement strand
CCTATGAGCAAAATTCCCCCCAGGTGAAAGCCGATACGATTTATGATCTGGCTTCCCTGACCAAAGTACTGGCAACAACTCCGGCCATTATGAGATTGTTGGAACAGAATGAGATTCTACTTTCGCATAGACTGGATCGCTTTTATCCGCAATTG
>JAABYK010000154.1:621-1120 GCA_011775825.1 Candidatus Zhuqueibacterota bacterium | reverse complement strand
TGTATCGTGACGCTTGGTATAAACAAGCGAATTAATCTCGTGAGCTTCTTCCAGTTAATCGTCGACTTTTGACTTCGGCGTTTGAGGGTCTTGAGCCACAGCTTACTCACCGCTGTTTTGAAACCATCAAGAACAATACAGTTCCCTGGTATTGCGTGATAGTTGTAAAACCCTTGTACTACCTTCTTTAGCCATCGCCCTTGAGAGTAAACATCTTGATTGATGCGTGCACGAAGGGCTTCTTTAATGTCGATTAGTTTGGCCTTCATCTTTTTCGCGATCGTCTTGCGACCAAGCTTAAATCCACCATCACTCTTACGCACTGAGCAGTAGTGAGTAAATCCGAGAAAGTCGAACGTTTCTGGTTTCCCTTTGTTCTTGTTCTCGAAGTTGCTTTTTGCGAACCGGCCAAATTCGATTAAACGTGTTTTCGACTGATTGAGTCTTAATCCGAATTTATTTAGACGATCTGAGAGCGCGCGCTGAAAATACTCACCGT
>JAABYK010000154.1:243-570 GCA_011775825.1 Candidatus Zhuqueibacterota bacterium | reverse complement strand
CTGGCGTTGTTATTTCGCCATTGGTGTGCCCATAGATCTAAAACGTAGTGCAAGTAAATATTTGCTAATAGTGGCGATATCACTGCACCTTGAGGGGTTCCGATCTCCGTTTTAGAAAATCGATCTTCCTCGATAATACCTGCCTTGAGTGTTCGTTCGATTAGCATGAGTAATCGTTTGTCCGTCACTCGGTGCCTTAACATTTTCATCATCCAGTTATGATCAATGGTATCGAAGAATTGACTGATGTCAGCATCCAACACCCAGCTCACTTTCTTTTGAGTGATCGCCACATACACCGCATCCAGTGCCTTGTGCTGATTTCGA
>JAABYK010000154.1:0-140 GCA_011775825.1 Candidatus Zhuqueibacterota bacterium | reverse complement strand
CAGGTTGCGGTTTGTATTTTAAGGTATGAATACGTTGATGTAGATCGGCGAGTCTCGCGGGTAAATTCTTACCGTAGCTCGTCCAGCCTTCTCTATCGATGCCCTTCGCGGATTGTTTGTTCAGAGAAAGGTACGCCTGA
>JAABYK010000293.1 GCA_011775825.1 Candidatus Zhuqueibacterota bacterium | reverse complement strand
ATTGGTGACTTGCTTTTGCTTTTGAAGCGTGTTGGTGATCAGTTGTTCAATTTTAGGATCCAGCGTAATGGCGTGTATGATTTCATTTTCATCCTGAAAAAGTTTCGCAATTGTATCGGACATTGCAAACCGTACATACTCGGTTAAAACTTCCACATTTTTGGTCATACCGGCATAATCAGCCAGGGTCTCTAAAATGGTAACCAGGTCGCGAATGGGTATGTGTTCACGCAATAAATTTTGTAACACTTTTTGAATAGCGCCGAGCCCCATTTGATCGGGAATCAGTTCTTCTACAACAGCCGGATAGTCTTTTTTCAAATTATCAAGCAATTGCTTTACCTCCTGTCGTCCCAGCAACTTGTCAGCATTCTTTCGTATCAGCTCCATTAAGTGTGTGGCCAGCACTGCCGATGTCTCCACCACTGTATAACCGGCTAATTCTGCCTCATGGCGTTGTTCCGGATCGATCCAGATTGCCGGTAATCCGAAGGCAGGTTCAACGACCTCGACACCGGAAACAGAGTCTTCAACATGGCCCGGATTCATGGCCAGGAGGCGGCCCATCATCACTTCATTGCTTGTGATTTCATTTCCGCGAATTTTCACCACATATTCATCCGGATTGAGCTGCAGGTTGTCGCGCACCCGAATTGGCGGCACAATGATTCCAAGTTCCACCGCGAGCTGTTTTCTCATCGAAGTAATGCGCTCAAATAAGTCGCCTTCTTGTTCGGCATCCACCAGGGGAATCAGGTTGTATCCGATCTCCAATTCCAGCGGATCGACCTGCAAGTAATGTTCAATGTTATCGGCCGGCGCAGGCAATTCAGCCTCTTCGGATGCTGCTTCCAGCTCTTCTTCCGCTTCTTTTTGTTGGGTTAAGGAGAAGGCTACCGCTGCAATAACCGAAGCCAGAATCAGAAACGGAATTGTTGGTAAGCCGGGTGTCAAGCTGAACATCAGCAAAGCCCCCGATGCAATAAAGAGGGCTTTGGGCTTTGCAAAAATTTGCTCCTGTAAATCGGTGCTGAGATTATCCTCGCTGGCGGCACGCGTAACCACAATCCCGGCGGAGGTGGAAACCAGGAGGGCCGGAATTTGAGACACCAAACCATCGCCAATGGTTAATAATGCATAAGTGGTTAGCGCTTCACTGATCGGCATTCCCATTTGCAACACGCCGATGATAAGACCGGCGACAATGTTTACTGAAGTAATGATTAACCCGGCAATCGCATCCCCTTTTACAAACTTGCTTGCCCCATCCATAGCGCCATAAAAGTCTGCTTCGCGGGAAATTTGGAGACGCCTTTCCCGTGCTTCGGTTTCAGTCAAAAGGCCCGCATTCAAATCCGCATCGATGCTCATTTGCTTACCGGGCATTGCATCTAATGTAAAACGGGCTGCGACTTCGGAAATCCGTCCGGCTCCTTTAACAATGACCAGAAACTGAATAATGATTAAGATCAGGAAGATAATGAAACCAACTACGTAGTTGCCCTTCACCACAAAACTCCCGAAGGCACTGATTATTTTTCCCGCGTATGCCTCTCCCAATATCAGTCGGGTGGAAGCAATGTTAAGCCCCAACCGAAAGAGGGTTAAGATTAACAGCAAACTTGGAAAGACCGATATTTCCAGCGGATTGACCAGATAAAGCGACACTAATAACAGGACCAAACCTGCCGAGATGTTCAAAGCTAACAAAACATCGAGTAATG
>JAABYK010000140.1:1031-1206 GCA_011775825.1 Candidatus Zhuqueibacterota bacterium | reverse complement strand
ATGCTGTCATCATCATCGATGTAAAATTGCTGCGATACTGTACTATCGACCTGGCCGAGATGGTTCGGGAATTTGGCCTGCCAGGATACATAAGGTTTGATGTCTTTTTTGAGCTGGCGGCGGCCGATGCCTTTACGGCGCAGGTGGCGATTTAGGGTACCGGGCACGACTTTCT
>JAABYK010000140.1:265-926 GCA_011775825.1 Candidatus Zhuqueibacterota bacterium | reverse complement strand
GATTTCCCTTCGCCGGCGTACATCCCGGCTGTGATGATAGATGCGAGTTATGTCCACATCGAAATCCTCGGCGAGGCGCCTGGCCATCTGTTTTGCTCTGTTTCCTGTAAGTCCGCTCATTCGTTGCTTGATCTCCGCGATGGCATCTTTCGACAATCTGCGCATGGGAGATCCTTAATTTTCATCTTCTTCAAATTCGACATATTCGCCATTTTCATTGAGGATTTGAGACCAATCGAACTTCTTTTTAATTTCAGCTAACTTTTCATCACGTTTTTCCAGAAACTCGGTGGCATCGATTGGCATTCCTTTGAGATACTGATTTGCTCGAAACAATTGTCGGTCAAGATTGAGCGCAACGTACCGGCAACGGGCTTTATTGGCTTCCTGATCAAGGTCCGGAGGATTTTCGGCCAGAAGCCGGATCATTTCATCCAATTCGGACATAACCTGTACATAGCGTTGCCACCATTCGGGAATCGGATCGAGCGGCCTCTCCTGGAGGCTGGCCTTAATGACTTCCTCTTTGAGGCGTTTGATTTCCTTTTGCTGTTGCCGGTTATCTTCGTAAACGATTTTTAGACGATCATCTTTTTCTTTGACGTCGTCCGTTAATTTGGCAGTTTCTTCTTTGAGACGCTCTTCGAGTTCGCGTGTGGTG
>JAABYK010000140.1:0-228 GCA_011775825.1 Candidatus Zhuqueibacterota bacterium | reverse complement strand
AGTTTCTCGATTTCTTCATCAGGGGCTTGAAGTAACATATACATTTTAGTAACGCCGAATTGTTCAATAATTTCAGGATCGAGACCAGAAAATCTTAGAGCTATGGCGGCATAACGATTTCCAGTTCGTTCAGATATTCCAATTTGTTTGAGCGCTGCACAATAGACTTCTCTATTTTCCAATTCTTTCAAAACTAAAAGACATTTGCCGGCCTCGTTGGCGCTTAAA
>JAABYK010000138.1:1522-1653 GCA_011775825.1 Candidatus Zhuqueibacterota bacterium | reverse complement strand
CCAGGGATTCCAGGTATGGTCTGTCCATTGAATGTTTGAATTTTTACCCATAAAAAATCCTTCGCCTAAAGGCTTTACTACGAACGTTGTTTCTCTACCATTTCGATGGTTTCTGCGCTTACCGGGAAGGT
>JAABYK010000138.1:358-1493 GCA_011775825.1 Candidatus Zhuqueibacterota bacterium | reverse complement strand
CGCGACTGACGATGTTGTTGATTTCCTGCGGCGTGGCCTC
Organism: Candidatus Zhuqueibacterota bacterium; assembly: GCA_011775825.1. Classification (GTDB taxonomy): domain Bacteria; phylum Zhuqueibacterota; class Zhuqueibacteria; order Oceanimicrobiales; family Oceanimicrobiaceae; genus JAABYK01. The sequence goes on along the minus strand of JAABYK010000138.1, from coordinate 1,453 downwards.
GATGAGCGTACGTTGGATGGCTCGATAGGCCGATTCCGTGAAAATCTTATTGGCATCGCCGGAGGCCCGGCTGATTTTATGCCGGATGTATTGCACCACCAGGTTGGGAATCGGTCGCAGATAGGCCACGTGGCCGCGCTCGGCGACTTCCCGGATGGTGGAGTCTTTTTCCAAACGCACGCCCAGTTCCGGCTGACCGAATATGATGATACTGAGCATGCGTTTGAATCCATCCAGCAACTCGTGAAAATTCTTCATGGATTTGATCGTATCCGTGGGCAGTAGATGTCCCTCATCGACGATCAGGTTGCATTTCTTCTTCTTCATTTTCGTGACGTGCTCCAGGATGGCTTTTACCATTCTGGATTTCTGCTCGAGCGGTGTTTTGGTGAATTTGAATTTTTCCGTCAATGGATCCGCATGGAGATGCAGATCGTTGATCAGGCTATCGATGATACTGCTCGGTAAGCATTTATGCTTATCGATGATGTTGGGCTCGCTAATGAATGTACGGCCCTGGGATTCGAGTTTGTACTTGAAAATAAGCTTCAGCATGAGTTTGCCGGAGCCGATTGGGCCGATGACGAACAAAAACTTATTATGTCTGGCGGCATCGAGCATAATGTCGAGCACGTTTTTGTGCTGCGGCGTCATGTAGATATCCTCGAGCTCTTCGATTTCGGAGCTAAACGGGTCTTTGGTGAGCTCGAGTTTTTCCAAAATGGCTGATTTAAGCATGACAGGTCTCCTTGCTTTGGGTTTATGATTTTGTGAATTAATGTACTGATTTCCTTGCAATTGCCAACAGGTTGCAATTTCTTTTTGGGAAAAGCCTTCGGATTCGAGCCTGGCTTCGATTTCATCCCTGAGTTTGGCTACATTCTGGCGCTGGCGTTTGGGCCATCTTTGATGATTGATAATACCGCTTAAGCCGGTTTTTGAGATGGGCAGTTCTTGGACAAACTCATCGTAGCTAATGTTTTTTGCGTTTAGCAGGTTTTTTAGATGATAGGCTTTGCTCATGTTGGGTCTCCTTGTTGATAGCCTTTTCTATTATTCCACGATAACGATTTAGGGTAAGAGGATGAATTTGTA
>JAABYK010000138.1:0-189 GCA_011775825.1 Candidatus Zhuqueibacterota bacterium | reverse complement strand
CAAGTCAGAATAATTGCAGATTATTTCTTTCATTTTAGGTCTCCCTTGGTTGTTAAAGCCAGAAATTTCTTTTCGAGTTGCTCGCGCTGTTTGCGCATTTTATCGGTTATTTGCCAGCCCCGGCCCTGGGCATCGACTTCGTTTTCGATGCGACAGAGACGTGCATGGACAACCTCGCAGGCATACAAT
>JAABYK010000308.1:1652-2017 GCA_011775825.1 Candidatus Zhuqueibacterota bacterium | reverse complement strand
CTCGCTCCAATCACTGCCCAATCCCATTTTACATTCGATTTTCTCGCCTCGTTCGAAACGCTTTTTGCCGAAAACCGGATCAATACCTCAAGGCAATTCTTTTGGTGGTCTTTCAACACATACACTTATGTCTTGCTCGAGGAAAACGCTTCGCAGGCTGCATTGGCAGACCAGCTCTACCATTTCGGCGACAGGTACATTGCCGACCTACAGGAAAGATTCGGCTCCGTTCAGCGCTTTTACCTTCAGCCGCTGAATGAGATTTATTTGCACTCGAACCTAGCGTGGGAAATCGGCCCGACCGGGAACATCATTTATATCTACGTCTTTCTGGTTATCGCCGCTCTCGTGCTGATCATTGCCTG
>JAABYK010000308.1:177-1600 GCA_011775825.1 Candidatus Zhuqueibacterota bacterium | reverse complement strand
GAAGGGAGATCGGCATGCGCAAAACGCTGGGCGCTTATCGTGGACAATTGGCGTGTCAGCTCCTAACAGAGTCACTACTTGCTGCTTTCATCGCCATGGTTCTGGCTATATTGCTGATGGAGTTTTTCCTGCCTTTGTTTAATACATTGAGCGAGAAATCTCTGGCACTCGACCTATTCAGCGACTCGACCGCTGTGCTCCGGCTTGTGGGCATTGTTTTGATCGCCGGACTCATAGCAGGCAGCTACCCGGCTTTTGTGCTCTCAGGATTCAAACCGGTACTTGCACTGAACACGAGCGTATCGCGTGGTATGCAAAGTGTTCGGTTGCGAAAAATTCTCGTCATTTTTCAGTTTGCCGCTTCAATCGTATTGATCATCGCAACGCTGGTCGTGTCCAACCAACTGTCATTTATGCGGAAAAAAAATCTCGGATTCGACAAAGAGCACATGATCGTCATTCCGATCCGCAACAATGCCGATATTCGTGGGCGTTTCGAAGCCATCAAAAGCGAGCTTTCAAAAATTCCGGCTGTCAAAAATGCCGCATCGTCCAGCACCGTACCCGGACGTGAAATCCCCTCGATCGTTTTCCGTCCCGAAGGTGCGAGCGAGAAAGAAACGCGATCGATCAACACCCTTGTTGTCGATTACGATTTTCTTGCAACGTACAATATCCAATTGGCAGCGGGGAGAGCGTTCTCACGCGATTTCACGACCGATGCGCAGGAAGGTTTCATTATCAACGAAGCGGCAGTCAAAAACCTGGATTGGGGCGAGGCAGACGACGCAATCGGAAAACAGTTTACCTGGGGATGGCCGGGAAAAGAAGGCCGTATAATCGGCGTAGCCAGGGATTTCCACTACAATTCCTTACACCGGTTAGTCGAGCCGGTTGTCATGCACATTCAACCGGGTTGGCTGCAATATCTTTCGCTCAAAGTGGAAACGAGAGAAATAGATCGGGTGCTTTCGGAGCTAGAAAAGACGTGGCAGCGGCTTGTGCCGAGCCGGCCTTTCGACTACGTTTTCCTGGATGAAAATTTCGACCGGCAATATCGCAGCGAAGAAAAGCTCAGCCGGCTGTTCATGGTATTTGCAGAGCTTGCGATCTTTGTTGCTTGTCTCGGGCTTTACAGCCTGGCAGCCCTCACTGCAGAGCAACGAACAAAAGAAGTGGGTGTGCGCAAGGTGTTTGGCGCAACTGTGGCAAACCTGGTTGCATTGCTGTCGAAGGATTTTTTGAAGCTCGTTGCTATTGCCACTATTATTGCCTGGCCTTTTGCCGGGCTTGTTTTGACTCGGTGGCTGCAAGACTTCGCTTATCGCATTTCGCTTGAGCGGAATTTGTGGGTATTCGCGCTGGCTGGTGGCCTGGCGCTGGTGATTGCGCTGCTGACAGTGAGCACGCAGGCGGTGCGAGC
>JAABYK010000308.1:0-163 GCA_011775825.1 Candidatus Zhuqueibacterota bacterium | reverse complement strand
TCGCCAACCCGGTTGAATCATTGCGCTATGAATAGTCTTATGGCTTCGGAAGGAATCTATGTTTAAAAACTTAGAAGTTTATGAAGACAAACTGCCATTTATCTATCGGGGGTGGTGGACCGTTCGGCAGATTGAGCGGGAAGTACTGGCAAAAGATCGCAAA
>JAABYK010000432.1:913-2981 GCA_011775825.1 Candidatus Zhuqueibacterota bacterium | reverse complement strand
CATAACCGTCGAGGCACTGCAACACTTCATCGCTAAATCCGGATACTTTCTTGGGCGAGGCTTTGAGATACTTGCGCAGAAAATGTTCGGCCAGGAGACGGATGTCATCCCGACGCTGTCGCAGGGGCGGGATGTGAATTCTAACGACATTTAGGCGGTAGTAGAAGTCCTCACGCAATTGTCCTTCCTTAACCGCGTGTTCCACATCACGATTCGTGGCAGCGACATAACGCACGTCGACGTTCACAAATTCATCTCCGCCCAACCGGAACACCTTGCGATCCTGCAACACACGCAGAAGCTTTACTTGTAAGGCCTCGGTCAACTCGCACACTTCATCTAAAAAGAACGTGCCACCGTTTGCCAACTCGAGAAGTCCGGCTTTGCGTCGGGTGGCGCCGGTGAAGGCCCCCTTTTCATACCCAAACAATTCGCTTTCAAAAAGATTTTCGGGCAGCGCACCGCAGTTGACCGGCATAAACGATTTGGTGCGTCGCTTGCTCCTGGCGTGAATGCTGCGCGCGACGAGTTCCTTGCCCGTCCCGCTTTCTCCGGTTATGATGACATTGGCATCAGTCGAAGCGACGATGTCAATCAACTCGAACACTCGCCGCATCTGCATACTTCGGCCNNCTGGCGCAGTAATTCTTGCCTTTCACGAAATAGTTGTCGTTGCCGCAAGCCTTTTTCTATGGCGATATTAAGATCCTCGGCTTCGAACGGTTTTTGCAAGAAATCAAAGGCGCCGGCTTTCATGGCGGCCACGGCTCTCTCTATTGTGCCGTAAGCCGTGAACATGACCACCGGTGTGTTCGGTGCGAATTCTTTTGTTTTCTCTAAAACTCTCATTCCGTCCACATCCGGCATGAACAAATCGCAGAGCAGCAAATCAAACTCATGCGTTTCCATTAAACTGATGGCCTGAGTGCCGTTTGCGACGGCCACCGGCTTATGCCCCAGAGCCTGCAAGATGTTGCTGCAAGCACTGAGCATGTCTTTTTCGTCATCAACGATTAAAATGTCAGCCATTTCAATTCGAAGCGGTTGAATTCAACGGGATGAACACGATGAAGCTCGCTCCCCCGTGCTGGTTGTTCTCGGCCGTTATCGAGCCGCCATGTCGTTTCACAATAGCTTGCGAAATCGCCAGACCTAATCCCGTGCCTTTATCTGCGGGCTTGGTGGTAAAGAACGGATCGAATATCTTCGACAAATCCCGAGGATGGATGCCAGGTCCGGTGTCCGAAACAAGCATCTTGACACCAGATTGTTCTGTCTCGCCATTCGTGGCCTGAATCGAGATACGAATTTCTCCTTCCTCGCCTACAGCATCCACTGCATTGTTTAACAGGTTCATGAGCACTTGCTGCATTTGATTACGGTCCACTTTAACGTCAGGCAAGTTCTGCGGCCAGTTTTTCTGGACACGAATTCTGTCCGCACGCAATCGGTATCCCAGCAGTTTCAAACATTCCTCGGTTATATCGACCAAATTCTCATGCTTCGGCTGAAACTTCATGCGTCGAGAAAAACGCAGCAGGCTCCGGGTGTAACCGGCAATTCTTCGGGTCTGATCCTTAATGATCCTCAGCACATCCGAATTTGCCGTGTCCTTCGCCGCAAGTAACATCGCATCCACCTGTGCCGAGATGATTCCAACCGGTGTGTTGATCTCGTGGGCGACGGAATCCACCAGTTCTCCGATAGAGGCGAGTTTTGACGCCTGGTGAACCTGCCCCTGTAACACCCGCCGTTGCTCACTATGGACGGCATTGGTTTCGGCCCGGACACGCCGAATGTTGAACCAGAGCAGCAGGACGCCTCCCAAAACAATACTGGTTAACGCCAACCCGACGAGCCAAAAATACGTTTGGAAATTCTTGCGCATGATGCCCGTGACTTCCGCAAGATCGATGGAAACCGCAACAATCCACCTGTCATGGGCCAGGATCATCGGGGCCTGAGCCATAATCTTGGCCGGTTCGTTGCCTACTTTGTATTCTTCATAAGTGGATTCATTCTGGATGAGCGCAATCTGCTTGTCAAAAGACGCATGACATGTGCGACC
>JAABYK010000432.1:367-882 GCA_011775825.1 Candidatus Zhuqueibacterota bacterium | reverse complement strand
TGACCCAGGCAAACCCCGTCTTGCCAACCTGAATCGGTTTGATGAATTCCTGCATCAGCCAGTTGAAGTCAATGACATAGCCCACCAACCCGACAAACCGGTTTGAAGGATTGCGATGACGCGCATCTCGATAATCTTGTACGATGGGCACCGACAATATCAGGTAAAGTCCATCATCCGATTTGTCCCGCACTCGTCCCTGCACTCGAGAAACCCACACCATTTGTCGGCCATTGTCGGTGTCGTAACTTTGGATTGGTTCCAGGGAGAATTGTCGGATCTCCTGTGTCACCACATCGCCCGTTGCATAAACTAATTCGTTTTGCCGGTTGACCAGAAATAGACTTTCTACAGCATTTTGATTCGTGTACTCGTAGAAGTAGTCGATATTTGTTTTTAGAATTTTTTGTTCGAAATATTGCACATGGGGAAATGAGGCAAACATCTTCAGATCGGCCGACAGGTGCTGCAAGAAGTACTCAATCCCTAATGCCGCACTTCTTGCCATTTCAAGC
>JAABYK010000432.1:0-273 GCA_011775825.1 Candidatus Zhuqueibacterota bacterium | reverse complement strand
AAAACAACATCTTTGTAGAATTCATATCCGAACGGTTTCGATCGCCAAATCATATCTTGACATAAAGCGTGTACAATCTTTGTACCAAAATCAGCGTTTGCAGAATCAAATTGTGGTCGGGAATTTCTTTTGTTTATTAACAACTTAGGTCAGGTTCCTCAAAGCTGCATTGCGCAAAAACGATTAACCAGCGCTCAACCGAGACATTCATGTCTCACTAATTTCGCAAATTCGAGAAAACAAAAGGGATCGGCACGTTGATGCCGATCCCTT
>JAABYK010000360.1:1347-1556 GCA_011775825.1 Candidatus Zhuqueibacterota bacterium | reverse complement strand
ATGAAAAACTCGTCATGCAGCATGCCCACAATGCCCGCAAACTTCATGCGTTCCAACAAGGGCACCTCGGGATCCTCAACGAGATCCAGCACTCGACGGGCAAAATTCAGCCAGCTTAGTTCCCGATTTAAATAAGCCTCGGGCGAATCTATCGAAATGGATTGAACTTCTTTTGTCTTTTCCGTGGTAACTGATTTGGTTGTAAGTTA
>JAABYK010000360.1:338-1201 GCA_011775825.1 Candidatus Zhuqueibacterota bacterium | reverse complement strand
GCAGCTTCCTCCGCCGTCATCCACCTCCGCGTTCGAAACGATTCGGGGTATTCTTCAAGAACGCTTTCCACTTTCATTAGAAACACTTTGACGCGACAGATGCCACCCCATTTTTGATATTCGTATTCTCCAATGACCTCCGGATATACGTGTCCACGAATGCCTGCCTCCTCAAACGCCTCCATCTCTGCGGATTCATCCGCCGTCATGTCGTCCTCGATCAGGCCTTTGGGAATGATCCAGCGTTTGCTGCGTCGGGTGGTGATCAGCATTACCTGCAAATCGTCTTCCTCAAAGCGAAACGGAATGACGGCGGATTGATCGTAAATCACGCCTCTGTTGTTTGTGTTTTCTTGCATCATTCTTTCTGCTCAACCGCAGTCATTCGACTCTGATTAAATCTCAGGCAGTCCGTAAACAGCCAGGTTCCTGTTTTTGTATCTTTCATCGTTAGTGATTTCTTTTCCTAGCCAATCGGGTGGTTCAAAGGCCCGGCTTTGTTCGTCATTATCGAACTCGACTTCGGCAACGGTCAGGCCGTTGAGTCTGCCTTCGTAAACATCCAATTCAATGGTCCAACCCTTGTAGTCAATTTCGTACCTCACTTTTTGCACACGCTTGCCTTCTGTCAATGGCCACAGCCTCTCAAATTGTGTGCGGCTCAATTCGATTTCAACCTCCAGACGTTTGAGACCGCCGCCGCTCTTAACGGCCTGGGTAAATTTGCCGGTTTTGTTTCGCAATCGCACTTCGACACCTTCATCGGTGATGGCGATGTATCCCTGCGAGATTTCCTGATGCGGATAGTCATGCAAATCCTCGGGTGTCTTTTTTACTAAGAATTTTCGTTCAATCTCTGGAGA
>JAABYK010000360.1:0-202 GCA_011775825.1 Candidatus Zhuqueibacterota bacterium | reverse complement strand
TAATGGATTTCCGCCTACGCGGAAATGACCGTCTCAGCGCTCTATTTGAATAATTTACATTAAATCAATAACCCGAAAATCCGATTGCGCGGGACATTTGTCCCGTGCAAAAAATCTGATGGGACATGTGTCCCAAACTAAGCCCAATCAATCAGCGGTTCTCCAATCGTCGCACCCATATCTTGGGATGAACATCCAAAAC
>JAABYK010000261.1:2569-2978 GCA_011775825.1 Candidatus Zhuqueibacterota bacterium | reverse complement strand
AGTGTCGTACAGAAAGAATCAGGACACAGCGAGAAAACGGAAAATCCTAAAGATAGACAAGCCAATAAAGATCGTAACAATCCTGAGACCAATGCGGTGCCGGTAGAAGTCACCTCCTTAACTCGGGGTGCAATCTCCAGTTTCCTGCTCTACAGTTCCACCCTGGAAACAGAACAACAAGTTGATGTCGTTTCGCGAATAGAGGGGATTGTGGAAGATATATATGTTGATGAAAGTGACTTTGTCAAAAAAGGACAAAAGTTATTACAAATAGAAGCAGAAGAATACAAGTTAGCTGAGGAGAAAGCGCAAATTGATTACGAAAAGCAGAAAACCAATTTTAACAGAGTGAAAGCTCTGCAGGAAAAAGACCTGTTGAGTGAAGAGGAATTTGAAAATGCTCGCCTCT
>JAABYK010000261.1:0-2561 GCA_011775825.1 Candidatus Zhuqueibacterota bacterium | reverse complement strand
AATCGCTTTGTCCGCTTGGGACAACACATTCAACCCAATATGACGCTGTTTACGGTGGCCAATTTTGATGAAAAAATCGTGGTTGTTTACGTGCCCCAGGATGAATTCTCGCAATGCTATAAAAATCAACCGGCAATTATTACCGCAGATGCACTGGAAGATCAGCAATTCGAAGGATATGTAAAACGCAAGAGTCCGGTCATCGATCCGCAAAGCGGCACCTTTAAAGTGACCGTGGCAGTGGAAGATCCCCAGGACCAGCTCAGACCGGGCATGTTTGTCAACACACAATTGATTGTGGATACGCACGAAGATGCCCTCCTTCTCCCTAAAGCGGCCCTGATTTACGAGAACGAACGCAGCTATTTCTTTACCGTCCAAAATGATAGTGCGATTAAAGTCGAACTGAAAAAGGGATTTGAAGATGCCCGAAAAGTAGAAATTTTGAACGACCTCCCGGTTGGTTCACGAGTTGTGGTTCTGGGCCAAAACGGCCTAAAAGATGGAACCAAAGTGAAGATTATTGATGAGAAAACTTACGCCTGGCAACTAAAACCTCAGGCATTTGCAAAAGAGCAACCTGAGCCAGAAACGCTTGCTGATTGATGCAGGATTTGTATTCCGGGTGAACCAAGACCACGAAGATGCACAACGTTCTGAGAAATGTTAAGGGACACAAATAAAATAACTTCCTGATTTGATGAATCTGGTATGCGGTTTGTAAGCACCATAGAAACTCACCCCCACCGACAAGTCGGGGCAGGCCGGCCCCTCTCTTGAAAAGAGAGGGGAGCTTTTCTCCCCCTTCTCTTTGTAAGAGAAGGGGGCTGGGGGGATGAGTTTAAAAGCGTGCATATCATATACCAAGATACTAAAATCGGCCTGTCTGCCTTCGGTGCCAGGCAGGGAAATAATTGAATCAGCAACCCTAAGCTGATCGAATATCTCTATGGAACAGTACAAAAATACAGTTTCAGAGTATATGCTTTCTACCTTGTTGATCCTGTGAGTCTTAGTGTCTTTGTGGCATNNGATGTTTACACATGAGTCAACCTGAAAAAGATAGTATCTTTCGCGTCACCACAACCCGCCCGGTGGCGATTACAATGATCTTTGCCGGAATTTTAATATTTGGATGGCTTTCTTATAAACAACTCGCCTTAAATTTAATGCCGGATATCACTTACCCCTCGCTCACGGTACGCACCGAATATGAGGGGGCTGCACCTGAAGAAGTGGAAACTGCCATATCCCGTCCGACGGAAGAAGCATTGGGCGTGGTCACCAGCCTGGTGTCGATCAGTTCGATTTCCAAAGCCGGTCAGTCGGATGTGATCCTGGAGTTCAACTGGGATACGGACATGAACGAAGCCATCAGTGAGGTGCGGGAAAAACTTGACCGGGTATTTTTACCGGAAGACGCCGGCAAACCGCTAATCTTAAAATACGATCCTTCCTTAGACCCGATCATCCGGNNAGTTGACGGCGTGGCTGCTGTGAAAGTCAAGGGCGGATACGAAGAAGAAATTCGGGTCGAATTGAACGAACAAAAAATTAGTTTGATGGGACTGGATATCCAGCAAATCCGGCAGCGGTTGGCGCAGGAAAATGTGAATCTGGCCGGTGGTGAGTTACAAGAAGGACAAACCGAATATATTGTGCGCACTTTAAATGAATTCAAAACCATCGATGAGATTGCCAATATTCGCCTCGATTTCCAGAATGGCCGGGAAGTAAAGCTGAAAGATATCGGGAGGGTTTATCGCACCCATACTGAACGACAGATTATCACCCGACTAAATGGCACAGAAAGCGTGGAGCTGGAAGTCTATAAGGAAGGCGATGCCAATATTGTGGCCGTTGCCGAAAATGTGCGAAATAAAGTCTTCGGGACTCCTGAACAACAAGCTTTTGTGGCACAATTAAAACAGCGTCAGAAAAAAGTGGGTAAAGAAAAAGCCAAGGGGGATGAGACCAAAGAAGCACCTGCCAAAGGCGAGAAAAAGGATCGGCGTGCGGCTTTTCAAGAACGAATGAAGATGAAGCAAATGACCAATTTTCTGGCTTATTCACTTCCCGGCGATATGCAGATAAACCTGTTAACCGATCAATCCCGGTTTATCGAAAACTCCATCGATGAAGTGAAAAATACAGCAATGTTGGGTGGATTGTTTGCGGTGATTGTCTTATTCCTTTTCCTCAGCAATCTTAACAATACCGCTATAGTGGGATTAGCCATCCCCATTTCCATTATCGCTACCTTTGCCCCGATGCGACTGTTTGATGTCTCCCTGAACATTATGTCTTTGGGTGGATTGGCGCTGGGCATTGGGATGCTGGTGGATAATTCAATTGTGGTCATCGAGAGTATTCACCGCTGCCGGGAAGAAGGTGACAATTTAATTCAATCAGCAGTTCGAGGCGTCAGTGAAGTCGGCTCGGCAGTTACCGCTTCAACCCTGACTACCATCGCTGTGTTTTTCCCTATGATTTTTGTTAAAGGCGTGGCCGGGGAGATATTCGGCGATCTGGCATTAGCAGTAGTCTTTTCGTTGCTTGCA
>JAABYK010000544.1:609-1199 GCA_011775825.1 Candidatus Zhuqueibacterota bacterium | reverse complement strand
GCACTTCGCAAGAAACTGAAGGAAGGGCGCTTTGACATTCTGCACGTTTTCAACAACAAAGCTGCTTCGGTTGGAGTTCTCGCTTCAATAGGTCTACCGGTTAAAATCGTCGCTTATCGCGGCATTGTCGGCAATGTCAGCTTTTTCAGCCCGAACTCCTGGCTGACATACCTCAACCCGAAAGTGAAAAGAGTCATCTGTGTCTGCGAAGCGATCCGCAGCTTTTTCCTGAAAATGAGTTTTTGCGGCATCAAGCTTAACTCGAATAAATATGTCACTATCTACAAGGGTCATAAACTCGACTGGTACCAGGAACCACCGACCGACCTGACGCAGTTCGGCGTGCCGCAGGGAGCTTTCGTCATCGGCCTGGCCGGGCGCGATCGCCCGAGAAAAGGGATCGAGGTGCTGATTGAAGCTATCAATCAACTTCCCGCCGACGCCGATGTCCACTTGTTACTGGTCGGCAAGATGCACCGCAAGAAACTCATGAAGAAAATCGCCGAGAGTCCAAGGAAAGACAAAATCCATCTAGCCGGATACAGAAACGATGCACCGCAAATTGCCGCAGCCTGCGACGTTTTCTGCCT
>JAABYK010000544.1:314-491 GCA_011775825.1 Candidatus Zhuqueibacterota bacterium | reverse complement strand
TCGAAAACGGCGTCTCCGGGTACAGTGTGCGAGCTGGAGATTCCAATAAACTTTCAGAGGCGATCTACAAAATCTACAGTGACCCGGAACTCTGTAAATCGATGGGCGATGCCGCCAGGAATAGGATTGATAAAAACTTCAACAATCAGACGACTGTTGAAAAGACCATGGCCCTTT
>JAABYK010000544.1:0-191 GCA_011775825.1 Candidatus Zhuqueibacterota bacterium | reverse complement strand
CTTTTTAAATTCTCCTCACCCCATTCTCCCGGCGGAAGAATTTTCCCTCTATCGAAATCGAGCAGATATACTGCAGCACTGCCTGTCACCAAAATATTGTGGGCATTGAGGTCAGCATGGTGAACACCCCGCCTATGAAAGCGGGAGATGCAAGCTCCCACCTGAAGCCAGACATCGGATGACAATTTGTC
>JAABYK010000422.1 GCA_011775825.1 Candidatus Zhuqueibacterota bacterium | reverse complement strand
TCAACGTCTGTTCCTGGGAGGATGAGACCATCATATTTGTCAAAACAGGCAAAGTCTCCATACGCTCGAGGTTTAACAACGAAGAGGAAATGACACTCTTAGAAGGCCAGTCGGCGATCTGCAAGAAACATGCGGTTTCATTAAATCCGGCGACGGCTCCGGAAGATGTGTTGGCCTGGCGGGAACGGCGCCTGGTGTTTCGCAACGCTCCTCTCGATGAGGTGCTCTCCGAGATAGAACGCTTTTTCAACGTTCGAATTGAGGCCCATTCCAGCCTATTGCATCATACGATTACAGCCAGATTTGAGAAGGAGCCGCTTCCAAAAGTAATCGACATAGTAGCCACGACTTTGAATGCAACATACGAGAAGCAAGACAGTGGTTATAGATTGACGGCAAAGTAACATGAAGAACTTTAAAACCCTCACAATTTTGTTCATATTTCTTTTGCTGCAGACCGTTGTTACAAGTCTTGAAGCCCATGACGCTGCCGAGGTCAAGATCATAGCGCATCAGGAAAAGCTGAGTGATGTATTAGACGAATTCCAACGTCAAAGTGGTATTCGTCTGGTTTACGCCAACTCTGTGGTCGATTCATTCGAAGTCCTGGTACGAACTGAAGATTCACCCTATCGTACCCTCAAAAAGATTTTGCTGGCTACACCACTGGATTTCATCGAAAAAAGCTCGGATTTATGGGTCATTGTGTCGAAGAACGAGACAAAGGATTTGCCCGCGACATTATTCGGCATGGTGGTTGACGCCGAAGACCGTCAACCAGTCCCCGGCGCAAATGTGATGTTTGTGGACAGGCAAATGGGAACCACAGCCGATACACACGGGCGTTTTGAACTGCCACCGATTTCACCCGGAGAGTACCAGATCTTGGTAAAAAGGATTGGCTACGTAGACGAATGGATGACCGTTTTTCTCGTAGGCAATTCCAGGCGAAGAACAACAGTTGAACTGACCCCGAAGCCCATCGATACACCGGAAATTATCGTTCAGGATAACCGAATTGCCCGAACTGCGAGCTCGTCGCTGGCTAAACAAAAAATCACCCGTGACGAATTGAAACTGCCACCCGTTGCCAACGACGGAGAAATCTTCGAAATCATTCA
>JAABYK010000492.1:932-1505 GCA_011775825.1 Candidatus Zhuqueibacterota bacterium | reverse complement strand
CACCAACGCGTTACGAAAGCGGTTCTTGCTGCCACTCCGCGAATGGATCTGCCCCTTTAACACCCTTACCGGTTCAAATGCCGTCAAATAAAATGCCGGATACAGGCCCGCAATCAGACCGATGGCAAGTGCAATCAGCGCCACAGTGCCAAACTGCATAAGGCCGGTAAAGAGGTTTTCCAGTAACTTTAGACCGGTAATGCTTTCGAATGCACTCAGGAAAAGCTCACCTAAGGCAATAGCAAGAATCAACGCCAAACTGCAAACAATCACCGACTCGCACAAGAACTGCATCACCAGCGCAACTTTGCTACCACCCAGGGTCTTTCGCACGCCCACCTCTTTGGCGCGGATCGAAGCCCGCGCAGTGGTGATGTTCACATAGTTCACGCTGGCAATGAGGATGATCAATGCCGCGATGGCGGCGAATGTGACTACATTGTCTTTACTACCAACCGGCATCGGCTCAAATTTCAAGTCCGAAGTCAGGTAGATATCAGTTATAGCGATGGGGATAAATCGATAACCGCTATCGCTATTCTTCCATTCTTCATAAGGTATGTTTATAGATAA
>JAABYK010000492.1:0-917 GCA_011775825.1 Candidatus Zhuqueibacterota bacterium | reverse complement strand
ACGCGGTACTCGATCAACTCATCGAGCCGTTCCGAAAATGTTTTCAGTCTGACCTCTTCTTTCAACAAAACGTAGTTGTAAGTACTTGCCGAAAGCCAGTTCTGATTTTGGGTGGGCTGAGAGCGAAGCCACATTTTTGCCTGAATGTGGGATTTTAGGCCCTTCCTGTCCACCACCCCGGTGACCAGGTAACTTTTTTTGTCTTCACCAATCAAGATGGATCTTCCCAGGGCAGCGGTATTGGGGAAATATTTTTGTGCTAGCGTTTGGGTTAGCACAACCGTATTCGGCTGATCCAAAGCATCAACTCGGTCACCTTCTACAAAATCATAGGAGAGTACCTCAAAAAATGTGGAATCGGCGAAAAAGGTATGAGGCTCTTTGAAACGCTGCTCACCGATGAAAACTTCCACTTCGGAAGGACCATCCAATTGCGCAGTTTGTTCGACTTCGGGGAAATCCCGCACATAGTCGTTAAACTGGGGAGGGCCAACCGCCATATCACCGACGTTCATAAAATTCACCCCAACCCGGTAGATACGCTCAGAACACTCGAAATGTCGGTCGTAGCTCCACTCCTGATGCACCCACAATCCGATCACCAGGGCACTGGCAAAACCAACCGCCAATCCGAACACATTTATAAAGGAATAGACTTTAAATTTGCGAAAGCTTCTGAGGGCAATGATGAAATAGGTCTTTAACATACTTCCTCCGAATTATTACGGAAACCGGAGGCGGGAGAGGGGCAAGGGCAAGATTCCCGATTCCCGGACTCCATTCCTTTCTTGCTCAACTCACTTGACAACAGCTTTTACTATGCCTAATTCCGGAATCGTTAATTCCGAAATTGTGGGCAAAATGGCAATTTGCACCTTCAGCGCTCGAAGTAGTATTTCCCTCTATCATTCCCGTGA
>JAABYK010000340.1 GCA_011775825.1 Candidatus Zhuqueibacterota bacterium | reverse complement strand
ACGCTCTCCACATTGTCGAGGTGAGCTTGACCGGTCACAGCATCCGCGCGCCGGATCATTTCTTTTATGTCGGGCTGTCCAATCTTTAGCCTACTTAAGTCATGCTTAATGTTCCGATATTTATCCACTAGGGCCGCCCTCACGAGCGGAACCGCATGATACTTCCCGAAAAGATTCTCATCGTCAACTATTGTCCGAAAACGAGCTTTATCATCGATTCGCGGATCGGTCGAGAATGCATCAATTACATCTACTTCTCCTTGCAGCAACGCATCATAGACCTCTGCATGTCGGTAAAACTTGACTTCTTTGAAACGAAGCCCATAGCCGTGGGGACGAGGTAAATTCAAAGCTCCATAACCTGCCTCGCGGGTAAAGAACTCATGTTCGCATCCCAGAACCAAATCGGCGGCGTGTTTGTTCAACTGGGAGAGGTTCCGAATCTTGTCGGCCTTGTCGCTCAACATAACCATTTGCCAATCATCGTGGAAGCCCAACGGCTGCAACCAGGTCAGCGGCTCTGGACAATCGCGGTACAGGTGATTCAAGCTATTTTTCTCTTCCGGGTCNNCCGGGCCCCCGATCATCTGCTCGGCAGTCCGTTTGAGCAAGGGAGGACGGATGTACTTTAGCGAAGAGCCGAGACTCATTTCAAATCCGGTCCAGGTGTAAACCATATAGATATCGATTTGTGCGCGAAGGAGCCCCAAGAAATTGAGCGCCGATCCCCCGTAATTGTATCTTGGAATGACTGTCAACTCGGGATATCTCTTACGTACAAGGATAGTGGCCATGGCACAAAGAAGTCTTTGTTCGGTAAATTCCTGGCATCCTACAAGGACGGTTTTTTCCTCATTGATTCGCTCCTCCGCCCGCAGGCGATAAAAGTGCTCTTGCACCAACTTAGGCGTGACATGAAGCCCCACGAGCGAGGAAATAGCCATCTCTGCCTTGTTCGAAATCTCGCCTATTTGCCTGGCTTGTTCTTTAATCTGGTTTCTCATTTCTTGAAATTTGAATTTCGCAATGCCGCCGGCGATTGGCAATTCCATTTCTTGAATTCGGCGGAAGGCCAGGGGAAGAAACAGCAGAAGGGCAAGATAAATTGTTTTGTCCTCCAGGCCTTTTCTTGCCGATAAAAGAAACAACGTGCCAATAATCGCCAAATAACCAAACAGGAAAACTTGCGGGCGAACTCGCCATGAATATTCGATTTTTTCAAACGCAGCCA